>JBILWG010000175.1:0-4124 GCA_044369995.1 Gaiellales bacterium | reverse complement strand
AGACCCACTTGCCGACGCGCCCGCAGAGGCACCCCCGCCCGTCGTCCCTCTCAGCGCCGCGGGCCACGCGGCGCGAGGCGAGGATGGCCTGGTTCTCGTAGCGGAGCCAGAGCTGAGCGGCAAACCGCTTCGCCGCTTCAAGATCGCCCGCACGATGCGCGGCTCGCGCGCGCCGTGTGAGGTCGATGTCGATGGCGGCGTCGTCGGGCATGCGTTCTGATTCTGCCGGTTTGGGTGCGGGAAGGGAAGTGGGATGCGCAGCAGGAAGTTCATGTTGGCCCCTCGTCGGCCCCGACCCGCCGCCCCTTACGTACGGAGGTTCGATTGGTGCGTCGGCCTACGACGCGAAGTCGAGCAGCACCTTGCCGACCTTGCCCGAGCCCTCCATATGCGCCAGCGCATCGGCGGCCTCGAACCACGGGAACGAGCGGTCGATCACCGGGTTGAGACGGCCGGTCGCGAAGTGCGGGCCGAGCTCGTGATGGAAGCGCTGGATGGCGTCGGCCTTCTCCTCGATCGGGCGGGCGCGCAGCGTCGTGCCGAAGATCGTGGCGCGCTTCGTCATCAGATCGCGCAGCATCAGCTCGACCTTCTGGCCGGCACCGATGCCGACGATGGCGAGGCGGCCGAGCCGCGCGATCGCCTGCATGTTGCCCTCGAAGTTCGGCGCACCGACGAGCTCGAGGATGACGTCCGCGCCGCGGCCACCGGTCAGCTCCAGCACCGACTCGACCCAGCCATCCGCGTCGATCGCGGTCGCGCCCCAGCTCTCGATCGCCTTGCGACCCTCGGCATGGCGGGAGACGCCGATCACGATCGCGCCCGAGGCGACACCGATCTGCACCGCCGCCGAGCCGACGCCACCGGCGGCGCCATGCACCAGCAGCGTGTCGCCGGGACGAAGCCCCGCCTGCGTCGAGATCGCGTCGTGGGCGGTGATGAACACCTCGGGGATCGCCGCGATCTCGCGCGCGTCCAGGCGCGACGGTACGTGCACCACGCAGCGCTCGTGGACCGCCACGCGATCGGCGAGCCCGCCGCCGCCGACCAGCCCGTAGGCGCGGTCGCCGACCTGCCAGCCGCGCACCTTCGAGCCGACCTGGTCGATCACGCCCGCCACCTCGAGGCCCGGGATGTCCGACGGCCAGCCGGGAGGCGCGGGGTACGCGCCCTTGCGCTGGGCGATGTCCGCCCCGTTGATGCCGGCGAAGGCGGCGTGGATCAGCACTTCCTCGTCACCGCAGATCGGATCGGGCCGCTCCTCGCACGCGACGACCTCGTTTCCTCCCGCTCCGGTATAGACGACGCAGCGCATGCAGCTCTCCTCGAAATCGACTGCTTGCAGCGTACCCGGACGAGGAACGCCGAGGAACCTGGGGAACAATGAGCCCATGCGCCGCGTCGCCGTCCCCGTCGTCCTCTGCGCCCTCGTCGCCACGCTCGCCTCCGCGTGCGGCGGCTCGTCGGGTGACGACACTGCGGCTGCGGCGCCCGCGACGACCGTCGCGCCGGCCACGACGAGCGCGCCCGTCACGACGAGCGCGCCCGTCACGACGGAACAGGCACCCGTCACCACCGAGGCGGCGCAGCCCGACCTCCCGAAGCGTCTCGGCAGCGGCCAGCCCGTCACCTTCGCGTTCGGCGGCGACGTCATGTTCGAAGAGCCGATCCGCTCGTATCTGTCCGAGCCGGCCTCGGTCTTTGCGCCGATCCGCAAGGTGCTGCGCCGCGCCGACGTCGCGATGATCAACCTCGAGACCGCGATCACCGACGGCGGCACGCCGACGGCGAACAAGGAGTACCTGTTCCGAGCCCCCGCCTCGGCGCTCGACGCGATCAAGCGCGGCGGCATCGACGTCGTCACGGTCGCCAACAACCACGGCATGGACTACGGCGCCGACGGGCTCGAGGACACGCTCCGCGCCGGCAAGCGCAAGGGCGTTCCGATCGTCGGCGGCGGCCGCAGCGAGGCGGCCGCGTTTCGTCCGTGGCGCACGACCATCAACGGCCAGCGCATCGCCGTGATCGGCGCGACGCAGGTGATCGACGAGGAGTTCCTGTCCTGGTGGGAGGCGCGCGGACGCCAGACTGGCGTCGCGAGCGCCAAGTACGACATGGAGAACCGCCTCGTGCAGCAGGTCGTGCGCGTGCGCCGCACGAGCGACACCGTCGTCGTCTACCTGCACTGGGGCCAGGAGCTCGAGTCCTGCCCGCTCGAGCGGCAGGTCACGCTCGCCAAGCGACTCGTCAAGGCCGGTGCCGACATCATCGTCGGCTCGCACGCGCACATCCTGCTCGGCGGTGGCATGCTCGGCCGCGCGTTCGTCGACTACGGCCTCGGCAACTTCGTGTTCTACACCGGCGGCGGCATCGCGGCACAGACCGGCGTCGTCGAGGTGACGGCCACCGGGCGCCGCATCGACGGCTACCGCTTCGTGCCGGCGACGATCTCCGGTGGTCGCCCCGTGCCGGTTACGGGCAGCGAGCGCGCCAGCCGCATTGCCGAGTGGAACGCGCTACGGGGTTGCACCGGGCTTGACCGCTGAGCCGCCCGTGCTGATGCGACGCCGGACCGCGATTGGCGCGAGCGTCGCACCGACGATCACGAGCACCGCACCGATCAGCGACACGAGCCCCGGCTGCTCGTCGAGCACGAGATAGCTGAGCAGTACGACCGTCGCGATCTCGAGGCAGGCGACGAGCGCCGTCGCGGCGCTGCCGAGACGCATCAGGCCGCTCGTCTGGAACAGGCAGGCGATGATGCTCGACACGACCGCCACGCCGAGCAGCGCGAGCCAGCCGGTGGCATCAGGGGTGGCGCGCTCGCCGAGGAGGAGGCCGCCTGGGATCAGGAAGACGGCGGCGGCCAGCACGGTGATGCCGAGCCAGGCCAAGGGGTCAACGCCCTCCAATCCCTTCTCGGCGACGAGGAAGTACCCCGCGACGATGCACGCGAACGCGAGCGTGAGGAGCACGCCGACGATGTCGATCGAGCCGACGGGACTGCCGATCGCGAGTGCCACGCCCACCACGGTGACGGACGTCACCAGCAGGGCCAGCAGAGTCAGGTGCACCCGACCGAGGAGTCCGGCGCCGACGACGGTCAGGGCGGGGTAGATGAAGAGGATCAGCGTGACGGTCGCCGGATCCATGCGCTGCACGGCTGCGAAGTAGAGCGCGGGCCCCGCGATCGACGTGAAGCACGCAATCGCCACCGGCCGGCGATGTCCGCGGAGCGTCGCGCGACGCGCTGGATTGAGCAGAAAGAGTGCGAGCACCAGGAACAGGGCGGCGCGCACGGCCAGCAGCACGCCGACGGATGCCCCGTGGTCGTACGCCACCGACGCGAAGATGCCCTGCGTGCCGTACAGCACCGCCGAGATCGCGATGAAGATCTGCGCGGTACGCAGCCCCTGCGGCGCTCGAATCAGTCCACAGGTCGGAGGGGAAGCCACGCGGTACATCGTATGGAGCCGGGTGGCGCGCCGTGGTTGCGGCACGGTAGTGTTCCGCGCATGGCAGCCCTCTCGCATGAGTCCCGCGCGTTCCGCGATACGGTCGGCGCGTTCGCGACGGGCGTCACCGTCGTCACGACGTCGAGTGCCGGCCTGCCGCAGGGTATGACGCTCAACTCGTTCACCAGCGTCTCGCTCGATCCCCTGCTGGTGCTGGTGTCCCTCGCGCATGGCACGCGGACGCTCGATGGGGTCAAGTCGAGCAAGAAGATGGCCGTCAACGTCCTCCATCGCAAGCAGCAGGAGGCGGCGCTCGCGTTCGCCCAGCGCGGCGGTGACTTCCCGCTCGAGCACGCGATGCTCGACCCGCACGGCTTCTACTCGGTGCGACATTCGCTCGCGATCATGCGGTGCGAGATCTACGACATCGTGACCGCGGGCGATCACGATCTCGTGATCGGCGAGGTCGTGCACTTCGAGAGCTCGCCGGGTGAGCCGCTGATCTTCCATCGCGGCGCCTTCGGCGGTCTCGACGAGGACGCGCTTGTGCCGCGCGGTCGCGTCATCGGCATCTCCGATGGCGAAGGCTGGATGTAGCGTTCGTTCGTGCCGGTGTCGCGCGGGTCGTGGCGGTTGGTGGATCGGCGGGTGGGCGCGTGGAGCGTGCAG
>JBILWG010000008.1:0-31625 GCA_044369995.1 Gaiellales bacterium | reverse complement strand
GGCGCGATCAACCCGCTCGACGTCTGGATCGCCGACGGCAAGGTCGGGGCGGGGCTACCGGTTCCGCGCACGCCGGGCTGCGAGGGCGTCGGCACGTTGGCCGACGGCACGCGCGTCGCGTTCCGCGGTGCCGGCTGCGGGCTCACCCGCGATGGGTCATGGGCTGAGCAGGTGGCCGTGCCCAACGAGGCGCTCGCCGTCATCCCCGATGGCTGCTCCGACGCCGAGGCCGCTGCGCTCGGCATTCCCGGCGTCACGGCGTTCGACTGCCTCGAGCTCGCGGAGATCGGCGCCGGCTCGACGGTCCTGATCCTCGGTGCCTCCGGTGGTGTCTCGACGATCGGGATGCAGCTGGCGAAGGCGCGGGGCGCCCGCGTGATCGCGCAGACGTCGTCGCCGAATCGCGTGGGGCAGATCTCGCGCTACTGCGATCACGTGGTGGTGGCGGCCGCCGATGCGCTCGAGGCCGAAGTGCGCGAGATCGCGCCCGACGGTGTCGACGCGATTCTCGACCCGCTGGCCGGTGCGTTCTCCGAGCCGTCCGTGAAGCTGCTGGCCGCCAATGGCACGCTGATGCTCTACGGCGCGAGCGCTGGTGCACCCTTCTCGTTCGCGCCGCAGGAGATGTACCGCAAGAACGCCAAGGTGATCGGATACAGCGGCCTGCCCGTCGCGCCCGAGGCGACCGCTCGCTCGATGGAGGCGCTGTTCGCCCTCGTGGTGGCTGGCACGCTCGAGGCCGTGATCAGCGAGGAACTCTCGTTCGAGCACGTCAACGAGGCGCTGGCGCGCATCCGCGACAACCGTGCGGGCGGCAAGCTGCTGCTGCAGCCCTAGACGGCGTCGGCGTCAGCACGTCGGCGCCGACAGATCACGGCTGCGATCACTCGCCACCCGATGAAGCCCACGGCCAGCGCGATCGTCGCGACGATGATGAAGGCCAACTCGGGCGCGCGGCCCTTCTGGACGGTGCGGATCGCCATGCCGAGCACGATCGTCAGGAGCCAGACGGGGACGGCGCGCGTGAGCGACCGCGGCGCACGGTTGAGGCGCAGTGCGAAGACGCCGACGGCGTACCCGACGAGGAACGGCCAGGCCACCGCGACGATGCCCTCGAGCGGCGTGCCCTCGTTGTGGCTCTGACGCCCGATGATCGCGAACAGGATGATCCACGCGACGTCGAGGAGGAGCCACGGCATACGATGATGATCGCATGACCGCTGAACTCGAACCCGCACTCGTCCTCGCCGTCGGCGGTGGGCTCGCCGCCGTGCGCACCGATGCGGGGGAGGAGCGCATTGCGAAGTTCGCCGGGCGACTCGACCGGCGCCCCGTGGCGGGCGACCGGGTGCAGCTGCTGCTCGAGGCCGAGGAGGGTGGGCGCATCGACGTGATCGAGCCACGCAGCACCGAGCTGCGTCGCCAGCAGCGCATGCGCTCGGAGGGCGAGCGCGCGATGAAGGAGCAGGTGCTGGCCGTCAACGCGGAGTGCGTGCTGATCGTCGCGTCGATCGCAGACCCACCGCTGCGCCGTGGCCTGATCGATCGCATCCTGGTGGCCGCGTGGCGCGGGGGCATGGAGCCCCTGCTGGCCATCACGAAGGAGGATCTCGCGGGACGCGCCGACGAGGATCCGGAGGTGGTGTTGGCGGACTACCGCGCGATCGGTGTCGACGGCGTCGTCATCGACGTGCGGACGCAGGCCGGGGAGGACGCGGTGCGTGCACTGCTGGCGGGGCGCACCGCCGCGGTCGTCGGGCACTCCGGCGTCGGCAAGTCGACGCTCGTCAACGCGCTCACCGGTGGGGGGCAGGTCACCGGCGCGATCCACGAGCTGTCGGGGCGCGGCCGCCACACGACGACGACGGCGACCTGGCTCGATATGCCGAGTGGGGGCGCGTTGATCGACCTGCCGGGCATCCGCAGCTTCTCGCTGGCGGGCATCACGCCGGACGACTTGGCCAGCGCCTTCGGTGACATCGCGGAGGCCTCCGCGGAGTGCCGCTTCAGCGACTGCCGCCACGTCGGCGACGACGGCTGCGCCGTGGAGCGGCTCGTCGAGCCGGCGCGGCTGGCGTCCTACCGCAAGCTGCTGGTCGAGCTCGAGACGACGTAGGGGCGGGATGTCCCGAAGGGGTCAGACCCTTTCGGGACACACGCCACGCACCCAGGGATGTCGGCGACGCCTCGGATGTCCCAACAGGGTCTGACCCCTTCGGGACATCCCGCCCCCGTCAGATGCGCCCGAGCGCCTTCTTGATGCGCTCGAGCTCTTGCGATTTCTGCGCGAGCTCCTCCAGCTGGGCCTCGAGCGAGGCGACGTGCTGGTGCAGCGCGTCGATCGCGGCGCGCGCATCGGCGGCGAGGCGGTCGGTCTGCCCGCCGACGGCCTTGCGGGTCGCGGCCTTGGCGGCCTTCGCGGAGGTGCGCACGCCACCGCCGCCCGGCTGGCGCTTGGCGATGCGGTAGTAGGTCGTGGTGACGGTGGCAGTCGAGCGGCCGGTCTCCTTCGCAACCTGTGCAAAGGCCTCGGTCTTGTTCATGCCCGTGTCGATCAGCTTCTTCACCGCGGCGTAGGTCTCAGGACCGATCGAGCCGCGCGTTCCCTTGGGAGTGGCACCGGAATCTGGCATGCAAGGAGTTTGTCATATCTCACAAACGTGTGGTGCAAAGAACTGCCGCACGTTGGTGAAAGCCGGAACACGCAAATTGCACTTCCGTCCGCTTTATTTCACTCGACGCGCCCGGACGCGGCCGATGTCGGTCAGAATGTGGGCATGCAGCGCCTTCATCGACTTCCCCTCGTGCTCGTCCTGATCGCGCTCGCCGCGGCGCTCGCCGCCTGCGGTGGCAGCGATCTCGCCTCCGATCCGGCCAAGGTGCTCGCCGACGCCAAGCTGCCGCCGGCCGGCCCCAACGCCTCGACCCTCAAGGCCGAGTTCGTGCCGGCTGCAGACGCGACCGATTCCGGTGGCGATGCGGGCGGAATCGGCGCGCTGCTGACCGGGCCGGTGACGATCACCGCCACGACGCAGGGCGATGCCGCGACGGGTCTGACGGCCGACGCGAAGATCACGGTCGGCCCGCTCGACGTGCCGCTCTCGCTGCGCGAGAACGCCGACGACACCTGGGTGCAGGTGGGCGGCCAGTGGTACGCCCTCGGGCAGCCGCTGGGCATCGACTTCGGCGGGATCGGCGCGCAGCTGGGCGACATCTCGAAGCTCGTGCGCAACCCCAAGGCCGTCGCCGTCGAGCAGGTCGGCGACATCGAGTGCGATCGCATCAGCGGCACGCTCGACCCGGGTGCGGATCTGACGGATCAGTTCGGCGAGCTGGCCGAGAACCTCCCGATCGACCTGGCCGCACTCGCCAAGGGCGATGCGGCCGTCAGCGTGTGGGTCGGCCGCTCCGACGGCCTGATCCATCGCGTCGAGCTCAGCACCGCGCCTGCGGGCGACGTCACCAAGACAGGTGGCCTGCTGGTCGACCTCAGCGTCGTCCCCGCGGAGCCGGTGACGGTCGAGGCGCCGGCCGACGTGAAGCCGATCACCGACCTGCTCGGCGGCCTGCTCGGCGGTGGGTCCGGACTCGGCGAGCTCGGCGGCCTGCTCGAGGGGCTCGACCTGGGCGAGCTGCTGGGCGGCCTCGGTGGCCTCGACGGCCTCGATCTCGGTGGCCTGGGTGGTGCGCTGACCGGAGCCGCGACGTGACCGAGACGGTCGTGGCCTGCGTGCAGATGAACGCAGACCGCCCGGTCGTCGACAACATCGCGGTGGCCGAGCGCCTGGTGGCGCAGGCGGCGGCGCGTGGCGCCACCGTCATCTCGCTGCCCGAGCGCTGGAACGGCACGGGCACGGACGAGGTGATGGTCGCGGCCGCCGAGTCGCTCGAGGGCGAGACGGCGCGGGCAATGGCGTCGTGGGCACGGCAGCACGGCGTCTGGCTCCACGGCGGCTCGATCGGCGAGAACACCGAGCCCGGCGTCCGCGCCAGCAACACGACGCTCGTCTTCGACCCGAACGGCGAGCGCACCGCTATGTACCGCAAGATCCACATGTTCGACATCGACGTCGAGGGGGCCGAGGCCCGCGAGTCGAACGCCAACCGGCCCGGCGACCACCTGGTGCTCTCGGAGGTCGCTGGCTGGCCGGTTGGCCTGACCATCTGCTACGACCTGCGCTTCCCCGAGCAGTACCGCGAGCTCGCGCTGGCAGGCGCCGAGGCCTTCATGGTGCCGGCCGGCTTCACGATGGCGACGGGGCGCGACCATTGGGAGGTCCTCCTGCGCGCCCGCGCGATCGAGAACGCCGCCTACGTGATCGCCGCCAACCAGTACGGCCTGTGGGCCGGGAGTCCCCGCTACGCGCGGTCCATGATCATCGACCCGTGGGGCGTGGTGCTGGCCAACGCGGGCGATGGCGAGGCCATCTGCGTCGCCGCGATCGACCGCCGGCGCGTCGCCGAGGTGCGTCGGCTGATCCCCGTGTTCAGCGCGCGGCGCCCCGCGGCGTACCGCCTCGCCTAGTACCCGCGTCGCGGCGTAGGCTGGGGGTATGGACGCGCCACGCGGCATCGTGTTCGACATGGAGGGCGTGCTCCACGTCGGCTACGAGCCGCTGCCCGGCGCGTCGGCCGCGGTGGCTGCTCTCGATGCGGCGGCGATCCCGCACGTGATCCTCACGAACACGACCTCGAAGACGCGCGCGACCATCGCCGCGCGACTGGGGGAGATGGGAATGCCGTACCCGTCGCAGCGGATCGTCACCGCTGCCTCGGCGACGATCGCGTTCCTCCGGCGCCGGCATGCCGGCCGCCGGGTGCTCCTGCTCGCCGAGCCCGCCGCGTTCGCCGAGATCGCGACGGAGGGCGGGATCGAGCTGGTTGAGGACGGCCGTGAGGCCGAGGTCGTCTGCCTCGGCGGTCCCGACGAGTCGATCACCTACGCGCATCTGCAGGAGGCCTTTCGCGCGCTGATGGGCGGCGCCGCCTTCGTGGCGATGCAGCGCAACCGCTGGTGGCCGACGCCGGACGGTCCCGGGTTGGATGCCGGCGTGTTCGTGAAGGGGCTGGAGTACGCGAGCGGTCGGCGTGCCACGGTGATCGGGAAGCCCGCGGCGGGCGCCTACCGAGCGGCGCTGGCCGTGCTCGGCGTGCCGGCCGCCGACGCGATGATGGTCGGCGACGACCCGGTAGCCGACTTGGCCACGGCGCACCGCATCGGCCTGCGGACCTGCCTCGTGCGCACCGGCAAGGGCGCCACGTTCGCCGCGCCGTGGCCGACTGCGGACCTGGACCTGCCGAGCGTCAGCGCACTGCCGGAGGCGCTCGGACTGCGCTGAGCCGGCGCCGCGGTCCCGCGGTCAGAGCTGCGCGAAGGCGGTCAGGATCGCGCGCGCCATCTGCACGCCGAGGGCGTACTGCTCAATGCGCAGGTGCTCGTCCGGCGCATGGATGCGGTCGTTCGGCAGGGCGCAGCCGGACAGCACGGTCGGGACGCCCTGCTTCGCGAGGGCGGTGACGAGCGGAATGGCGCCTCCCGAGCGGGTTACCGCGCAGGGGAAGCCGGTGGCCTGCTCGATCGCCTCGCGGGCCAGGCGGATCGCCGGGAGCTCCGGATCGAAGGCCGCGCCCTCGGCCATGCCGCGCACCGTGAAGGACAGCTCGGCGCCCGCGGGCGCACGCTCGCGCAGCAGCGTCTGCACGGCCGCCCAGAAGGCGCGGGCGTCCTGGCCGCCGACGAGGCGGAACGAGATGGCGGCAGTCGCCTCGCACGGCACGATCGTGCGGTTCTGACCGGCATCGCGGCACGTGATGGCGTTGACGTCGAACGTCGGCAGTGCCGTCGTGCGGCGGTAGTAGTCGGCCAGCGCCGCCTCGTCGCGCGGTGCGATACCGGCGATGTCGAGCTCGCCGGCCGCCGCGGGCAGCGTCGCCCAGGCCGCCTCCTCAATGGGAGACGCGGGCGCGACGCCGACCATCAGCGACTCGTGCAGGCGACCGTCGGGTCCTGCCTCGAGTCCGGCGATCAGTCGGCTGAGGACGTGCGCGGCGTTGAGGGCGCCACCGCCGTACAGGCCCGAGTGCGCATCGCGCGCACCGGTGCGCACCGTGACCGTGCCGGTGATCACGCCACGGACGCCCGCCTCGATCGCGGCATGGCCGGGCGCGACGAAGCCGGCGTCGAACACGAGCGCGGCGTCATAGGCGCCTGCGGGCTGCTGCTCGATCCAGTCGATCACGGAGTGCCCGCCGATCTCCTCCTCGCCGTCGAGGACGATCGTCAGCTGCACGGGCAGCGCGCCCTCGGCGGCCAGGCTCGCGGCGCCGGCCAGGAGCGCGTGGAAGTTGCCCTTGTCGTCGCTGGCCCCACGCGCGTACAGCGCGCCATCGCGGATGGTCGGCTCGAACGGGGGCGTGGTCCAATCCTCGAGCGGCGCGACCGTCTGGACGTCGTAGTGGCCGTACAGGAGCACGCGCGGTCCGCCGCCCGTCGATGAGGGCAGGTTGCCGACCACGAGCGGATTGGCCTCGGTGGGCAGCAGGCCAGCCGAGCCGCCGGCCGCCACGATCCGATCGCAGACCCACTGCGCCGCTCGCTCCAGCTCCGCCGGCGCGCCGTCACCCGAGGAGATCGACGGAATCCGGAGAAACGCGCAGAGCTCCTCGATCAGCTCGTCGGTGGTGCGGGACATGGGCTGGCTCCGATGCGTGGGGCGTGGACGTAGGCTTCGCCTCGCCCGTGCTGGACGACGACGACACCCACGAGAACGATAGTGCGCCGCCGGCAGCGGTGGCGGGGCTGGTTGGCGTCACCGCCGCGTTCGCCACGGCCGATGACGTCGGGCAGCTGGCGGTGCGGCTGGGCTCGACGGCGATCGCCGCCGCCCGGACGGCCGAGGCCGTGCTGCCGCTCGTCGTCGCCGCGTTGCACGCCCGTCGGGTCGATGATGCGCGCGCAGCCCTGTCGATCGTCGTGGCCGACGACGATCGCGCCCGCGAGCTGGCCGATGCGGTGCAGGCCTTCGCGCCGACCACGCCGGTTGCGTACCTGCCGCATCGCGGCGTCGATTGGGGCTCGGGACTCGCGCCCGCTCCGCATCTGGTGGGCGAGCGCGCGCACGCCTTGGCCGTGCTGGCCGAGGGCGGCATTGTCGCCGTCTCCGCCGACGCCCTCGTCGAGCGGCTGCCGGGTCGCGCCGCACGGCCGCCGGGTCTGACGCTCACGCACGGCGACGTCCACGACCGCGACGACCTCGTGCGCCGGCTGGTGCTGATGGGCTACGAGCGCGTCGACGGCTCGGTCGATGAGCGCGGCCAGGTGTCGGTGCGGGGCGACCTCGTCGACGTGTTCCCGACGACCGGTCGCGAGCCCGTGCGCATCGAGCTGTTCGGCGACGACATCGAGCGGCTGTCGTCGTTCTCCACGCTGACGCAGCGCTCGCTGCGCGACGTCGCGACGATCACCATCCATCCCGCAGGCGACGGGGATCTCGGCGACGTCGCCGAGCGGCTCGGCGATGAGGGGCCCCAGCTCCCGGAGGGTCTGGTCGCGCTCGCGCCCGAGCTGTTCGCCGCGGGGCCCGTCGTGCTGTGGGATCCCCCGCAGGTGCTCGCCGCTGGCCGCGAGCGCATCGACGAGGTCGCCGGGCCGGCGCGTCGGGCCTACCTCTCGCACGAGCAGCTGGTCGAGACGCTGGATGGCGCCCATCGCCTCGACGTGCTGCCGAGCGGACAGGCGATCGTCTTCGAGGGGCACCCGCCGGCGCTTGCGGCCCGCGGCCTCGCGGAGATCGAGCGTGCGCTGAAGGGGCTCGCCGGCCGCGATCTCCGCGTCATCCTGTCCTTCCCGCACGTCGGCGATGCCGACCGCGCGGTGCGCCAATTGAAGCGCCTCGATGTGGAGTGGCTGGAAGAGGGTGCCGCGCTGCCGGAGGCCGCCGGCATCTACGTGGCGGTGGCGCCGCTGCGCCGTGGCCTCGTCGCGCCGACCGCACGGATCGCGGTGATCGCGGGCTCGTCGCTGTTTCGCTCGCGGCGCAGCGCACCGGCCCGGGGCGGTCGCGCGATCGCGTCGTTCGGCGACCTGCGTCCCGGCGACGTGGTGGTGCACGAGGATCACGGCGTCGGCCGCTTCGAGCGCTTCGAGACCCGCACCGTCGGCGGTGTCACGCGCGACTACCTGGACCTCGCCTTCCGCGGCGAGGACCGGCTGTACCTCCCGCACGAGCAGATCTCGAAGCTGACGCGCTACGTCGGCGCCGACGGCAAGGAGCCGCAGCTGTCGAAGCTCGGTGGCAAGACGTGGCTGCAGATGAAGGCCCGTGCGCGGGTCGCGGTGCGCGAGATGGCCGGCGAGCTGCTCGTGCTGTACGCCCAGCGTCAGGCCGTGCCCGGTGTGGCGCACGCGGCGCCGGGCGATCTCCTGCGGCGGGTCGAGGAGGGCTTCGCGTACAGCGAGACCGACGATCAGGCGCGCGCCATCGAGGAGGTGATGGACGATCTGTCGCAGGATCGACCCATGGACCGCCTGATCTGCGGCGACGTCGGCTTCGGCAAGACCGAGGTGGCGCTGCGCGCCGCGGTGCGCGTGATCGAGTCGGGCAAGCAGGTCCTGCTGCTCGCGCCGACCACGATCCTCGCCCAGCAGCACGGTGCCACGTTCCGGAGTCGTCTGATGGATCTGCCGGTGGAGATCGAGGTGGTCTCGCGCATGCGCTCCGCCAGGGAGTCCAAGGAGGCCGTGACGGCGTTCCGCGAGGGCACCGTGGACCTTCTGATCGGCACGCATCGCGTCCTCTCCCGCGACGTCGTCCCGAACGATCTCGGCCTGGTGATCGTCGATGAGGAGCAGCGCTTCGGCGTCGCGCAGAAGGAGCTCCTGCGCCAGATGCGGACCGAGGTCGACGTGCTGGCGCTGTCGGCCACGCCGATTCCACGGACGCTGCACATGTCGTTGGCGGGCCTCCGCGACATCTCGGTGATCGCCACGCCGCCGCGTGGACGCCGCCCGATTCACACGCACGTCGGCGAGTACGACGACGAGCAGATCGCCGGGGCGCTGCGGCGCGAGGTCGAGCGCGGGGGACAGGCGTTCTACCTGCACAACCGGGTCGAGACGATCGACGAGGCCACGCAGCACCTCGCGCAACTGTGCCCGGAGCTGCGCTTTGGCGTGGGGCACGGGCAGATGACGGAGCGCCAGCTCGAGGAGGTGATGGCGGCGTTCCTGCGGGGCGACCACGACGTGCTGGTCGCGACGACCATCATCGAGTCCGGGCTCGACATCCCGACGGCCAACACGCTGATCGTGGACCGGGCCGACCTGCTGGGCCTGTCCCAGCTGTACCAGATCCGCGGGCGCGTCGGTCGCTCCGACGTGACGGCGCACGCCTATCTGCTGTACCCCGACGCGTCGGAGCTGTCCGAGGAGGCGCGGGCCCGTCTGGCCGCGCTGGCCGACTACACCGAGCTCGGGTCGGGGTTCCGCGTCGCCATGCGCGACCTCGAGCTGCGCGGGGCCGGCAACCTGCTCGGCGACGAGCAGTCGGGCCACGTCGCCGCGATCGGGTTCGAGCTGTACTGCGACCTGCTGGCCGAGGCCGTCGCCGACCTGCAGGGGGTGGCGCCCGAGGCGATGGCCACGGGGCCGCGCATCGAGCTCGCGCTCGACGCGTACGTCCCGGCCGAGTACGTCGGGCTGGAGGCGGTCAAGATGGACGTCCATCGCCGCATCGCGCTGGCGATCGAGCTGGATCAGCTACGTGATCTGGAGCTCGAGCTGGCCGATCGGTTCGGGCCGGTACCGGAGCCCGTGCAGAACCTGATCGGCATGCAGGAGCTGCGGCTGGCCGTGGCACCGCTCGGGACCGTCGTGGTGCAGGTCGGCAGGGACGGCGCGCGGATCACCGGCGCCAAGCTCTCGCTCGAGGAGGCGCGGGCGCTGCGCGAGCGGGTCGAGGGGATCATCGCCACGCCGGCCAAGGATGAGCTCCGGCTGCCGGTCGGGCAGTCCGGATCACCGATCGAGCGGGCGCGAGAACTGGCCGATGCTATTATCGGTCTGCGTTCGGAAGCGTCCTGACGGGCGCGTCGCAATCGTTCGCACTCGATCTGACCATGACTCCCGGAGCCACTTCTCCCATGCGCAACACCCTTTCGCTCGTCGCCCTGCTCGCCGCCCTCGCCCTGCTGGTGACGGCCTGCGGCGGGAGCGATAGCGCCGAGAGCGAGAAGCCCACGGTGCCGTCGGGCGCGGTGGCCGTCGTTGGCGATCAGGAGATCACGCAGGCCGAGTTCGATGCGCTCTACACCTCCGCGGTGCAGCAGGGTGTCGCCAACGGCCAGACGAAGCCGAAGAAGGGCTCCGAGGAGGAGAAGACGCTGAAGCAGCAGGTGCTCCAGAGCCTCGTGCAGAACGCCGAGATCCAGCAGGAGGCCGAGGCCAAGGGCATCAAGGTCGACGATGCGAAGGTCCAGGAGGATCTCAAGGCCTTCAAGGCGCAGTGCTGCCAGGACAAGCAGAAGGCGTACGACAAGTACCTCAAGGAGCAGGGCCTGACCGAGGAGCAGCTGCTCGAGCAGTTCCAACTCCGGCAGCAGGCGCAGGGCCTCTACGACCAGATCACGAAGGACGTCAAGGTCACCGACGAGCAGGCGCAGAAGCAGTACGACAAGGACAAGGCGACGAAGTACACGACCGCCGAGTCGCGCAAGGTCGCGCACATCCTGCTCGACGTCGCGCCGAAGGGGAAGGCCACCGACGCCGACTGCGTCAAGGCCGAGGAGGTCCTCACCGAGGTCGAGGCCAATCCGGGCGACTGGAAGGCGCTCGTCAAGAAGTACTCCGCCGACCCCGGCTCGAAGGACACGGGCGGCGAGTACACGATCACCAACGACGAGAACTGGGATGCCGACTTCCGCAAGGCCGCCTTCGCGCTCAAGAACACGGGTGACATCACCGATCCGCCGGTCAAGTCGCAGTTCGGCTGCCACATCATCAAGGCGCTCGGCCCGATCGAGGCCGCCAAGACCCAGCCGTTCGCGGACGTCAAGCAGCAGATCATCGACGAGCTGTCGCAGACCAAGAAGAACGAGGCCGCGACGAAGTGGTTCGAGGGCGTGCAGAAGAAGTACGAGGCCAAGTCGGCCTACGCCAAGGGCTACTCGCTGCCGCCGCAGCAGACGACGTCCACGACGACCGCCGAGTAGGTGACGGCGCGGCGCGTCGTCGCGCTCGGCGGGGGCGACCCCGCTGGCGTGCCCGCGCTCGCGCTCGAGGAGCTGCAAGCGGCCGGAGCGGCCGACATCCGCTGCGCCACGCTCGTGGCGTTCCTCGCCGAGCGCGGCGTGCGTCACGATCCCGCGGCTGTGCTGATCGCGGCCGATGACCTCGCGGCCTGGCAGCTGGTCCGCAGCGACGCCGACTGCGCCAGCGCGTTGGCACGGGAGGAGCTGGCGACCCGCGCCACTGCGCAGGCCCTCGGACGGCTGTGGGCGATCACGGTGCGGCTGCGCAGCGACTGTCCGTGGGATCGCGAGCAGACCCCGGCGACGATCGTCCCGCACACGATCGAGGAGGCGTACGAGCTCGCCGATGTCGCGCTGGCCGGCCCGCCCGATGCCAAGCTGGTCGACGAACTCGGCGACGTGCTGTTCCAGTCCTTCATCCTCAGCGTGATGACGCGCGAGGCGGGCGTCGGCGATCTCTCCGACGTCGCCGAGGGCATCGCGGCCAAGCTGACTCGCCGGCATCCGCACGTGTTCGGCGACGTCGAGGCCGCGACGACCGACGCCGTGCTGCGCAACTGGGAGGGCATCAAGCGCGACCAGGAGGGACGCGAGGGGATCTTCCACGACATCCCCGCATCGCTGCCCACGCTCCTGCAGGCGCTGAAGACGCAGAAGCGCGCCGCCGCCATCGGCTTCGACTGGGAGGAGTGGCAGGGAGCCGAGGCCGCCACGCGCGCCGAGCTCGACGAGCTCGTCGAGGCGCTCGCCACGCAGTCCGTCCAGGGCCCCGAGCCCGCGCAGGCGGTCCGCGAAGAGGCGGGCGACGTGCTGTTCGCCGCCGTCAATCTGCTGCGGCTGGTCCGTGTCGACCCCGAGACGGCGCTGCGCGGCGCCGCTGCGCGCTTCCGCGCCCGGGTCGAGGAGGCCGAGCGCATCGCCGAGGCGCAGGGCGCCGTGTTCGCTGATCTCCCGCTCGAGGAGCAGGAGCGGTACTATCGCGCCGCGAAGGAGCGGCTCGCCCGCACATCTCCCGAAGGAGCACGATGAGCGTCATCACCTCGATCCATGGCCGTCAGATTCTCGACTCGCGCGGCAACCCGACGGTTGAGGTCGACGTGATCCTCGAGGGTGGGGCGCGGGGCACCGCCGCCGTTCCCTCGGGTGCCTCGACGGGCCAGTGGGAGGCGGTCGAACTGCGCGACGGCGGCGACGCGTGGATGGGCAAGGGCGTCACCCAGGCGGTGGCGAACGTGAACGGCGAGATCGCCGCGGCGCTCACGGGCATGGAGGCGGGCGACCAGCGCGCGATCGACTCGGCCCTGATCGAGCTGGACGGCACGCCCAACAAGGGGCGGCTCGGCGCCAATGCCATCCTCGGCGTGTCGCTCGCCAGCGCCCACGCTGCGGCTGCCTTCAACGGCGTGCCGCTGTACCTCCAGGTCGGCGGCTCCGCGGCCCACGTGCTGCCCGTGCCGATGATGAACGTCATCAACGGCGGTGCCCACGCCGACAACGCGCTGGATCTGCAGGAATTCATGATCATGCCCGTCGGCGCACCGACCTTCGCCGAGGGTCTGCGCTGGGGCGTCGAGACGTTCCACGCACTGCGCGCCGACGTCAAGCAGCGGGGCCTCTCGACGGCGGTCGGCGACGAGGGTGGCGTCGCCCCCGACCTGTCCTCGAACGAGGAGGCGCTGCAGCTGATCATGGGCGCGATCGAGCGCGCGGGCTACACGCCCGGCACCGACATCGCGATCGCCCTCGATCCGGCCATGACGGAGCTGTACGACGAGGCCGCCGGCCTGTATCGCCTGCCGGGCGACGGCCGCAACCTGACGAGCGAGGAGATGGTCGCGTTCTGGGTCGACCTCGCCGATCGCTATCCGATCGTGTCGATCGAAGACGGCTGCTCGGAGGACGACTGGGACGGCTGGGCGCAGCTGACGGCGACCCTGGGCGACCGTGTCCAGCTCGTCGGCGACGATCTCTTCGTCACGAACCCCGAGCGGCTGCGCATGGGCATCGAGCGGAGCGCCGGCAACGCGCTGCTGGTCAAGGTGAATCAGATCGGCACGCTGTCCGAGACCGCGGACGCGATCGAGGTGGCGCGCGGCGCCGGCATGCGCGCGGTCATGTCCCATCGCTCGGGCGAGACCGAGGACGTGACGATCGCGGACCTCGCGGTGGCCTTCAACACGGGGCAGATCAAGACCGGTGCGCCGTCGCGCTCCGATCGCGTCGCCAAGTACAACCGCCTGATCCGGATCGAGGAGCAGCTCGGTGCGCGCGCGGTGTACCCCGGCCGTGCCGCCTTCGCGCAGACCGCCTGATATCGGTTTCGTAACAGCGTGAGCCGGACCACCGGCCGCGTACAGGGATCGGGCCCGGACGCGCGTAGTGTCGGAGGCGGCTCTCCGAGTCGCCTCCCGGATGAGCACACCGACTCGCAATCGCCAATACACGCGCTATCGGCAACGTGCCGCCGTGCGCCGTCGCCGGATCACGCTGCTGCTCGTCCTGGCGCTCTCGCTCTGCATCGTGGGTGCCGCGCTGGCCTATCCCCAACTGCAGGGCGGCGACGCCACGGTCGCGGCGACGCCGGCCAACGACGCGCAGCCGGCCACGCCTGCCGCGACGCCCGAGGGAGACGCCGGAGAGGGTGGCGGTGGCGGAGGCGGAGGTGCCGAGGCCGCGGCGGGCAACGATGACGGCGAGTCCGATCAGGCGGCCGCCGCGGGCGCGAGCACGGAGGAGGATGGACTCCCGGTCGTGACGGAGAAGTGGCCGGACTGGAAGCCGACGCCACAGGCGCAGGCCGCGATCGACGAGGCACTCGCGAACGGTCGCCCACCGCAGTTCCTGCTCTCGTCGTTCGATGGTGCAGCCGACATCGAGATGTACAGCTCGTGGCTGCGCCTGGCCGAGCAGCTGGGCGCGCGCTTCACCTTCTTCGTCAGCGGCATCTACCTCCTGCTGCCGCAGAACGCGACCGCGTACCAGCCGCCGCACAAGCCGGCGGGCTTCTCGAACCTCGGCGGCTACGCCGAGCTGGCCGGCTCGGGCAGCGCCGTCGAGAACCTCTACGACAACTTCAAGGCCTTCGACGTGGCGCGCATGATGGGCAACGAGATCGGGACGCACTACGTCTCGCACATCTGCGACGAATCGAATACGTGGACGACGGAGGACTGGGTCAGCGAGCAGTCGCAGTGGGAGCGGCTGATGCTCGAGCCGACCGAGGTCAACGGCCTCAAGCGGCCGATCACGACCATCCTGACGAAGGAGGACTTCCACGGTGGCCGCAGCCCCTGCCTGATGGGCGACAAGCCCGCGCTGTACGCCGCGATGAAGCAGCTGGGCTATCAGTACGACGCCAGCCAGGAGGGCATCCTCGGCCAGTGGCCGACGAAGCAGCAGGGCCTGTGGAACTTCCCGCTGCCCTCGATTCCGCGCGTCGGTTCGAAGTACGCGACGCTGGCGATGGACTACAACTTCTACTTCAACCACGGCAAGACGGATGATCCGGCGCGGCTGCAGACGCTCGAGAACTGGACGTATCGCAGCTACATGGGCGCGCTCAACGGCCTGTACACGACGAATCGTGCACCGCTCGTGATCGGCTCGCACTTCGCCAACTGGAATGACGGCGTGTACAACCGGGCGCTCGTGCGGACCCTCAAGAAGGCGTGCACGAAGCCCGAGGTGGCCTGCGTGACCTTCACCACGCTCGCCCGGTGGCTCGACGAGCAATCGCCGGCGCAGCTGGCGAAGTGGAACGCGGGCACGTTCCCGAAGGCGCCGTAGGCGACCCGACCGGCGCGAGCGTACGCCAGCGGTCATACTGCCGCGATGGAACGACCGCGCGCTGACGACCCCGAGGTCCTGATCGTCGGCGCGGGCATCGGCGGACTCGCCACCGCGCTCGCACTCCATCAGCGGGGTGTCTCCTGTCGGATCTTCGAGAGCGTGCGCGAGCTCCGACCGCTTGGGGTCGGCATCAATCTGCTCCCGCACGCGATGGCGCAGCTGGAGCGTCTGGGCGTCGCCGAGACGGCTACTGCCCTGGCGGTCGAGACCGGCGAGCTCGCGTACTACAACCGGCACGGGCAGCTGATCTGGAGCGAACCGCGCGGGCGGCAGGCCGGCTATCCCGCACCGCAGCTCTCGATCCATCGCGGCTGGCTGCAGCAGCTGCTGCAGGAGACGGTGCTGGAGCGTCTCGGCGCGGACGCGATCGTGATGGGCCAGGCGCTGACGGAGATCACGAGCACGGATGACGCCGCGGTCGCGACGTTCGCCGGCCGTGACGGAGGCACCCACACGGTCCGCGCCCCCCTCGTCGTGGCGGCCGATGGCATTCACTCCGTGGCGCGAGCGCGTCTCCACCCGGGGCAGGGTGCCGTGGGCTACGGCGGGCGCATGCTGTGGCGGGCGACGACGAAGGCACCGCCGTTTCTGAGCGGACGGACGATGATCATGGCGGGCTACTCGCGCCACAAGTTCGTCTGCTACCCGATCACCGAGCCCGACGCCGATGGCCTGCAGCTGATCAACTGGGTTGCCGAGCACGCCGTCGACCATGACGTCCCACCGCCGCAGGACTGGTCGCGGCGCGTGGACGCCGCGTTGTTCCGGGACCAGTTCGCCGACTGGCGGTTTCCCTGGCTGGATATCCCGGCGCTGATCGACGGCGCCGACGCCATCTACGAGTACCCGCTGTCGGACCGCGATCCGCTGGCGACGTGGACCGTGGGTCGCGTCACGCTGCTCGGCGACGCCGCGCACGCCATGTACCCGTTCGGGTCGAACGGCGCCTCGCAGAGCATCCTGGATGCCGTCGCCCTCGCGGATGCGGTCGCGGAGCACGGCGTCGCGACCGCCGCGCTCTCGGCGTACGAGGCGATGCGACGCGAGCCGACGACGCGGATCGTGCTCGCCAATCGCGGCAACGGGCCGGAGCAGGTGATGGATCTCGCCGAGGAGCGGGCGCCCGACGGGTTCGCCCGTATCCACGACGTGGTGTCGCAGCACGAGCTGGAGACGATCGCCGCCCAGTACAAGCAGGTGGCGGGCTTCGCGCTCAGCCAGGTGGCCCAGGGATGAAACCCGAGCTCGAGCTGATCGCGACCGCCACGGCGACGCTCGCTGAGCCGTTCAGCATCGGCGCCGCGGACGCCGGTCTGCGCGAGGCGATTCCCATCAGTGGCGGCGTCGTCGCGGGCAGTCTGCTCAACGGCCGCATCGAACCGGGCGGGGTGGACTGGTGCCTGACGCGCGCGGACGGCGTGGCCGAGGTATGGGCGCGGTACGCCATCCGGTGCGATGACGGCGCCAACGTGATGGTCACCAACGCCGGTCCCGTGCACCCGCAGCCCGATGGCACCTATGCGGGCGTGACGGTGCCGCAGTTCGAGTGCGGCGCACCTGGGTACGAGTGGACGCGACACAGCGTGTTCGCGTGCGCGCTGCTCGCTGCCGCCGATGGGCGTTCCGTGCGGCTCGAGTTCTACCGCCTGCGCTAGGCGCATCGCGGTCGTGGCGTCTAGCGTTCGCCGACGGAGAACGGGGTCTCGCCCGGGAAGATGTAGCCGCGCCGACGCGCCTCGCGCACCAGCATCTCGCGCGTGCCGAGCGCGTCGCGCTCCTCGATCGCGCGCTGCTTCGCCTCGCGGACCTCGGCCAGCTGCGCACGCGTGCTGGCCAGCTCGGTCTGTGCGGTGCGATACGCGCGGATCGGCTGGACGAACAGGATCGCGAGGACCGCGATGATGCCGATCAGGATGAGCTTGCGCACGAGCGTCGTTTCGCCGCGCACCCGCCTTCTCCTTCCGCGTACCCTGTGGCACGTGCACGATCCCCGCGACATGGCCTTTCTCGAGCAGCAGCTCGGTCGTGTGCCGTACCCGCCGGCGGCGGTGCCGTGCCGGTGCAGTGCGGGACGACCAGTCGTCGTGGAGCAGCCTGCCACGACACCGGACGGCGAGCCCTTTCCCACCGCCTTCTGGCTGTGCTGCCCCGGGCTGATCCACGCCGTCTCGGTGCTCGAGTCGGCGGGCGGGGTGCGGTTGCTGGAGGAGCGCATCGCCACGGAGGCCGACGTGGCCGCCGATTTCGATGCCGCGCGGGAGCGCCATCGCGCGCTGCGGCCGGAGTACGGGCTCGGCATCGGCGGCGTCCGCTCGGCGCGGGCGGTCAAGTGCCTGCACGCGCACGTCGCCTTCGCCCTCGCCTGCCCGCCGTACGCGATCGGCGAGGCGCTGCTCGTGGAGGCCGGGGGCATCCCGACGACCTGCTGCATGGAGGGCGCATGACGCTCGACCCGATGACGGAGGTCGCGGTGCAGGCCTGGGGTGAGGCCGCGAGCACGGCGCGGCGCGTACGCGCCGGGCTCGACACGCGTGGTCTGGCAGGGTTCGAGCGGGCCTACGCCGCCGTCCACGCCGAGCTCGTGCGACGCGTGGGGCAGCACTTCACGCTGGCCGAGCTCGCCGTCGCCTGGCGTGAGGCGGATCGCTGGGCGCCCGATGTGGCGCTCGACGCCGCGCGCCCGGCCGCGCCGCCCCGCTCGACACCGCTCCTCGTCGATCTCGCCTGCGCGCGTCTCCAGCGCAGTGCGCGCGACGCCCACGGCTGACGCCTCGGGCGCGGCAGCGCTACTCGGCGGCGACGTCGTCCATGTCGCCGCCGTCGGGCTCCGTGCGGTCCGCTTCCGCTGGCGCAGCCGCGCCCAGGATGATGCCCTCGGCGGTGATCGCGATGCTGCCGGCAGTGGTCTCGACCCAGTGCTCGCGGTACGCGTCCGTGGTGAGAATCGCCGCGTCGATCCGGATCACGATGCCATCCTCGCCGTGCTCGATCGTCGCGGGGATGGTCTGCGCGCGGCCCTTGCCGCGTCCGCGCCCGCCGCGACGCCCACGGCGGCGGCGCTTCGGCGAGCCGTCCTCGTCGGCGCCGACTGCGTCAGCATCGGCAGCGTCGTCGGCGGCTGCCTCCGCGACCGGGGCAGCCTTCGCCGCGCGCGGCGCCCGCGGCTTGGCGGTCTTGGGCTCGGCGGTGGCACGCGGCGCGCGCGCCTTGGCGGGCGCCGGCGCCTCGTCGGGGCGCAGGAGACCCTGCTTGCGGCGGAAGTCCGCGATCTGCGCCGGCGTGACGCCCAGCTGATGCGCGATCCAGATGTCGGTGACGCCCTCGCCCACCCATGTGCGGATCTGGTTGAGCTGGGGCTTGAGGGAAGGAGCGCGGGCCATTGGTCTGAAGCGTACCCCGCCGGGGCGCTCGACCCCGTCAGGCGCCGAACGCGGAGCGCAGCGTGCGCAGCGACAGGTAGATCAGCGTGCCGGCGATCAGCATCAGGACGGCGACGATCAGCAGGAAGCGGACGCGAGCCCAACGACGCTCCGCCGCCCGCACCTGGGTGGCCTCCCGCTCGGCACGCGCCAGCGCCAGCTCGGTCAGCAGCTCGATCTCGAGCTCGCGATCAGCGGGATCCGGCGAACGGGGCGGCGTGCTCACCCGGATACGGTAGCGAGCAGGCTCACCACCGGCACGACCAAAGGAAAACCTGGGCTAGAGTGGAAAGCGATCGATCAGATGCTCGCGCGCGCTCTTCCTCTCCCTCTCCTGTTGACGCTGGCGCTCGTCGCGCTGCTGCTCCTTGCCTCCACCGCGGCGGCTCAGGACCCGGCCACCGTGCCGGCACCGGCGCCAACCGGTCTGGCCCCCGCGGGCTCGACCGTGGCCGGCGTCGACGTCTCCGGTCAGGACGCGGCCACCGCCCTCGCCACCGTCACGGCCGCCTACGGGCAGCCGATCGTGATCCGCGTCGACGATCGCGTCTTCAAGATCTGGAATGCGCAGATCGCTTTCACCGCCGACGTGCAGACCGCCGTCACGGAGGCCGTCAACCGCACGGCCGCCGGCAACACGCCCGTCACGACCGAGTACAACGAGACCAAGCTGCAGGCCGCCGTCGACCGGATCATGCGGCTCTCGAGCACGAAGGGCAGCCCCGCGCGCTGGCAGCTGGGCCGCACGAAGCCCCTGCTCAAGCTCGGTCGGCCCGGCAACGCACCGGATCGCGCTGCGATCGTGGAGCAGGTCAAGCGCGCTGCCGCGCTGCCGACCTATCGCGCCCAGCAGGACCCGATCCCGCTCGTCGCCGTCAACACCTCCGCCACGCTCGAGCAGCTCGGCTACGTGATCGTCATCTCGAAGCCGTCGCGCGTGCTCAACCTGTACGCCCCGCGGAAGGGCAAGGCGAAGATCGTCCAGCAGTTCAAGATCGCCGTCGGCGCACCGGCGTATCCGACGCCGACGGGTACCTTCACGATCGTCACCATGCAGAAGAATCCCTGGTGGTATCCGCCCGCCTCCGACTGGGCGAAGGACGCCGAGCCGGTGCCGCCCGGCCCGAGCAATCCGCTGGGTACGCGCTGGATGGGCCTCGATCGCGAGGATGTCGGCATCCACGGCACGCCCGATTCCGGTTCGCTCGGCGGCTTCGCCTCGCACGGCTGCATCCGCATGTACATCCCCTCGGCCGAGAAGCTGTACAGCCTCGTCGACGTGGGGACGCCCGTCATCATCTACTAGCCCGCGCCGTCGGGCATAGACTTCGATGTCGGTGAAGCGGCTCGTCGCAATCGCAGTGGCAATCGCGCTCCTCGCGCTCGGCATCGTGCTGGCCCGCGCCGTGATGACCTCCTCCGGTTCGCGGTCGTTCCCGGCCGAGGTCGCCTCGGGCAGGCTGCCGCAGGCGCCCGACTTCACGCTGCCGAATCTCGATCGCAACGGCACGACCTCGCTGGCGGATCTGCGTGGGCAGATCGTGGTGCTCAACTTCTGGGCCTCCTGGTGCGACCCGTGCAAGGACGAGGCGCCGATCCTCGAGGATTTCTGGGTGACCGAGGCGAAGCCGAACGGCGTGGCCTTCGTGGGCATCGACTCGCAGGATCTGACGGAGGATGCGCTCGCCTTCGCGGAGGACTACGGGCTCACCTACCCGCTCGTGCACGACGACGGCGGCGAGGCCGGCCGCGACTACGGCGTGAGCGCGTTCCCGGAGACGTTCGTGCTGGACGCCCAGGGGCGTGCCGTGGCGTGGTTTCCCGGCGAGGTGACCGCCGAGGGCCTGCGCGAGGCGATCGCCAAGGCGGGTGGCCCGTGAGGCGCCGTCTCGCCGTGCTGGCGCTGCTGCTCGCGGTGCTCGTGCCGTCGACGGCCGCTGCCGCCGAGCCGCAGTTCTCGATGGCAGAGATCGAGGCGGAGCTGATGTGCCCGACCTGCCAGTCGCGCCTCGACCTGTCGCACAGTCCGGCGGCCGATCGGATCCGCTCCTTCGTCGAGCGCAAGCGCGAGGCGGGCTGGACGAAGCAGCAGGTCAAGGATGCGCTGGTGGCGGACTTCGGCCCGGCCGTGCTCGCGGCGCCGCCGGCCGCGGGGATGGGACTCGTCGCGTGGGTCGTACCCAGCGTGCTCGTGCTGGGCGGAGCCGGTGTGGTCGTCGCGCTCACGCTCGTCTGGCGGCGGCGTCGCGGGGACCCGGCGACGGCGGCCACCCCGACCGACGCGGCGCTCGACGCGCGCGTGGATGCCGCGCTGCGCGAGCTCGGCGATGACGACTAACGCGAGGCGCTTCGGTATGCTCCCGGAGCGGAATTCGACGCGGAGGAACCACCCGTGACCTACATCATCACCGAGCCCTGTATCGACACGCAGGACAAGTCCTGTGTGGACGTCTGTCCCGTCGATTGCATCCACGAGAGCGGACGCATGCTGGTGATCGATAGCGAGGAGTGCATCGACTGCGGCGCCTGCGAGCCCGAGTGCCCCGTCGAGGCGATCTTCCCCGAGGACGCCGTCCCGGTGAAGTGGGAGGGGTTCGTGAAGATCAACTACGCGTACTCCGAGGGCACCGACGCCGTCAGCAAGCTCGTCGAGGAGCGCGTCGCCGCGTTCCCGCCCGAGCACCTGTAAGGATCGTTCGACGGGGCGCGACGACACCCCGTGGCCCTCGCACTGATTCTCGGTCCGGCGCACGCCGGCAAGATCGCGGAGCTCTACGCGCGCTACCTCGCCGAGCTGGGCGCTGGACGTCCAGCTGCGCTGGTGGTGCCGAGCGGCGACGTCAAGCGCCAGACGCAGCGCGAGCTGCTTGAGCGCGCGCCGGCGATCATCGGCGCCGACGCGATCGACTTCGACGAGCTGTTCGAGCGCATTCTCCGCCTGACCGGTGACCGGCGCCCCGTGCTGCGGGGCGGTGCCCGTCAGCTCCTGCTGCGCCGCGCGCTGCCCGAGGCGCCAGAGTCGATCGGCACGCGGCTCCAGCGCCTCGGCTCGTCCCTGCTCGATCCGGCCGCGGTGCGCGCCACGGGGGACACCGTGCTGGCCGATCAGTACGAGCGCTGGTGGCGGGCGCTCGACGAGGAGCAGGCGATCGATCGCGGGCGGATGCGCATCGCCGTGATCGAGGCGCTGCGGACCGACGTGGCGGCCTGGCCGGCCGGCGAGGCGCTGTTCGCGCAGGGCTTCGACGATCTCAGCCCGGCGCAGGAGGAGCTGCTCCGTCTGATCGCCCAGCGCGCCGAGGTGGTGCTGAGCCTCTCGTACGAGGCGGGGCGCGTGCCGTTCCACGTGCTCACGCCGATCGTCGGCCGCCTGGCCGAGCTGGCGGGGAGCGGGGGCATCAGCGAGCTGCCGGTCGGCACCTTCGCGCGACACCCCGATCTGATCGCCCTCGAGCGCCGCTTCGGCGAGGTCGACCCCGACGCGCGCTGTGCAGCATCGTCGTCCGGTGGCGTGGCACTGCTCGAGGCGGAGGGCGAACGCGGCGAGGCGGAGCTCGTCGTCGCCGAGGTGGTGGCGGCGCTGCGGGCGGGCACGCCCGGCCATCGCATCGCGGTGATCGCACCGCGCGGTGCAGCCGATCGCCTCCGCCTCGTCCGCCAGCTGCGAGAGGCCGGCCTCGAGGTCGAGGCCGCTGAGCAGCGCCTGCTGGTCAAGACGCCGTTCGGGCGTGCGCTGCTCGCCCTGCTGGCCGTGGCCTGGGCCGATGCGCCGACCGATGCCGATCGCCTGGCGTGGCTGCGTTCGCCCTGGAGCGGCGCGCCGGCGCATCTCGTCGAGCGCATCGAACGGCCGATGCGTCGCTCGCAGGAGACGCTCGACGAGGGCGTGCAGCGCCTTGGCGAGCCGATCATGCGCGCGCTCGCCCCACCGGCGGGCGCGCGGGGAGCCGCCACCGCCGTGGACGAGGTCGCCGCGGCCGTACGCGGCATGCTCCAGCGCGCCCACGGCGTGCGGGCCGCTGACGATTCGAACGCGCTGCGCGACGACATCGCAGTGGCGACGGTGGTCCTGAGCGAGCTGGCGCGTCTCGGCACCGTCGTGCCCGCGCCGACGCGCCAGGAGGTGCGCGACCAGCTCGTGCACCTGACGTTCCGCGGTCGCCGGGCGCGCAAGGACGCGATCCGGATCCTCGACCCACGGGCGGCCCGCACGATCGACGTCGACCTCGCGATCGTGCTCGGTCTCGAGGAGCAGGCGCTCGGCGCGAGCTCGGTCAGCGAGCCGCTCGTCGAGCTGCCCGAGCAGAGCGACGTGGCACGACATCTCGCCTACATGGCGATCACCCGCTCGCGCGAGCGGCTCGTCCTGCTGCGGCGCATCGCCGATGACGAGGGGCGCCCGCTCGCCCCGACCGCGATCTGGGAGGACCTCGTGGCCGCCGCCGGCAACCCGCCCGTCGCCGGTCGGCGCGGATTCTCCGACGTCGTCTTCGCGGTGGAGGACGCGCCCACGGTGCGCGAGCGGGCCCGCAGCATCGCTGCGGTGGCGGGGGCCGATCCCGATGAGGCGTTGCGGCTGGCGGGTGCGGCGGGCGTGACCGGGGCGATCCGCCGTGCCCTCGCCAGTCGGCGTCAGGGCACGCGTCTCGGCGATCCCCGACTGCTCGACGAGCTGCAGCAGAAGGATCCCTTCGGGGTCACCGAGCTCGACCGCTTCGGGAAGTGCTCCAACGTGTGGTTCATCGAGCGCCGGCTCAACCCCAAGCGCATCGACGAGCCTGTCGACGACCGCCTGCGGCTCGGCACGATCGCCCACAGCGTGCTCAATCGCTTCTATCGCGAGGTGCCGGGCATCCTCAACGCCACCGCACTCGGGCCCGAGCAGGCCGAGCGCGCCGTGGCAGAGGCGCACCGCCTCGTCGACGAGGAGATGGCCAAGGTGCGGCCGATCGTGGCGGGCGATCGCCTCAAGATCGACCTGATGCGCTGGGGGCTGCGGCGCGACATCGGACGGCTGGTGCGGCGCGCCGCCCTCGCCGACGCACCGCTCGTACCGAGCGAGTTCGAGGTCTCCTTCGGCACGCGCACCGCGCAGGCCGGTCGCAAGGAGGGCATCGATGTGGGCCCGGCTCGCCTGTCGGGCAAGATCGACCGCATCGACACGGATCCGATGATGACCGCCCGGGCGATCGTCGTCGACTACAAGACGAGCACGATCCCGACCGGTCCCGAGATCCGCGACAAGGGCGAGCTCCAGGTGCCGCTGTACCTGCTGGCGCTGCGCGAGATCCTCGGTCGCGAGCCCGTCGGCGGCCTGTTCGTCTCGATCCGCAAGGGTGCCACGCGCGGCATCGTCGATGCGGCTGAGGACGACGTGCTGCCGCCCGGCCTGGTCGGCACCGACATCGTGGATCACGAGACGTTCGAAGCGGTGCTCGAGTCCGCCCGCCAGCAGGCCGCCGTACGCGTCGAGCGCATGCGCGCCGGCGACGTCCGCCACGATCCGTCCGATCCGGGCTTCTGCACGGGGCACTGCGACTACAGCGGCATCTGCCGGGTGCGCCCATGACCGAGCTCGGTGCCCGCCCACCGCTATCGCCCCCGCAGCTCGCCGCCGTAGAGGCGCCGAGTGGCGTCTTCGTCGATGCCGGTGCCGGCTCGGGCAAGACCACGGTGCTGGTGGAGCGCTACCTGCGGTCGATCACCGAGCGCAATCATCTGCCCTCGCAGGTGCTCGCGGTCACGTTCACCCGGCGCGCCGCGGGCGAGCTGCGCGAGCGCATCCGCGCCCGTCTGCGCGGCGAGGGGAGGGCTGACCTGATCCCGCTCGTGGAGGGTGGCTGGATCGGCACCATCCACGCGACCTGCCAGCGCATCCTCGTCGAGTTCGCCGACCAGGCCGATGTGCCACCGGGCCTGCGCGTCGCCGACAACGTGGAGACCGTGCTGCTGCGCGACGGCGCCTTCGATCGTGCGCTCGCGGCGCTCCTGCACGACCTCGGTGATGAGGGGCTGCGCCTCGTCTCCGCGTACGGTCCGGAACGCCTACGCGAGATCGCGTCGACGCTGCTGCGCGGGGCACGGCTGCGCGGGCGCCCGCCCACGGCGCCGCGCGGTGGCGGTACGCCGGATCAGCTTGCGGCCTGCGTGGACGCGCTGCGGGCGCGCGCGGCGGAGGTCGCGGTCGAGGGCAAGGACAGCCCGACGGTGTTCAAGCGTCGGCAGGCGGCGGTCGAGCTGCTCGCGCTGGTGGAGGGGGAGCCCGAGCCATTCGACCTCGCCGACCTGAAGGAGTTCACGCTCGGCGACGCCGACTACCGGGCGCTGATCGCCGAGACGGAGCTCATGGCGCGCGACCTGCTTGCCGCCGAGGTGGCGGCGACGCTGCAGCTGCTGATCGATCGCTTCGCCGAGGAGTACGAGCGCGCCAAGCGCGAAGCGGGCGCCGTCGACAACGAGGATCTGCAGCTGAAGGTGCGGGGGCTGCTCGAGGACCACCCCGAGGTCCGCGCCACGCTGCAGGAGCGCTTTCGCGAGGTGCTGATCGACGAGTTCCAGGACACCGACACGCTCCAGGAGGCGATTCTGCGGCTGCTCCGCGGGCCCGAGACGCCGCTGCTGGCCGTCGGGGACGAGCAGCAGGCGATCTATGGCTTTCGTGGTGCCGAGGTCGAGGTGTTCCGCGCCGAGCGCGAGCGCGCCGGTCGTGACGAGTCGGTCACCGTCGTCCAGTTGCACGAGAACCGGCGCTCCGTCTCGCCCGTGCTCGACGCCATCAACGCCGTCTTCGCGCGTGAGAGCCGGTTCGCGCACCATCCGCTGGTGCCCGTGCGGACGGCCGAGGGCGTCGCCGACCCGGCTGTCGAGCTGCTCGTTGGCGTGGGAGAGAAGACGGATGGCGGTCGCCTCGTCGAGGCGAGCCTCGTCGCCCGCCGCCTGCGCGAGCTCGTCGAGACCGGGGACTATCGGCCGGGCGAGATCGCCCTGGTGTTCCGCGCTGGGTCCAACGCCGACCTCTTCGAGCGCGCCCTGCGGGCCGAGGGGCTGCCGACCGTCTCGTCGACCGGACGCGGGTTCCTCGAGCGCCAGCCCGTCGCCGACATCCTCGCCATGCTGCGCGTGCTGTGGAACCGCTTCGACGACCATGCGCTGCTGACGTGTCTGGCCTCGCCGATGGCGGGGGTCTCCAACGATGGCCTCGCGCTGATGCGGCAGGCGGTCGAGTGGGAGTTCACGATCGCGCTGGACGACCTCGGTGGCGTCGGTCTGCGCGATGACGACCTCGCCCGCGCGGTCACGCTGCGCGACGCGATCGCACGACTGCGCCCGCTGGCGGGGCGGCTCGGCCTCGCCGATCTGATCTCGGCGATCGTGGCGGAGACGCGTTACGACCTCGCGATGCTCGTCGAGGAGGACGGCGCCGGGCGGCTGGCCAACATCGAGAAGCTGCGTCGCGTGGCGCAGGCCTACGAGAGCGCACGGGGCACCGATCTGGCGGGGTTCGTGACGGCGGTCGAGTCGGGACGGCTCGACAGCGAGCTGAAGATCGAGGGCGTGATCTCCTCGGAGACCGATGACGCGGTGCGGTTGATGACCGTGCACCAGGCCAAGGGACTCGAGTTTCCGATCGTGGTCGTGCCCGACATGGCGCTGAAGCCGCCGGCCTCCTCGCCGGCCGCCCTCGTCCCCGCGGTCGGCGAGCCCGCCGCCGTCGTACCGGCCGCCACCGGCAATCGCTGCCCGACCCGGGCGCTGGAGGCTGCGATCGCCGTCGACAACGAGGCACGGGAGCTGGAGGGCCATCGCGTGGCCTACGTGGCGTGCACGCGCGCCGAGAATCATCTGATCCTGTCGGGCGCGCGCGGTGCCAAGCTCTCGAGCGGCACGCCGCTGGCCTGGCTCTGCGGACTGCTGGACGACGATTGCGCGCTCGGTGAGCGCGTCCTCGAGGTCGATGGCGCTCGCATCGGCGTGCAGGTGGCGGACGAGACGGGCGCACCGCCACGCGCGCCAGAGGGCGACGGTGCGGCCCGGGAGTACGTGCTCGACGACGGCGATGCTCAGCTGACCTTCGACATCGAGGCGGTCGGCGCAGCCGAGCCCACGTCGGACTACGGCCTTGCGCCGCTCCTGCCGCTGGCCGGGGGCGAGGGCTGGGAGGCGCCGCTGCTCTCCTACTCGGCCCTCGAGCAGTTCGAGGCCTGTGCGTACCGCTTTCACGTGCAGCGCATGCTCGGTCTCCCGGCCGAGCAGGCCACCGGCAGTGCGGCGGTGGGCAAGGCGGTGCACGCGGCGATCGAGATCGGCGAGGAGATCGACGCGGGCCTGCTGCTGGTCGAGGCCGAGCCGACAGCCACGCTGGCGGAGCAGCAGGAGGCCCGCGACGGCCTCAGTCGCTGGCTCGGTTCGCCGCTGCGTGCGCGCTTCGCCGACCTGCCCGACGTGCGGCACGAGCAGCCGTTTCTGCTGCGTCTGGGCAGCGCCACGGCAACGGGCTTCTTCGATCTCAGTGCCGTTGCGGGCGAGCGGCTTGTGATCGGCGACGTCAAGGTGGCGCGGCTGAAGGGCAAGACGCCGGCGGCGCGCCGCGATGACGGCTACCTGATCCAGGAGTCGATGTACGCCCTGGCGGGGCTCGAGGCCGGGTACGCCGAGGTCGAGGTCGCGTACCAGTGGCTGGGCGACGATGAGGCTGCCACGGCCATGGCCACGCGCGTGTTCACGCAGGCCGATCGCGATCGGCTGCTGAACGAGTTGCAGGGGCTGGCCGAGCGCGCCGTGCGCGGTCCCTGGCGGCCGACGCCGCCGCCGTACGGCTGCGGCGACTGCCCCGCGCTTGGCGTGCTGTGCGCCGGTCCGGCGCTCGGAGATCGCGATGCCTAGGGTCACGCGCACCAGCGCACCAGCCGCGCGTGCGCGCACGATCTTCCGCCGGCTGCGCGAGGAGTACCCCGACGCCACGTGCTCGCTGACCTTCAACTCTCCCTGGGAGCTGCTGGTGGCGACGATCCTGTCCGCGCAGTGCACGGACGACCGCGTCAACATGGTCACGCCGCCGCTGTTCCGCCGGTTTCCCACGCCCGAGGCCTTCGCCGGCGCCACGCAGGCCGAGGTGGAGGAGGCGATCCGCTCGACGGGCTTCTTCCGCAACAAGGCCAAGTCGCTGATCGGCGCCGCCCGCTGCATCCTGCACGACCACGGCGGTGAGGTGCCGCGCACGATGCGGGAGCTCAAGGAGGTCCCGGGCGCGGGGCGCAAGACGGCGAACGTCGTGCTCGGCAACGCCTACGGCCTGGCCGAGGGCATCGCGGTCGATACCCACGCCTCGCGCCTGAGCCTGCGGCTGGGACTGACGGACACGGTCGAGCCGGTGAAGGCGGAGCGCGAGCTGATGGCGATCGTGCCCCAGCGGATGTGGACCGACTGGACGCACCTGTTGATCGCCCACGGACGCGCCGTCTGCACCTCGCGCAAGGCGTACTGCGATCGGTGCGTGTTGTTCGACCTCTGTCCCACCGGCCTGCAGGAGCGGCGCCGAACCGCGCGTCCCGCGCGCGCCGCCAAGCGCTGACGCACTGGCATGCTCGGGGCATGGACCGCCTCGATATCGAGCTCTACGCCGAGCGCCTCACGCGGTACGCGGAGCGCACCGCAGATGACCTCGCTGACGCCCGGCTACGCGAGGCGTGGTGGGAACTCGAGCAGGAGGTGCGGGGTGGCCTGACCGCCGCCGACGCTGCCCGTCTCGAGGGACTCGGTCTGCTCATCCCGCCACCCGTCGCGGCCGCGATCGGACGTGGCGTCGAGGAGCGCACTCGCGACCTTGCCGCCATCCATCGACTGCAGGCGCTGATCGAGCGGCAGCGTGCCGCCGCGCGTCAGGCGGGAGGCGAGAGGGCGATCAGCAGGCCGCCATCGTCGTCGTAGGCGGGAAAGCAGTCGACGAGCACCTGCTTCTCGATGCCGGCGGCGTGCATGATGGTGGCGGTCTTGTCCAGCTGACGCACGCCCCATTCGAGCGTCGTCGAAATCGGGTCCTCCCCCTCGGGGAAGGTGAGGTGGAGTCCGACCACGGCCTCTTGGCCGATCAGCTGCTGTTCGAGCCGGCCCGTGACCTCGAACATGCCGTGGCCGGAGGAGAGGATGCGCGTCTCGGCGTCGCAGGCCACGAAGCCCGCACCCAAGCGGGGAAAGTAGTCCTCGAGCAGCTGGAAGACGAAGCCGAAGCCGCACTTGCTGCAGCCGATGGACTGGTGCGAGAGCCCCTCGCGTCCGTCTTCGTCGAACGAGCGGTTCTGACAATTCGGGCAGATGAAGTACGGCATGGACTACGCCTCGGCGTCGGTCAGCCAGCGCTCGGCGTCGAGCGCCGCCTGGCAGCCATTGCCCGCCGCCGTGATCGCCTGGCGGTAGACGTGGTCGGCGACATCGCCCGCGGCGAAGACGCCGGGCACCTTCGTGGCCGTCGAGCCGGGGCTCTGCAGCAGGTAGCCGTTCTCGTCCATATCGAGCATGCCCTGGAAGAGCCCGGTCGTCGGATCGTGGCCGATCGCGACGAAGAGGCCCGTGCAGGGGATCTCCTTCGTCGCGGTGCCCTCGGTCTCGCGGATGCGAATCGCGGAGAGGGCGTCCTCGCCGAGGCACTCCTCGACGACGTAGCCGAGCTCCCAGGCGATCTTCGGGTTGGCGCGGGCGCGATCGATCATCACCTTCGAGGCACGCAGCTCCTGACGGCGATGCACGATCGTCACCTTCGAGGCGAACTTCGTGAGGAAGCTGGCCTCCTCCATCGCGGAGTCGCCGCCGCCGACCACGACGATCTCGTGCTCGCGGAAGAAGGCGCCGTCGCAGACCGCGCAGTACGACACGCCGCGGCCCTGCAGGCGCGCCTCGGACTCGAGGCCGATCTGGCGCGCGGTCGCGCCCGTGGCGACGATCACCGCGCGGGTGCGGATCGTGCCGGCATGCGTGTCGAGCTCGTGCGGCGTGGCGATCGGGTCATCCGAGAAGCGGACGGCGGTGACGTCCTCGGTGCGGATGTCCGCACCGAAGCGCTCGGCCTGGGCGCGCATCTGCGCCATCAGCTCGGGCCCCATGATGCCCTCCTTGAAGCCGGGGTAGTTGTCGACCTCGGAGGTGATCATCAGCTGGCCACCGGCGGCATAGCCCTCGAGCACGACGGGTGCGAGATCGCCGCGGGCGGCGTACAGCGCGGCCGTGTAGCCCGCCGGCCCGCCGCCGATGATCGCGAGCTCGTGGATTCCGTCGTCTGCCATGGTCAGTCCCTTTGCGGTGAAGTCGTCGTCGAACAGTCAAACGGCCCGTCGGGCGGGCGCATTCCTATTCTTCCGCATCCGCCCCCGGGGCGGAGCCGGCGTCGTGGTCCTCGACGCGCTCGGCGCGAAACCACTCCTGGCAGCGATCGCACCAGCACTCGCCGTGATCTCCCTGGTGTCCGAAGAACGAGCCGATCGGCTCCCCGCAGAACGGGCAGAAACGCGGGCGCTCGTCGCTCACGGCGTGGCGGGGAGCCGCTGAGACAGCGGCTTGCCGTTCTGGAGCAGCGAGGCGACGTAGATCTCGACGTCGGTTCCGGGCAGGGCCTCGACGCGGTGGATCATGCCCGCGGGCTCGACCACGCCCTGGCCGGCCTTGACGTCGTACGTCTCGCCCGGCAGGATCGTGTGCAGCACCGTTGGGCGATCGCCGATCGAGTCCGCATCGACGACCCGCACCTTGCCGCCGCTGACGACCGTGTAGCGCAGGGTGCCCGTCACGATGCCGGCGATCTGCGAGCCGTCGTGGAAGTGGGTGGCCAGCTTCGACCCGGCGGGGATGGTGACGCGCTGGAGGTACAGCGTGCGCCCGTCAGCACCGCGCGGGTTGACGAAGCGCGACAGGACATCCCGCTCGACGGTGGTGGCCGTGGTGTTGGCCGCGGTGGCGATGCTGCCACCGACCACGCCGGCGGCGGCGACGAGGATGAGCAGCAGGGCGAGACGTGGCGACAGGCGGGACACGGAGACCTCCGAGATCGATGCGCGAACGTTAGCCGGTCGGATGCCGCGAGGACGGAGGCGATGGCGGCACCGGGGGTCGCACGGCATCGCCGCGCTGATCGCCGATCACGACCAGGCGAGCACGACGAGGTCGTCGCCCTCGACACGTATGCGCGCGCGGATGCGGTGCGGCACGGGTGCGGGCTCGAGGAGCGCGAGCCGCACGTCGGGTGCGAGGGCGGGGGAGGGCGGCACGGGACCGCGGTGGGTGGCGCTGACCCCGTCCGCGGCGATGGGCTGGCCACCGGGATCGGCGAACAGCACGGCGTGCACCTCGACCGTGTACAGCGGCGCGCCGGCGGCATCCTCGAACCGCTCCTCGAGCACGGCAAGGTGGATGCCGCCCTCGACGACGAGCTCGGTCTCCTCGAGCACCTCGCGGCGGGCAGCCTCGAGCGGGCTCTCACCCGGCTCGATGCGCCCGCCGGGCAGCGCCCAGTAGCCCAGCGATGGCGGCTTGGCGCGCTCGATCCAGACGTGCCCGGCCGGGCTGCGGAGAACGCCGAGTGCGATACGCGTGATGCTCACGGAAGGCACCGTAGCGACCCCCGATCCCGCTGGTAGGTTGGGTCGTCCGAGATGCAGCGCTACAAGGACCAGCTGGGGTACGCCTCGCCGCTCAAGCATGCCCTGCCGGCGTTCCGCTCCCGTGATGGTCAGCTCCGCCTGGCGCAGGAGGTGGGCGACACCATCGACCGCGGCGGCGTGCTGGTTGCCGAGGCGGCAACGGGTATCGGCAAGAGCCTCGCCTACCTCGTCCCCGCGGCGCTGAGCGGGCGGCGCGTGGTGGTCACGACCTCGACGAAGGCGCTGCAGGGCCAGCTGCTCCACGAGGATCTGCCGCTGGCGCGCCACGCGACGGGACTCGACCTGACGGCGGCCGTCGTCAAGGGCCGCTCCAACTACGTGTGCCGCGTACAGCGAGCCTTCGCGCATCAGCGCGTGCCCGAAGAGCACCAGCCAGAGCTGGCACGACTCGACGAGTGGCTGATCCGCACGCGCGAGGGAGATCGCGACGAGCTCCCCTTCGTACCCGCTGACGCGGTCTGGC
>JBILWG010000174.1:0-4152 GCA_044369995.1 Gaiellales bacterium | reverse complement strand
GCGTCGGCGCGGAGCCGGGCCTGTACTTCCTCGGCCTGCCGTGGCTCTCGCACCGTGGATCGAGCTTCATCTGGGGCGTGTGGCACGACGCGGGCTTTGTCGCCGACCACATCGCCAATCAGCGGCACTACTTCGAGTACCGCTCCTAGGCGCTAGCCCAGGGACAGCGTGCTCGGGCCCTGGCGCTCGCGGTCGCGCTCGTACTCGCTGATCTTGTCCTCGCGCAGCAGCGTGAGGGCGATGTCGTCCCAGCCGTTGATCAGGTTCTCGCGGACCTTGTCGTCGATCTCGAAGGCCACCACGCGACCGCCCGGCATCGTGACCGTGCGGTCCTCGAGGCTGACGGTGATCTCGGCCGGTGCGGCATCGAGGAGCTCGCGCACGTCGGCTTCGTCGAGCTGGACCGTCAGCAGGCCGATCTTGCCGCAGTTGGAGCGGAAGATGTCGGCGAAGCTGGGGGCGATGACGACCTTGTAGCCCCAATCCTGCAGGCCCCACGGGGCGTGCTCGCGCGACGAGCCCGAGCCGAAGTTCGGACCGGCGACGAGCACCGGCGCGTCGCGGAACTCGGGGCGCTCGAGGACGAAGTCGGTCTCCTCCTGGCGCCAGTTGTGGAAGAGGAACTCGCCGAAGCCCGTGCGCTCGATGCGCTTGAGGAACTCCTTCGGCATGATCTGATCGGTATCGACGTTGGCCCGGTCGAGCGGCGCGGTCGTACCCGTGACGGTGGTGAACGGCTCCATGTGACTACTCCCACTCGCGGACGTCGGTGAGGTGGCCGGTCACCGCGGCGGCGGCGGCCATCTCGGGGCTCATCAGGTGCGTGCGGCCACCGGTACCCTGGCGGCCTTCGAAGTTGCGGTTCGAGGTCGAGGCGCAGCGCTCGCCCGGCTTGAGGATGTCCGGGTTCATGCCGAGGCACATCGAGCAGCCCGCGTTCGGGCGCCAGTCGAACCCGGCGTCGATGAAGATCTTGTCGAGGCCCTCCTGCTCGGCCTGCAGCTTGACCATCATCGATCCCGGCACGACCATCGCGTTGACGGTCGGCGCGACCTTCCGGCCCTCGACGATGCGCGCGGCCGCGCGCATGTCCTCGATGCGGCTGTTCGTGCACGAGCCGAGGAAGACGCGGTCGATCTTCACGTCCTGCAGCGCCTGGCCGGCCGTCAGGTCCATGTAGGCGAGCGCGCGCTCCTCGTCGGCCGTCGTCGGCTCCGGCACGGTGCCGGTGATCGGCGCGACCTGGCCGGGGTTCGTGCCCCACGAGACCTGCGGGGCGAGCGTCGAGACGTTGACGACTTCGACGCGGTCGTACTCGGCGTCCGGGTCGGAGCGCAGTTGGCTCCACTCGGCGACGGCGGCGTCGAAGTCCTTCGGGACGCCGACCTTGCCCTCGAGGTACGCGAACGTCGTGTCGTCGGGCGCGCAGTAGCCGGCGCGGGCGCCGGCCTCGATCGACATGTTGCAGATCGTCATGCGGCCCTCCATCGAGAGCGCGTCGATCGCAGGGCCGGCGTATTCGAGCACGTAGCCCTGGCCGCCGGCGGCGGTGATCTGGCCGATCAGGCCGAGGATGTAGTCCTTGGCGACGACGCCCTTGCCGGCCTCGCCGTCGAAGCGGACGAGCATCTTCTTGGCCTTCTTCTGCGGCAGCGTCTGCGTGCACAGGACGTGCTCGACCTCGCTAGTGCCGATGCCGAAGGCCAGCGCGCCGAACGCGCCGTGCGTGGCGGTGTGCGAGTCGCCGCAGACGATCGTCATGCCCGGCTGGGTGACGCCGAGCTCGGGCCCGATCACGTGGACGATCCCCTGGCGCTTGTGGCCCCAGGGGTAGAAGACGAGGCCGTGCTCCTCGACGTTCTTCGTGAGCGTGTCGAGCTGCTGCTTCGAGATGGGATCCTTGATCCCATCGGCGAGCGCGCTCGTCGGCGTGTTGTGGTCGGCGGTCGCGAGGGTGCGGTCGGGGCGGCGCACGCCGCGGCCGGCGAGCCGCATGCTCTCGAAGGCCTGCGGCGTCGTGACCTCGTGGATCAGGTGGAGGTCGATGAACAGCAGGTCATCGTCAATGACGTGCGAGTCCCAGATCTTCTCGTAGGTCGTGCGTCCCACAGCGTGCTCCTTCGTGGTGCCAGTGACGAAACGCTATCAGCGAAGAAGCCGTATTCTGCCGGTATGAGCGATGCGAAGCAGCCGCCCTCCCTCGTGCGTCGTTGGGAGGGGCTGGATATGGGCCTGCAATTCCTGATCGCGTGGCCCACCTTGACGGTGATCATCTCGATCATCCACCTGGCGGCGCTCAACCAGCCGCTGTGGCGCAGCCTGCTGTACGGGGTGTTCTGGGCGCTACCTGCCTCGTTCCTCGTGGCGATGGCCTCGCAGAACGAGGCGCGCAAGCGTCGCGAGGCGGCGCGGCAGGACGCCGGTCCCTCCACCGACGCGTGACCGAGACCGCGGGCCAACAGCCCGAGCACAGCAGTCGTCGGATGTGGCTGACGCTGTTCGCGATGTGCTTCGCGCTGTTCATGATCATGCTCGACAACACCGTGGTGAACGTCGCGCTGCCGACGATCCAGCAGGATCTCGATCCGTCCCAGAGCGGCCTGCAGTGGATCATCAACGCGTACATCCTGGTCTTTGCCGCGCTGATCCTGCTGGGTGGCAAGCTCGGCGACCGCTTTGGGCGCAAGCGCATGTTCATCGTGGGCCTCGTGCTGTTCACGCTCTTCTCGGTCGCGTGTGCTCTCTCGCAGACGACGGGGCAGCTGATCCTGTTTCGCGCGCTGCAGGGGACGGGTGCGGCGCTGATGAACCCGCTGTCCCTGTCCATCCTGGTGGCGACGTTCCCCCGGCCGAAGCTGCCGCAGGCGATCGGCATCTGGGCCGGTGTCTCGGGGCTCGGGCTTGCCCTTGGTCCCCTGCTCGGCGGCTTCCTCACCCAGAACGTCGGCTGGAGCGCGGTCTTCTGGATCAACGTGCCGATCGGGATCATCGCGCTCGGGTTCGTGCTGTTCGCCGTGCTCGAATCCCGCGATCCGACCGTCAAGAGTCTCGACGTCGTGGGGGCGGTCCTGATCACGGCGGGGCTCTTCGGCGTGACCTACGCGCTGATCGGGACGAGCGATCATCCGTGGCTGTCCAGTGGGACGCTTGTGCCGCTGGTCGGCGGGCTGGTGCTGATCACCGCGTTCGTCATCTGGGAGTCGAAGCAGGAGCAGCCGATGGTTCCGCTCGGCTTCTTCCGGAGTCGCGGTTTCACGACGTCGATCATCGTGGCGACCCTCGTCGGGCTCGGGATGTACGGCTCGCTGTTCGTCGTCACGCTCTACATGCAGAACATCCGCGGCTACGACGCGATCGGTGCGGGCATTCGCACGCTGCCGCTGACGATGGCGGTCATGTTCGTCGCGCCGATCGCCGGCAAGCTGAACGCCCGCCTCGGCCCGGCGATCCTGATGGGCGTCGGGCTTGGCCTGTCCTGCGCGGCGATGATCGGGTTGCGGTTTCTCGAGGTCGACAGCTCGTACAACCTGATCTGGCCGTTCTACGCGATGCTGGGGACGGGAATCGCGCTGACGCTGCCAGCGGCGAGTGCGGCGGCGATGGGCGCGATCGATCCGCGCAAGGCGGGCATCGGCTCGGGTGTGCTCAATGCCGCGCGTCAGGTCGGTGGGGCGCTCGGCATCGCGATCCTCGGCTCGGTCGCGACGCTGATCACGGACCGGGCGTGGTCCGACAAGACGGCGGCGTTGGGCGGCCAGGTCGCCGAGAACGCCGATCGCCTGCGACCGCTCGTCGAGAGCGCGCAGATCCGACTGCTCGGCGAGATCGCCGGCGAGCGCATGGCCGGCGTGGCCGACGTGCTGATGACGCTCGCGGCCGAGGCGTGGATGGAGGGCTTCGTCGCCTCCGTCACGGCCGGTGCGGTGATCCTCGGTTTCGGTGTGGTGGTGGTTGTCGTCGGCTTCCGCGGGGTGCCGCTTCCGTCGATGGGGCATGGTGCCGACTCGTCGGATTCCGCTCCGCCTGTCGTCGCGGAGCTCTAGCCGCCTAGTTCAGCGCACGCGCGAGGCGCTTGCGGTACTCGAGCACGATCGGATCGTCGACCGGACGCTCGGCGAAGACGCCGATCATCACGCGGCGCACGCGGTCCTT
>JBILWG010000043.1:0-12414 GCA_044369995.1 Gaiellales bacterium | reverse complement strand
ACACCGCACGGAGAAGCGCCTCGTGCCCGCGATCCGCGGCATGGTCGAGGCGCTCGGTATCGATCCCGACCAGGAGCTCGACCACGTCGCCGCGCAGGTCGGCGCGTTGCATCCCATGTTCGCGGGAGAGATGGAGGCGCTGCTCGGCATCACGATCGCGCCGACGTTGCTGACGGGCTCGAGCGCCCGGAACGTCCTGCCGGGCCGCGCATCGGTCGGTCTCGACTGCCGCATCTTGCCCGGCGATACCGAGGCCGATCTCGACCACGAGCTCGCCGTGGCCCTGGGCGGTGACATCCCGTTCGAGCGCGTCTTCGTGCAGGGCATCACCGGCGGCACGGAGTCGCCGCTCGGAACGCCGCTCCACGCTGCGATCGCTGCGGCGCTCGAGGCTGCCGATCCGGGTGCCGTGCTCGTGCCGCAGCTATCGACGGGCTTCACCGACGCGGCGTACGTGCGTCAGGCCTTCGGCACTGTCGCGTACGGCTTCTGGCCGTTGCGCCACACGCCGCTCGACGTCTACGAGGGCGGCATGCACAACAAGGATGAGCGCATCCACCGCGATGACCTCGGCTTGGCGACGGAGATGCAGATCGACATCGTCCAGCGCCTGCTGGGCTAGCGCGTCTCGGCTGCGCGCAGCCCGGTCAGCGACCAGACGCCGAGGATGATGCCGCCGATGATGATCACGAGCCAGGCGGCGATGATCGGTCCGGGCGTGCCCGCCAGGAGGGCGCGGCCGCCTTCGAGGAGGAAGGTCGCCGGGTTGACGTCGGCGACGCTGCGGATCCAGCCGCTCAGGAGCTGCAGCGGGACGTAGACGGGGGCGAGGAAGAGCAGGATGAAGAGCGGGATCTGCATGAACGGCGTCGCGCTGAGTGATTGGAAGCGAAAGGCGATGCCGAGTGCCCAGAGCGATCCGAGGATGTTCGAGGCGAGGGCGAGCACGTAGAGCAGGGTGATCTCGAGCGGCGAGCCGAGGACGTCGAGACCGGCGATCAGGGCGATGATCGTGACGAACACGATGGTGAGGGCCGCGCGGATCATCGCGGCGGCGGCGTACCCGCAGAGAATGGCCGAGCGGTGCGGCGCCGCGAGCATCAGGCGACGTGCGAACCCGTTCTCGAAGTCGCGGGCCACGGCGAAGCCGATGAAGATCCCACCGAACATGGATGACTGGAACAGCACGAAGACGTACTGGAAGGAGGTGTAGCCGGGCGCGTAGTCGAAACCGGGGATGCGAGTGAGGTCGGCGAGGCCGCCGGCGAAAGCGGCGAAGAAGAGCATTGGGAACAGCAGTCCGGGAATGATCAGTGCGGGGTTGGTGAGGAAGGCGCGGGTCTGGCGCGCGGCAATGCCGCTGACGCCGGCCCACCAGATCGGAAACCCGGTCATGTGCGCTGGAGCCTTCCGCGGAGTGCCGCGGCGGAGAGCAGGATGCCGAGGATGGCGATGCCCAGCGCGACGGCGAAGCCGATGGCGAGTGCGGGTCCGTCCCAGCCGGTGATGATCAGGCTGCGGATCGCGTCGACGAGGTACGTGATGGGGTTGCCGGTCGCGACCCAGCGGAACCAGGTGATCGGAATCAGGTCGAGGGGCAGGTTGATGGTGCTGAGGAACAGCAGGACGAACAGCACGGGGAAGAGTCCCTGCACGGCCTCGCCGTTGCCGGTGCGCAGTGCGGCGGCGACGCCGAGTCCACCGAATCCGATCGCCATCAGGATCACGAGCACGTAGAGCACGAGCACGCCGCCGACGCCGGAGGCGATGGTGGCACCACCGAGGAAGCCGGCGGCGAGGTAGCAGGTGGCTTGGAAGATGCCGAGCACGATGGCGCCACCGAGTTGTCCGAGCACGAGTGCGGCGCCGCTCATCGGGGTCAGCGCAAGCCGGTTGAGGAAGCCGGTATCGATGTCGGTGGCGAGGTCGGTGCCGGCGCCGCCGGTCGCGAAGATCGCACCCTGCATGAACGTGACGGCGAGTGCGAAGTCGAAGTACGAGACGTTGGGGAAGCCCGGCAGCTCCTCGGCGGCTTGGAGGCCTCCGGCGGAGACGAACAGGAGCATGATCGGGAAGATGATCGCGGGGATGATCGCGGCGGGTTGGCGCAGCGTCCGTCGGACGGAGCGCTCGGAGAGCACGCGCACCTGCAGGGCGAGCGCGCTCACTGCTCGGCGACTCCGTCCTCTTCGTCGTCGCTCGAGCCTTCGAGCGAGCGGCCGGTCTGCTCGAGGAAGACGTCGTCGAGGGTCGGCTCGCGCAGCCGCAGCTGATGGATGCCGATGCCGTCGCTGTCGAGCGCCCGGACGATGGCGGCGACGTCGCCGACACCCTCGTTGAGGCGAATCGAGGCACTGGTGCCGCGCGTGGCGATGGGCGTGCCGAAGGCGGCGAGGGTTTGTTCGAGCTGGGCGAGCTGCGCGGCATTGTGCGGCTCGATCTCCACGCTGGAGCGACCCACGGAGGCCTTCAGCTCGGCGGGTGTTCCTTCGATCACGATGTGGCCGTGGTCGATGATCCCGACGCGATTGGCGAGCGCGTCGGCCTCTTCGAGGTACTGCGTGGTTAGGAAGACGGTGACGCCGTCTTCGCGCGCGAGGCGTGCGACCTCGTCCCAGAGGGCGGTGCGGCTCTGCGGATCGAGGCCGGTGGTCGGCTCGTCGAGAAAGAGCACGCGTGGGTTGTGCAGCAGCGCGAGCGCAAGGTCGAGGCGGCGCTTCATGCCGCCGGAGTATCCGCCCACCTTGCGATCTGCGGCATCTGTCAGCCCGACGCGCTCGAGCAGCTCGTCGCCGCGGCGCTTGAGCTCGGTGCCCTTCATCCCGTGCAGCGAGCCTTGCAGCTTGATGTGCTCGCGACCGGTGAGGAACTTGTCGAGCGCCGCCTCCTGCAGCGCAGCGCCGATCGCCCCGCGCACCTCGGCACCCTGCTTGACGATGTCGAAACCGGCCACCGTCGCAGTGCCGGCCGTCGGTGGTAGCAACGTCGTGAGCATCAGCACGGTCGTCGACTTGCCCGCACCGTTCGGTCCGAGAAAGCCATAGATCTCGCCCTCAGCAACGGTGATGTCGATTGCATCAACCGCGCGTGGTCCCTTCTTGAACTCGCGCACGAGTCCGCGCACCTCGATTGCACCCATGCGCGCAGTCTATGGGTGTGACTGCGGGACACCGGCGTGACTCTGCGTGCGTCACTCGCGCGCAGGCGCGCGCCCGGACAACCTGGGCCCGGGCCCAGGGTGTCACACCATTCCCGGCACAGTAGGTTCGCACCGCGTGTCACGGCGTCTGCATTGGGACGCCGTGCGCGGGTGGTGCGTGACGGGACGGATGGGAAGACGGCACGGTAAGTGCGGAGGCCGGCACGCTGCGGGTGAGGGGTGGCACGAATCGCCACACGTTGCGTCTGACACCATGGGCCCGGGCCCATCATGTCCGGGCGGCGATGGTGCGAAGGCCGGCGATGTGGGAATTCGGTGGTGGGTGGTGCGAAGGCCGGCGATGCAGGAATCCGGAGGCTGGTCGCGCGAGCGCTGGCGATGCAGTCCCCGCGGCTCCGGACGCGAACGTCCGATAGGGTGCGGGCAGTGGCGCTCTCTCAGTTGGCATTGCTCCAGCTCGTCAACGGTGCCGTCTGGGCGCTCCTTGGGGTGTTCAACGTGGTCGCGCTGATCCTGGCGGGTGCCGAGCCGCTCTTTGGCTGGTGGGAAGGCAGCGCGATCGCGATCGTCGTGGCGGCCGCGCTGGGCGTGCTCGGCGTGCGGGCGATTCACGGCGCGCTCGAGCGGGCCGAGCCCGCCGTCGGCATCCTCTTCGCCGCGCCGAGCCAGACCGTCGGACGCTGCATCGGGCCCGCTGCGATCGCCGTCGCGATCCTTCTCGGCCTCGCGCTGATTCCCGGTGGTGAGCCGTACCGCGGACTCGCCGCGTTGATGTTCCTCACGATCGGCGGCTCGTACCTCCCCATCGCAGCGTGGGTGCGACGCTTCGAGGAGATGAACGGCGTGATCGTCGGCCAGCCCGTCAACCAGTTCGGCATGCGGACCGGGGCGATACGGGTCCTGCGCCTGCCGCGCTAAGCCGCGACGAGCATCCAGAGCACCAGCACGCCGCGTGCCGTCCACGCGACAGTGCGGATCCAATTCGTCTGGACCAGCCGACGGTGTGCCCAGTCGGCGTACCCGTGGCCGAGCCGCTCGTGCATCGGCACCGACGTGACCATCGTCGCAACCCAGACGACGACCACGAGCGCGAAGCCGAGCCAGACCGACCACATCGGCAACGCGCCTGGCAGCCACACCAGCAGCGCGATCGCGCACAGCGCCTCGATCACCATCGGCGGCCCGACCAGGTACGTCGTCAGACGCACGTTGCGCTCCTGGTAGCGCGGCAGCGCATCGCCGATCTCGGCGAAGAGGGGATAGTGGGCGACCTGGCACATCCAGATCACGCCGACCATGAAGAGCGTCGCGAACGCCTGGATCGCCAGCACCCACGTCATGTCGGTGATCCGGCGCTCCGCAGCAGTGCGCGTCGGCGGTCCAGCAGGCTGCGGACGTCCTCGCCGCGCAGCGAGGCATCGATCAGCTCCACGGGATGGAACGTCGGGATCGGCTCGCCCTCCGCGCCGAGGTTCGCGGAGATCTGCAGCAGGCAGCCGGGGTTGGCGGCGGCGAGCGCATCGGGCGCGACCGAGCGCACGTTGGCGGCCTTGCGGCGGCCGAGCTCGGCCGCCGGCTCGGGGTTGATCAGGTTGTAGACGCCGGCCGACCCGCAGCAGATCGCGGCCTCGGGGATCTCGCGCACGACCACGCCGGGAATGCTGCTGAGCACCGCGCGCGGCTCGGCGGTGACGCCCTGCGCGTGGGCGAGGTGGCACGCATCGTGATACGCGACATCGAGTTCGAGTGGACGCAGCGTGGCGGGCGCGTCGAGCTCGGCCAGCACCTCGTGCACGTCGCGTACCTTCGCGGCGAAGGCCGCCGCACGATCGGCCCACAGCGAGTCGCCCTCGAACAGCGCGCCATACTCCTTGAGCGTCGAGCCGCAGCCCGCGCTGTTGACGACGACGTAGTCGACCGTCGGATCGTCGAGCACGTCCATGAGGGCCTGCGCGCGTCGGATGGCGGACGGCGCACGCCCGGCGTGCAGCTCGAGCGCGCCGCAGCACGCCTGCTCGCGCGGCGCGACGACCTCGCAGCCGTACGCCGTCAGAACGCGCACCGTGGCGGCGTTGACGTCGCCGAAGATCGCGCGCTGCACGCAGCCGGTCAGCATGGCGACCTTGAGCGTCGGTGTGGTGGCTGGCGCAGCGTGTGCGGGTGCCTGCTCGCGCAGTGCGGCCCACGTGACGACGGGCGAGAGCGCCTCGAGGTTGCGGAGGCGCGCGGGAAGCGCGCGGTAGAGCGCCGAGCCCCGCAGCAGACGCTGCGCCCCCGAGGCCCGGTACGCCACGAGTGGCGCGGCGACCGCGCTCATGCGGCGGTGGTATGGCAGCACGCTGAAGATCGCGTTGCGGAAGCGGCGGTCGCCGCCTTCGCGCTCGAAGCGCTCCTCGACCTGCGCGCGTGTCTCCTCGATCAGCCGGTCGTACTTGACGGCGGACGGGCACGCGGTGACGCACGCCATGCAGCCGAGGCACGAGTCCCAGTGGCGCACGGTCGTGGCGTCGAGGGCGATCTCGCCCTGCTCGGCGAGATCCATCAGGAGGATGCGTCCGCGCGGCGAGTCCATCTCCTCGCCCCACAACACGTAGGTCGGGCAGGTCGGCAGGCAGAAGCCGCAGTGCACGCAGTCGTCGAGCAGCAGGCGCTCGGGCCCCTCGCCGAGCGCGAAGGCGCGGTCGGCGGCCTCGGCCTTCGGGTGCCCCGACGAGGGGCGCGGCGGAATGTGCGTGGTGGGCAGGCTCACGCAAGCACCCCCGCCGGGTCGAGTCGCTCCCGCATGGCGGCTTCGAGCTGGGCGACACCTGCGGCTGGTGCCGGCGCGGCGAGCTGGTGGGCCTCCGCCGTGCGGCGCGCAGTCACGTTGCCGCCGAGCGTGTGGACGGCGGCTACGAGCCGCGCGATGCGGTCGGGATCGGCATCGGGCAGCACGACCTCGCCGGCCACCAGCGCCGCGCGCCCCACGAAGGCACCACCGGACGCGGCCACTGCGGTGAGGAGCGCCGCCAGGTCGGTCGGGCGCACCCCGACGCCGAACACGGCACCCGTGCCGGTGAACGGGAACGTGAGGTGCTCGTCGAGCAGCGCATCGCCTGCCGCCTCGTCCAGCTCGTCGAGCGGAGCGAGCTCGCCCAGCAGTGCGGCCTGGGCGCCGGCGCCCGCCTCGGTGCTCGCGATGCGCACGGCCACGACGCCCTCGGGCCAGCGCACGTCGATGACGATCGGTGTGACCGGCGCCGTGCGCAGCGCGGTGACGAAGCGGGCCGCCTCAGCCGCGTCCGTCGTGCGGAGCACCAGGGTGCGTTCGACGTCGGGGACGGGGTGGAGCTTCACGGCCACCTCGGTCAGCACCGCCAGCGAGCCGTTCGCGCCGATCAGCAGCTTGGCCACGTCGTAGCCGGCGACGTTCTTCACGACGGTGCCGCCGGTCTTGGCGGCGAGGCCATCCCCCGTCACGTAGCGCGCGCCGATCACGATGTCGCGCGGTGTGCCGTAGCGGTGGCGGCGCGGTCCTGCTGCCCGGGCGGAGAGGATCCCGCCCAGCGTGGCGGCGTCGCCACCGACGCCGTCGAGCATGAGACGCTGATGGTGGTGGGCATCGCCGGTGACGGTCGCCTGCACGTCGCTGAGCGGGGTGCCCGCGCGCGCGACGAGCGTCATGTCGCCGGGCTGATGGTCGACGATGCCGGTCAGGGCCGTGGTCGACAGGATCGCGTCGCAGCGGGTGGGGGCGGGGCGCCAGTCCAGCTTGGTGCCACCACCGCGCACCATCAGCGCGAGACCGTCATGCGTGGCGGCGGCGAGCAGCGTGGCCACCTCGGCCTCATCGCGCGGCGTGAGCACCGGCGTGCCATCGTCGTCCGTCAGCCGATCGGCGCCGAGGATGCCCGCGAGGTCAGCCATCACATCCGGTCTCCGAGCCCGGCGGCCTCGACGCGGTGCGTGTGGTGGAAGCCCGGGACCTCGCCGCACAGCCGCGGCGTCGGCAGCAGCTTGTCCGGATTGCAGAGCCCGGCGGGGTCGAACGCGGCTCGCACGCGGTCGAACGCGGTGAGGTCGTCGCCCGTGAACATCTTCGGCATCGAGCACACCTTCTCGACGCCGACGCCATGCTCGCCGGTGATCGAGCCGCCGAAGTCGACGCAGAGCTCGATGATCGCGATCGCGACGTGCTCCGCCCGCTCCTGCTCGCCCTCGACCTTGTTGTCGTAGAGCACGAGCGGATGGAGGTTGCCGTCGCCGGCGTGGAAGACGTTGGCGACGCGCACGCCGTTCTGATCGGCCAAGTCGCGGATGCCGTTGAGCACCTCGGGCAGGCGCGTGCGCGGGATCACGCCGTCCTGCACGAGGTAGGCGGGCGCGAGCGCGCCGACGGCGGCGAACGCGCTCTTGCGAGCACGCCAGATGTCCATGCGCTCGGCCGGCGACGCTGCCACCTGCACGGCATCGGCGCCGCAGCGTTCGCAGATGGCGGTGACGGCCTCGAACTGCGACTGCACCTCGCGGACAGGGCCGTCGAGCTCGACGATCAGCGCGGCCTCCGTGTCCCAGGTAATCGGTGTCTGCGTCTTGGCGGCATCGATCGCGAGGCGATCCATCATCTCGACGGCGGCCGGCACGATGCCCTCCGCGATGATCGTCGAGACGGCTTCGCCCGCGGTCTCCGACGACGGGAACATCGCGACGAGCGTCTCGACGTGCTGCGGCTTTGGGAGCAGGTTGAGCACTGCCTCGGTGACGATCGCGACGGTGCCCTCGCTGCCGATCAGCACGCCGAGCAGGTCGAGGCCGGGAGCGTCCGGCGCCTCGCTGCCGAGCTCGACGATCGTGCCGTCGGACAGCACGACCGTGGCGGTCAGCACGTGGTTCGTCGTGAAGCCGTACTTGAGGCAGTGCGCGCCGCCCGCGTTCTCGGCGAGGTTGCCGCCGATGGTGCAGACCTGCTGGCTCGACGGGTCGGGCGCGTAGTAGAGGCCGTGCGGGGCGGCGATCTCGCTGACGTGGAGGTTCGTGACGCCCGGCTGCACGCGCACGCGCTGGTTGGGTGCGTCGAGGTCGAGCACGGACCGCAGGCGCGACAGGCCGATCACGATGCCCTGCGCGCTCGGCATCGCACCGCCTGACAGCCCCGAGCCGGCACCACGCGCCACGAACGGCACACCGCGTTCGTGGCACAGACGCACGACGGCGGCGACCTGCTCGGTCGAGCCGGGCAGGATGACGGCGCCTGGGACTTCGCGCTGGTTCTTGAGCCCATCGCACTCGTAGACACGCAGCTGCGCGCTATCGGTGACGACCCAGTCGGGCCCGACGATGTCGCGTGCCAGCGCGGCGATCTCGAGCACCGGGGAGGAAGCGACCGCGGCCATGTCCGGCAGGGTACCGGCTCAGCGGTGGTTGAGTCCGAGCGCGTCGCGCACGAGGCGCTCCTGCTCGATCTTGTGGTCTGGCGGGTAGCCCTCGGATGGGCTGGCGCGCCACGGCCGGCCGGCGTAGCGCAGACGGATGCTGGGCGCGGCCATTTCGAGGCGGTGGCGGATGGAGCGCCACGCACCCATGTTCGCCGGCTCCTCCTGCACCCAGACCAGCTCTTCGACGCTCGGATAGCCGGCGAGCGTGCGCGCCAGCGTCTCGGTCGGGAACGGGTAGAGCTGCTCGAGGCGGACGAGTGCGGTGCCGTCCTCCGGTGTGTACTCGGGGTGGCGCTTGAGGTCGTAGTAGACCTTGCCGCTGCAGACGATCACGCGCGAGATGTCGTCGCGGAATTCGGCGACGGCGTCGTCGTCGATGATCTTCCTGAACGAGCCGTGCGTGAGGTCCTCGACGTTCGAGGAGGCGTCCTTGAGGCGCAGCAGCGACTTCGGCGTCATCACGATCAGCGGACGGCGCTCGGGTGCGAGTGCCTGGCGGCGCAGCAGGTGGAAGCACTGCGCGGCCGTCGTCGGGTAGGCGATCGTGCAGTTATCCTCGGCGGCCATCTTGAGGAAGCGCTCGAGGCGTGCGGACGAGTGCTCGGGACCGCTGCCTTCGTAGGCGTGCGGGAGGAGCAGCGTGAGGCGCGATTCATCGCCCCACTTGGTGCGGCCGCTCATGATGAACTGGTCGACGATCACCTGGGCGACGTTGACGAAGTCGCCGAACTGCGCCTCCCAGAGGACGAGCGCGTCGGGCCGCGTGGTGGAGTAGCCGTACTCGAAGCCGAGGCAGCCGGTCTCGGTCAGCGGCGCGTTGCGCACTTCGAAGCCGGCGCGTGCGCCGTGCAGGTTCTCGAGGGGGGTGTACTCCTCGCCGGTGTCGGCGTCGTGCAGCACGGCATGGCGGTGGGCGAACGTGCCGCGTTCGGCGTCCTGCCCGGTCAGGCGGATTGCGGTGCCCTCCTCGAGCAGCGTGGCGTAGGCGAGCGCCTCGGCGTGGCCCCACTCGATGCCCCCGTCGGGGCCGAGTGCGTCGCGACGGCGCTCGAGCACGGCCTGCAGCTTGTCGTTGACGTGGAAGCCGTCGGGGACGGCCAGCAGCTCGTCGGTGAGGCGCACGAGCTGCGCGGCGGCGACTCCGGTTTCGATGTTCGTGCGCGACGGGGAGGAGAAGGTCGGCATCGGCTCGTCGACGGTGATGTGCCGCACCTCGTCGTGGGCCTGCTTCAGCTTGGCGGCGACGCGTTCGCGCATTTCCTCGACCTCGGCGTTGGTCATCACGCCCTCGGCGACCAGCTGGTCGGCGTAGATCGCGGCCACGCGCGGGTGCGCGTCGATCGCCTTGTACATCAGCGGCTGCGTGTAGCTCGGCTCGTCGCCCTCGTTGTGGCCCCAGCGGCGATAGCCGATGAGGTCGATCAGGATGTCCTTGCCGAAGCGCGTGCGGTACGCCATTGCGAGGCGCACGGCGGCGCGGCACGCGTCGACGTCGTCGGCGTTGACGTGGATGATCGGCACGTCGTAGCCCTTGGCGATGTCGGAGCAATGGCGGGTCGAGCGGCCGTCGCCCGGGTCGGTCGTGAAGCCCACCTGATTGTCCGCGATGATGTGCAGCGAGCCGCCGACGGTGTAGCCCGGCAGGCCCTGCAGGTTGAGCGTCTCGGCCACGACGCCCTGGCCGGGGAAGGCGGCGTCGCCGTGGATCTGGATCGCGAGCGCGCGCTTGGGATCGCGCACCGTTCCGGATGGCTTCTGCCAGTCGGTCTGGAGCGCGCGGGTGCGGCCGACGACGACCGGGTTGATGAACTCGAGGTGGGACGGGTTCGGCAGCAGGGCGAGGCGCACCTCCCGCGTGACGCCGGGCTCGGTCTCGAGCTGGCGGACACCGTGCGCGCCGTAGTGGTACTTGACGTCGCCGGTACCGCCGGCTGGCATCAGGGTCTCTACGTGCGAGTCGGTCTCGCCTTCGAATTCGGCGAGGATCTGCGTGTACGGGAGCCGGAGCACGTGGGCCTGCACGTTGAGGCGCCCGCGGTGCGCCATGCCCATCGAGATGTCCTCGATGCCCTCGCGGGCGGCCAGGAGCACGGCCTCGTCGAGCATGAGGATCATCGCGTCGAGGCCTTCGATCGAGAACTGCTTGGCGCCGAGGAAGGTGCGCTTCAGGAACGTCTCGAGACCCTCGACGCGCAGCAGGCGGATGAGCTGGCGGCGCTTCTCCTCCGGCGTGCCGTCGATCCAGAACGTGCGCGACTCGATCGCCTCGCGCAGCCAGATGCGCTCGCGGTGGGAGCGCAGGTGCTCGATCTCGTAGGCGATCGAGCCGCAGTAGATCTCGGCGAGCCGCTCGAGGACGACTTTGAGCGTGTCACCTTCGACGAAGGCGCGCAGCGGTGTGGCCGGGACGGACTCGAGGGCACGCTCGTCGAGTTCGAGGAACGACGGGTCGAGGGCGGGGTCGCCTGGCGGTTCGGACCCGAGCGGATCGAGCTTCGCTGCGAGGTGCCCGTGCGTGCGGTAGGACTTGACCAGCGACATGCCGGCGCTCATGTACGTGAGCAGCTCCTCCGGCGTGACGCCTTCCGGCAGGGGACCGATCGCCTCGGGGCCATCCACGCGGGGGCGCCAGGTCCCCGTCGTCTCCGAGGGGGACTCGCCAGAGGGGTTCGAAGTCTTTTCGGACGCAGCCGACATGTGTTTGACACTTCGCCAGAGCCGTGATTTCGGCTGCGACGAGGAGTGAACGCAGGGTAGCGCGACTACCCCCCTTGCGTGCGCGCGAGGCGACAAGAGGGCGGAGAGCCGTGCTACCGTCCGCGGCGCTGATGGGTAAGCGACTGATTATCTGCGAGAAGGCGAGCGTCCAGCGCGACGTCGTCGGCGCGTTGCCGGGCACGTTCAAGAAGAACGGGGACCTGTTCGAGAGCGACGACTTCGTCGTGGGCGCCGCCTCGGGGCATCTCGTGGAGCAGCTCGAGCCGGACGAGTACGACGCGAAGTACAAGCGCTGGAAGTTCGAGGATCTGCCGATCATCCCGGAGACGCCGCAGTATGAGGCGCGCGGCGATCGGGCCGTCAAGCAGCTTGCCGTGCTGCACCGCGCGATGAAGCGCAAGGACGTGGACATCATCGTCAACGCCTGCGACGCCGGCCGTGAGGGCGAGCTGATCTTCAAGCTGATCTATCAGACCGCCGGGGTCGAGAAGCCCGTCGAGCGCGCCTGGTTCTCGTCGATGACGAAGGGAGCCCTGCGCGATGCGTTCGACCATCTGCTCGACGACGACCAGATGAAGCCCCTCGAGGCGGCGGCTCGGGCGCGCGAGACCGCGGACTGGCTGGTCGGCTACAACGCGACGCGCGCCGCCACGGTCAAGGTCGGCTCGCCGCGCAATCCGATTCCGATCGGCCGCGTGAAGACGCCCACGCTGGCGCTGATCGCGCGCCGCGACGAGGAGATCAAGGCGTTCATCCCCGTCCCGTACTGGGAGGTCGTCGCCGACTTCACGAGCCAGTCGGGCAAGCCATACGGTGGCAAGTGGTTCGACGGTCCCCGCAAGAGCACGCCGACGGGTGATGAGGCCGAGGCGATTGCCTCGGCGGTGCGTGCGGCTGCCGCTGCGAAGGTCGTGCGTGTCGACAAGACGCCGCGCGTCGAGCAGCCGAAGCTGCTGTTCGATCTGACGAGCCTGCAGCGCGAGGCGAACTCGAAGTTCGGGTTCACCGCCAAGCGCACGCTGTCGGCGGCGCAGAGTCTCTACGACACGCACAAGCTGCTGACCTACCCGCGCACGAACTCGAAGTACCTCACGACCGACATGGTCGATTCGCTGAAGGGCA
>JBILWG010000173.1:0-4159 GCA_044369995.1 Gaiellales bacterium | reverse complement strand
GAGGCATGCGCTGCGTCAGCGGCGCGGTGTCGTATCCGCTCGCCGACGCGTCCAGCGTCCGAACAGCCACAGCACCGCCAGCTCGAGCAGTGCGATCGCCACGAGCTTCGGCAGCAGGCCGATCGCCGAGGGGATCGCCCAGTGCCCGATCACCGCGACGACGAGTACCAGCGCGATCAGGCCGAACCGCGCCAGGCTGGTGACGATGTCGGGGCGCCTCACCGCGAGATCGCCTCGGCCCAGTCGCCGTAGAGTCCGCGGTAGCGCCCCTCCTGCGCGAGCAGCTCGTCGTGGGAGCCGGCTTCGATCACGCGACCATGCTCGAGCACGACGATCAGATCCGCATTGCGGATGGTGGACAGGCGATGGGCCACGACGAAGGCGGTGCGATTGGCGAGCAGCCGCGTCAGCGCCTCCTCGATGTGCGCCTCGGTCTGGATATCGACGCTGGAGGTCGCCTCGTCGAGGATCAGGAGACGCGGATCGACCAAGAGGGCGCGCGCGAACGCGATCAGCTGGCGCTGGCCGATCGAGAGACGGCCACCGCGCTCCTGCACGCGCTCGTCGTACCCGTCGGCGAGCTGCTCGATGAAGCGGTCGGCACCGACCTCCCGGGCCGCTGCCTCGACCTCGGCGCGCGTCGCATCCGGGCGTCCGAAGGCGATGTTCTCGTGGATCGTGCCGTTGAACAGGAAGCCCTCCTGCGGCACCATCGCGATCTGGGCGCGCAGCGACTCGATCGTGACGGAGCGGACGTCGTGGCCATCGATCGTGATGCGCCCGGCCTGTGGATCGTAGAAGCGCGCCAGCAGCTTGATGATCGTGGACTTGCCGGCACCGGTATGGCCCACCAGGGCCACCGTCTGTCCGGCGGCGACCGTGAGGTCGAGGCCGTCGATGACGGGGCGCTCCGGGTTGTAGCCGAAGCGCACGTCCTCGAAGCGCACCGCGCCGACCAGCGACGGCAGCGCCTGCGCGTCGGGCGCATCGACCAGCGTCGGCTGGTCGTCCATCACGTCGAAGATCTTGTCGAGCGCCGCCGTGCCGGCGAGGAACGTGTTGTAGACCTGGCTCAACTGCTGGACAGGATCGAAGAACGACGCGAGATACCCGATGAACGCCACCAGGACGCCGATCTCGATCGTGTTGTCGACGTAGAGGTAGCCGCCGTAGCCGAAGACGATGCAGGTCGCCACGGCGGCCAGGAACTCGACCGTCGGGAAGTACCAGCCGCTCGACGTGACGGTCGTGCGGTTGGCTTCGCGATACGACTCGTTGAGGACGGCGATCTGCTCGCGGCTCTTGGCCTCGCGGCGATACGCCTGGATGACGCGGATGCCGTTGAGGTCCTCCTGCAGCGACGCGGTGACGAGCGCGAGCCGGGAGCGCATCTGCCCGTACGCCCGCGCCGACTGTCCGCGGAAGATGAACGTCAGCACCGCCATCAACGGGAAGACGATGATGGTGGCGAGCGCGAGGCGGAAGTCGAGGACGAGCAGGATGCCACCGGCGACGACCAGCGTCAGCACGTTGCGCACCGTCGACGTCAGCCCGTCCGTCACGAGCTGCTGCAGCGCCTCGACGTCGTTCGTCAGCCGCGAGATGAGGACGCCGGTGCGCTGCTTCTCGAAGTAGCCCATCGACAGGCTCTGCATGTGCTGGAAGAGGTCGACGCGCAGGTCGTTGAGGACGCGCTCGCCGACCCAGCCGGTGAGGTACGTCTCGACGCGCGATAGGGCGATGCCGATGATGCCGATGGCGATCACGACGCCGGCGATGAGCAGCAGGAGTCTCGTGTCGCGGGGGATGATCGCCGAGTCGATCGCGGTCTTCATCAGGAGCGGCAGTGCCAGCGTGCAGCCGAGCACGCCGAACATGGCGACGATCGCGCCGAGCAGTCGCAGACGGTACGGGCCGACGTACGTGCCGAGCCGGCGGATGCGCAGCAGGCCCTGCTTGCGCTTGCCCTTCCCGGAGACGACCTCGCCGCCGGCGGGACCCCAGCCGCGGCTCACGACGCATCCTCCTCGTGGCCGACGGGGATGATCACGTGGTCGCCGTCGGCGTTGACGAAGCGGCGATCGACGAGTCCATGGTCGTGGATCTCGCGGTAGACGTCGTTCGTGCCGATCAGCTCGTCGTGCGTGCCGTCCGCGACGATGCGCCCGTCGTCGAGCACCACGATGCGGTCCGCCAGCGCGATCGTCGACAGGCGGTGGGCGATGATCAGCGTCGTGCGACCCTGCATGACCTCCTCGAGGGCATCGCGGATCCGGCTCTCCGTCGAGGCGTCGACCGACGCCGTCGCGTCGTCGAGAATCAGGATGCGGGGGTCGAGCAGCAGTGCGCGCGCGATGGCGATGCGCTGGCGCTGGCCGCCCGAGAGCGTGAGGCCGCGTTCGCCCACGAGCGTGTCGTAGCCATCCGGAAGCTCCTCGATGAAGCTCGCCGCCTGGGCTCGCTCGGCGGCGAGTCGCACCTCGTCCTCTGTGGCCTCGGGGCGTCCGAAGGCGATGTTCTCCCGGATCGAGGCGCTGAACAGGTACGTGTCCTCGGCGACGGTGCCGATCGCCTCGCGCAGCTCGTCGAGCTGCAGCGCGCGTACATCCACGCCCTCGACGAGGACGGAGCCGCTGGTCGCGTCGTAGAAGCGCGGCACCAGCTGCGTCAGCGTCGTCTTGCCGGAGCCGGTGCGGCCGATGATCGCGACCGTGGAGCCAGGAGCGATGGTGAGGTCGATGTCGCGCACGATCGGGCGCTCCGGCTGGTAGCCGAAGGTCACATCCGCGAAGCGGATCTCACCGCCGCCTGCCGGCAGCGGCAGGGCGTCTGGGCGATCCTCGATGTTCGGCTTCATGTCGAGGATCTGGAAGATGCGCTGGCTCGACGCCACGAAGCGCTGCGTGTCGCCGATCCAGCCGCCGAGCATGCGCAGCGGCATCACGATCAGCGCGACGAGGAGGCTGTACGTCACGAAGTCGCCCAGGCTCATGCGGTCCGTGATCACCGCGTAGCCGCCGACTGCGATCAGGAGCGCCAGCGAGATCGTCGGCAGGAAGTCCATGATCGGCACGTACTGGGAGCGCAGGCGCGTGGCCTCGACGTTCCACGCGAAGACGTCGTTGGCCCGGTCGCGGAAACGATCGACCTCCTGCGTCTCCTGGCCGAAGGCCTTGATCACGCGGACGCCGACGACGCTTTCCTCGGCCTGCGTCGTCACCTGGGCGAGCGCCTGCTGGGCTTCGGTCACGATCGGCTGGGAGCGGCGCGAGTAGAGAATCGCGAGGATTGCGAGTGGCGGCACGATCACGAGAACCATCAGCGCGATCAGCGGGTTCATCCAGAACAGCACCGCCATGACGGCGATGATGCTGACCGAGTGCTGCGTGAAGAAGAGGATGCCGTAGCCGAGGTACAGGCGCAGCGTCGTCAGGTCGACGGTGGCGCGGTTCATGATCTGGCCGGTCTGGTTGCGGTCGAAGAACGGGAACGACAGCGACAGCAGGTGGTGGTACACGAGGTTGCGCAGGTCGCGCTCGATGTTGACGGCCATCGTCCCCGAGATGATGCGGCGCAGGTACATCACCGCGAAGCGGCCGACGGCGAGCGCGAGGATGAGGCCGATCAGGTAGCGCAACTGCGCGGTGTCCTGGGGCTTCATCGCCTCGTCGACCACGCGTCCGGTCGCCCACGGGATCGCGATCGTGAAGATCTGCCCGGCGATCGCCAGCACGATCGAGATCGCGAGCACGAGCCGGTGGTCGCGCACCAGGCCGACGCCGCGGCGCAGCGTCGGCCAGAAGGCCTTGCGCACTTCGGTGCCGGAGGTGAGTTCGAGGGGATCGTGAGCCATGGTGGAGACGCGAGGGCGCCCAAGCAGGAGAACGCCAGCGCGGCTGCGCTGCTTCCCGGAGGCCTATCGCAGCCCGAAGTGTGCTTCGACGATCTCCGCCGCTTCATCGTACTGCGCGTCATCGACGAACAGTTCACGTGGCCCGCCGGCCAGGAACTCCGGCACGTCCATGCCCTGCTGGCGCCGGATCAGCACCCGAATGCCTTCACCCTCCAGAAGCCCCGAGATCATCTCCGCCTCCATCAGGTTGGCAGTCCAAGTGAGGCGTCGCATGGACGTAGTCAACCAGACGACCTTTGCAGAGGG
>JBILWG010000172.1:0-4172 GCA_044369995.1 Gaiellales bacterium | reverse complement strand
CAGACCCTTTTGGGACATTGCAGCGTTGCGGTCTGATTCGACATCGGCCGGATGTCCCAAAAGGGTCTGACCCCTTCGGGACATCGGTCTGGTCGAACAGACCGGATACCCATATACTCCTGCCCCTGAGGAGAGGTGGAGCCCATGGCAGAGGTCGTGGATCAAGACGAGGTGGATCGCCTGGCACAGGCCGCGCTGACGCACTACGACGTGTCGCCGAACTGCACGCTGCGCTTGATCAACCTGTCCGAGAACTGGACGTACCGCGTCGAGGATCCCGACTCCGGCATCGCCTACGCCCTGCGCGTGCACCGGATCGGCTACCACACGCCCGCCGAGATAGCGTCCGAGCTGATGTGGATCGACGCGCTCCAGCAGGAGGACGTCGTCGGCACCGTCACCGCCCTGCCCGCGAAGAGCGGCGAGCGTGTCATCCAGCTGGCCACAGACGTCCTGCCCGAGCGCAGCGTCGTCCTGTTCGCCTGGGAGGAGGGCGCACCGCCCGATCCCGACGCCGACCTGCTGCCGGTCTACCGCACGCTCGGCGCCATCAGTGCCGGCATGCACGAGCACGCGCGCCGCTGGCAGCAGCCGGCCGCGTTCACCCGCTTTGCCTGGGACTTCGACACCGCCCTCGGCCCCCAGGGCCACTGGGGTCCGTGGCAGGACGCCGTCGGCCTCGACGCCGAGAACCGCGACCTCTTCCAGCGCACCGTCGACGTCATCGACCGACGCCTGCAGGCGTACGGCAAGGGCCCGGCGCGCTACGGCCTGATCCACGCCGACATGCGCCCGGCCAACGTGCTCGTGCTCGGCGACGACGTACGTGCGATCGACTTCGACGACTGCGGCTCCGGCTGGTTCATGTACGACTTCGCGACCACGATCTCGTTCATCGAGGAGCATCCGATGGTGCCCGAGTGGCGCGCCGCGTGGCTCGAGGGCTACCGCTCCGCCGGCACGCTCAGCGCCGAGGACGAGGCCGAGCTCGACACCTTCGTGATGCTGCGCCGCATGATGCTGCTCTGCTGGGTCGGCTCGCACTACGCCCATGCCATCGAGGCGCAGGAGCTCGGTGCCGACTTCACGCTCGCCACGTGTCCGCTCGCGGAGACGTATCTCTCGCACTACGCCTGACCAGGAGGTCAAGAACCATGAGCAAGATGTTCAACTCGCTTGAGGGCCGCAGCGTCCTCGTCACCGGCGGCACCAAGGGCATCGGCCTCGGCATCGCGCGCGTCTTCGCCGATGCCGGCTGCAAGGTCGCGGTCTCCGGCCGGGACGCCACGACGGGCGCCGCCGCCGTTGCCTCGCTCGGTGCGAACGCCTCGTTCGTGCGGGGTGACGTGAGCCGGGCCGAGGACTGCAAGCGCGTCGTCGACGAGACGGTTGCTCTGCATGGCGGTCTCGACGTGCTGTGCGCGAACGCGGGCGTCTTCCCCGAGTGCCGCCTCGAGGAGATGACCGAGGAGGCGCTCGACCTGATGCTCGATACGAATCTCAAGGGCAACATCCTCTCCGTCGCGCACGCCATTCCCGCGCTGGCCAAGTCGGGTCATGGGCGCATCGTGCTCACGTCGTCGATCACCGGCCCGTTCACGGCGATCCCCGCGCTGTCGCACTACGGCGCCTCGAAGGCCGGCCAGCTGGGCTTCATGCGCGGTGCCGCGATGGAGCTCGCGCCGAAGAAGATCACGATCAACGCGGTGCTGCCGGGCAACATCCTCACGGAGGGCCTCGTCGGGCTCGGCGAGGACTACCTGCGTACGGCCGCCGAGTCGATCCCGCTCGGCAAGCTCGGCGACCTCGAGGACATCGGCTACGCCGCGATGTTCCTCGCCACCGACGAGGCCAAGTTCATCACCGGCCAGACGATCGTCGTCGACGGCGGCCAGACGCTGCCCGAGGCGCCGTCCGCCATGGAGGCGATCTGAGCAAGGCCGTGCCAGCGGACGAGAGAGCCCCGGCCGGGCAGCTCGGTCCGGCCGGCATCGGCGTGCGCGACCGGATCCTGAGCGAGATCGCCAGCGGGGTGCTCGCGCCGGGCGAGCGCCTCGGCGGCGAGCGCGATCTCGCCGAGCACTACGGCGTCAGCCGCTCAACCCTGCGCGCCGCGTTGGGCGCCCTCGAGACGATGGGCGCGGTGCGCCGGCAGTCGGGACGCACCGGGGGTACGTTCGTCGCGGCGCGCAAGGTCGAGCGCGACCTGCGCAGCATGGCCGGCCTGCCGTCGTACCTCCGGCGCCAGGGCTTCTCGGCCGACGCCCGCGTGCTCTCGACCGCCACGATCGAGGCCGACGCCGAGACCGCCGCGGCGCTCGACCTCGCCGTCGGTGCGCTCGTGCTCGAGATCGTGCGCGTGCGGCTAGCCGATGGGGAGCCGATCTCCTACGAGCGCGCCCGCTTCCCCGCCGCGCGCTTCGCGGGCATGCTCGACCACGGCCTCGGCGGCTCGCTCTACGAGCTGCTGCAGAGCGAGTTCGACGTCAAGCCCGGCGAGGCGATGGAGCAGATCGAGATCGTGGGCGCCGGCTCGGCGGAGGCGAAGGTGCTCGAGGTCAAGCGCTCCACGCCACTCGTCGCGATCATTCGCACGGCCTGGGATCGCGACGGCCGCCCATTCGAGCACTCGCACGATCTATTCCGCTCCGACCGGGTGCGCATCGTCGTGCGCACGCCCGCCGGCGAATCGGCCGCCCGTGGCGTGGCAAGCACGATCGAAGTCGTGGCTTAGCCGAGCACTGCATCACGCGTGACATGCCGACGTACCGCCGCGGGGACCTCGATGTCACACCCGTCGTAATGGCACAGCCCGGCGATGCGTTTGTCGCGGAGACCGCCGACTTCGCCGCCGGGCAGATCTCCCGCGACTCGCCCGCCTACGCCCGCAGTGCAGCCGCAATCGCGCTCACGCCCGCGGGCGTGACGCCACAGCACCCGCCGATCAACGTTGCACCGGCTGAAGCCCAGGAGCGCACGGTGTCAGCCGGGAAGCCGCCGGCACCACCAACGGCCCACTCGCGCGCCATGCCGTCCCAGACGCGGCCGTCGTTCGGGTAGACGACCACGGCGAGCTCAGGCGCCGCCGCACGGCAGCGCTCGATCAGCTCGAGCACGTGCTCGGGCGCGGTGCAGTTGCAGCCGACCGCGCGTATGCCCGGGGCGTCCTTGATGCGCGCGATGGCGTCCTCGACCGGCGAGCCGTCGGCGATGTGCCCACTGTCGCGGCACTGGAACGACACCCAGGCGGCTGGCCCGGCGAACTCGTCCTGCAGGCGCGCAATCGCCTCGGCCTCAAGCAGGTTCGGAATTGTCTCCCAGGCCAGCACGTCTGGGCCGGGCCCGAGCAGGGCTGCGACGCGCGGGCGGTGGAAGCGGAAGATCTCCTCGACGCCAGCGCCCTCGTAGTCGCCCGTGTACTCCTGGCCGTTCGCCAGCATCGCGCCGTACGGGCCGAGCGAGGCGGCGACGAGCGTGAAGGGCGCGTCGGGCTGCTCGCGCTCGAACGAGGCACGCGCGGCCTGCGCGAGCGTGACGCTCGTCGCGAGCAGGCGATCGGCATCCGAGGCGGGAATGCCCGCCGTCGCGAAGGTCTCCTGGCTGGCCTGGTACGACGCGGTGATCGAAACGCGCGCGCCGGCCCGCAGGTAGTTCAGGTGCACGGCCTCAACGGCAGCGGGACCGTCCTGCAGCAAGCGGGCCGACCAGAGATCACTCGACAGGTCGTAGTCCAGCGCCTCGAGCTCGGTGGCGAAGCCGCCATCGATCGGGACGGGGCCCTCGTGGAGCAGGTCGTCGAACGTGCTCATGCGTCGAGCTGGTGCCTTACGTTCTCGGCCGCCCACTGGCCTGTACGAGCCGCAGTCTCGGCGTACCACGAACCCAGGTAGTCACCCGCAAGGTGGATGCGGCCGAGCGGCTGCGTGAGCGCGGGCTGCAGCTTGCCGCGTCCGACGTGCGGGAAGGGCAGACCACCGTCGACCTTACGCAGCACGCGCTCGACGACGCGGCCCTTGATCTCGGGCAGTACCTCCTCGAGATCGCGCTGATAGGCGTCGAGGACATCCTCGTCGTCCATCGCGAGCGCCTGCTTGCCGAGGTCGGCAACGGCGTAGACCATGAAGCTCGTGCCCTTGGCACGCGGCGCGCCCGTTGCGCGCAGGATGTTGTCT
>JBILWG010000171.1:0-4190 GCA_044369995.1 Gaiellales bacterium | reverse complement strand
CCGTAGTCCTTGAACGAGCGCGCGTCGAGCGTCTCGTCCAGCCAGCTCACGAGGTCCGCGAGCCGCACGGGAATCAGCCCGGCTCTCCGGCTCCGAGCGGCAGACCGTCGGAGCCCGCGGGGATCGCCATCGAGTCGATCTGGTCGACAAGGCGGACGCCCGTGGCGTCGATCTCGATCACGTCGCCGTTCTGGCCGACGTGGACGTTCTCGGCCTTGACGCCGTTCTCGATCGCCAGCTCGGCCTGCGCACGGAGCATCTGCTCCTCGCCGTGGACCGGGATCACGACGTTGGGGCGCAGCATGCGGATCATCTCGCCGATCTCGTCGGCACGGGCGTGGCCGGAGACGTGGATCGCGGCGTCGTGGTGCGTGACGACGCGGGCGCCGCGCATGCGCAGCATCTCCTGCATCTCCTCGACCGCGCCTTCGTTGCCCGGGACGGGACGCGACGCGTAGACGACGGTATCGCCGTTGCCGATGTGGAGGTCGGGGTGCTCGCCGCGCGAGGCGCGTCCGAGCACGGCGAACTCCTCGGCCTGGGAGCCCGTGCAGATGACGAGGGACTTGACGCCGGCGATGTCGCGGCGGGACAGGCTCGGCAGGTGCGTCGGCATGACCTCGTGCAGGCGTTCCGCGATCTTCACGTTGCGGCGCATCGAGCGACCGAGCAGCATGACCTGGCGGTGCGTGCGGTCCGCGGCGCGCAGCGCGTGGTCGATGCGGTCGATCTGCGACGAGAAGCTGGTCAGGATGATGCGTCCCGGCGCCTCGTCGATGACGTCGTTGAGGGGCTCGATCGTCGTGGCCTCGGACGGCGTGCGGCCGGGCAGCTGCGCGTTCGTCGAGTCGCCCATCATCGCGAGCACGCCGGCCTCGCCGAGGGCGGTCAGGCGCTTGCGGTCGACCTGGCGGCGCACGTCCTGCCCGGTCGCGTCGAGCTTGTAGTCGCCGGTGTGCACGATCGTGCCGAGCTTCGTGTGCAAGGCGATGGCGGTCGGATCGGGGATCGAGTGCGCGACGCGGATGAACTCGGCGGTGATCGAGCCGATCTCGACCATGTCGCCCGGCTGCACCGTGACGAGCGGCGGCAGCGGCAGGTCGTGCTCGGACAGCTTGGCCTCGACCATCGCGATGGTGAAGGGCAGCGACACGATGCGGCCGATCGGCGTGCCCGTGCGGATCAGGTGCGCGAGCGCCGCGACGTGGTCGTCGTGGGCGTGCGTGACCAGCACCGCGTCGACCGGCTTGCCGCGCATGATGCGCACGTCGGGCAGGAAGATGTCGACGCCGAGGCCGCGATCGTCGCCGTGCGGAAAGCCGATGCCGCAATCGATCACGATGCGGACGCCGTCGTGCTCGACGACGGTCATGTTCCGTCCGACTTCGCCGAGACCGCCGATGGGGGTGATGCGAATCGGATCCGTCACGAGCAACACGGTACCGGCTGGCGGGTCGGCTCGCGCCGGACGCGGCGGGGATGCGCCGGGTTGGGCGCCCAGGTTCTGGCATACTCATCACCGCTCGGGGTATGGCGCAGCCTGGTAGCGCGCTCCGTTCGGGACGGAGAGGTCCGCAGTTCGAATCTGCGTACCCCGATGAGCGGGTAGGGGACGGCAATCCCGAGCCGTCCAGCACCTACCCTGTGGCTGTGCCCTACGGCTGGCCCTACGCAGCGCTCGTCCTCCTCCAGGCGGCGGTGATCCCGCTCGTCCGCGATCCGGGCCTGCTGCCGCGCATTCCGCGGCATCCCCTGCTGGGGCTGCTGCCGCTGGTCACCATCGGCGGTGGGGTGATTGCGCTCGGCACGATTCCCGGTGCCGTGGGGGCGGTGACGGACCTTGCTGCGCTGGCCGTGCCACCGCTGGCGCTCCTCGCCGTGCTGCACGTGCGCCGCTGGGCGCTGCCGCTGGCGCTCGTCTCGCCACTGCTCTGGCTGCTCGCCTGGCGGCTGCCGGAGAGCGGCTGGACGGAGCTGGCCGGCGACCTGCTGATCGTATTGGCGGGGGTGTCCCTGGGGCGTCTGACCGGGTGGATCGCGCCGCGGGCCGCCCTCGTCGTCGGCGTGCTCGTGGCCATGGTCGTCGACATCTGGCAGGTGCTGACCGTGCAGGTCGGCCCGGTCGCCCAGGCCCTGTCCGCCGCCGCGCCGCCGCGCGGGCTGCCGGCGCTGCAGCAGCTCGAGCTGCTCGGCGCCTCGATGGGGTGGGGAGACGTCTATCTCGCAGCGATCGTCGGGGCGATCGTCGCCGCCAGCGTGCGCGCGACGGTGTCGGCAGCTCTGGCGACGGCGACGGCCGGGCTGCTGCTCGGCCTGCTGTTCGGGACGCTCGATCTGCTGCCGGCGACGGTGCCGCCGACCGTCGGCCTGATCGCCGCCGGCGTGGTCGAGCGCCAGCACGTCGCCGTGTGGATGCGTACGGCGACCAGCCGCCTGAAAGCCCGTAGGATGCCCGCAGACAAGGAGGCCTGACCAGCCATGGCGACCACGATCAATCTCGACGAACACCTTCTCATCGGAGGCTCCTGGACCGACGCGACGGGCGGTGCCCGCTTCGACGTGACGGATCCCGCGACCGGCAACAAGGTCGGCTCGATGCCGAACGGCACGGAGGCCGACGTCAAGGCCGCGATCGATGCCGCCGCTGCAGCGCTGCCCGGCTGGCGTTCCACGCCGGCCATCCAGCGGGCCCGCATCCTGCGCAAGGCCGCCGACCTAATGCGCGAGCGCGCCGACGAGATCGCGACGACGATGACGTCGGAGCAGGGCAAGGCGCTCGCCGAGGCCAAGGGCGAGGTCGAGTACGCCGCCAGCTTCTTCGAGTGGTTCGCCGGCGAGGCCGAGCGCGTCTACGGCGAGATCGCCCCGCCGATGAACACCAACAACCGCGTGCTCGTGCTGCGCCAGCCCGTTGGCGTCGTCGCCGCGATCACGCCGTGGAACTTCCCGGCCGCGATGATGACCCGCAAGCTCGGCCCCGCGATGGCTGCTGGCTGCACCAGCGTCGTCAAGCCCGCCAGCGCCACGCCGCTGACCGCGGCGCTCGTGCTGCGCTGCATCGAGGATGCCGGCGCCCCCGCCGGCGTGGTCAACCTCGTGACGTCGCGCGATGCCGGCATGGTCGCGAACACGATCTTCACCGACGCCCGCGTGAAGAAGATCTCCTTCACGGGCTCCACCGAGATCGGCAAGGACCTGATCCGCGCCTCGGCCGAGCAGGTCAAGCGCCTCAGTCTCGAGCTCGGCGGCCACGCGCCGTACATCATCTTCGACGACGCCGATCTCGATGAGGCCGTCGACGGGCTGATCGCCTCGAAGTACCGCAACGCCGGCCAGACCTGCGTCTGCGCCAACCGCGCGTTCGTGCAGCGCGGCGTCTACGACGCCTTCCGCGACAAGCTGAAGGCCAAGGTCGAGGCCATGAAGGTCGGGCACGGCCTCGCCGAGGGCACCGTGATCGGACCGCTGATCGACAGCCGCGCCGTCGATAAGGCCGATGAGCACGTGCAGGACGCGATCGCGAAGGGCGCCACGCTCGTGACGGGCGGCCAGCGCCTGACCGAGGGCGAGTTCGCCAAGGGCGCCTTCTACGCCCCGACGATCATCGACGGCGTCACGCGGGAGATGGACATCTTCTACGAGGAGACGTTCGGCCCGGTCGCCGGCCTGACCGTGTTCGACACGGAGGACGAGGTCATCGCGCTCGCCAACGACTCGATCTACGGGCTCGCGTCGTACTTCCACACCAAGGACTACGCCCGGCTGATGCGTGTCGCCGAGCGCCTCGAGTACGGCATCGTCGGCGCCAACGCCGGCATCATCTCGGCCGCCAACGCGCCGTTCGGCGGCGTCAAGCAGTCGGGCTACGGCCGCGAGGGCGGCTCCGTCGGCATCGACGAGTACCTCGACGTCAAGTACGTCCTGATGGGCGGCGTGGGGACGGTCTGATGCGCGCCGTTCGTCAGCACGCATTCGGCGAGCCGCTCGCCGTCGAGGAGATCGACGCGCCGGCCGTCGGCGCAGGTGAGTCGCTCGTCACCATCACGCGTGGCGCGATCAACCCTCTCGACGTCTGGATCGCCGACGGCAAGGTCGGGGCGGGGCTACCGGTTCCGCGCACGCCGGGCTGCGAGGGCGTCGGCACGTTGGCCGACGGCACGCGCGTCGCGTTCCGCGGTGCCGGCTGCGGG
>JBILWG010000042.1:0-12559 GCA_044369995.1 Gaiellales bacterium | reverse complement strand
TCGGTGCGGTAGACGCCGGCCTTGTCGTACATCGTCTTCGCGAGCTCCTCGCGCAGCACGCCGGGGCGCTCGCCCTCGGTGTTGTTGACGATCGCGGCGATGCGCCGATCCTCGTCGGCGAGCACGGCGGGCTCGATGCGTGCACCCGTGTCGCCCTGCTCCTTGACGCGCTCCGCCGCCGCCTGTCCAGCACGACGACCGAAGACGACGGTCTCCATGAGCGAGTTGCCGCCGAGGCGGTTGGCACCGTGGATCGAGACGCAGGCGACCTCGCCCGCGGCCCAGAGGCCCGGCACGATGGTCTCGCCCCACGTGTCGCAGTCGACGCCGCCCATCATGTAGTGGGCACCCGGGCGCACCGGGATCGGCTGCTCGATCGGGTCGACGCCCGCGTAGTCCATGGCCAGCTCGCGCGAGCCCGGCAGGCGGCTCTGGAGCTTCTTCCAGCCGAGGTGCGTGAGGTCGAGCAGGACGCAGCCGTCGACGCCGCGGCCGTCGGCGATCTCCTTCCACTCGGCGCGCGACACGACGTCGCGGGAGGCCAGCTCCATCGCGTTCGGCGCGTCGCCGACCATGAAGCGGTCGCCGTCCTTGTTGCGCAGGTAGCCACCCTCGCCACGGCAGCCCTCGGTGATCAGGACGCCGTTCGACTTCAGCGTCGTCGGGTGGAACTGCAGGAACTCCATGTCCTTCAGCGGCACGCCGGCGTTCCAGGCGAGCGACATGCCGTCGCCGGTGCAGGCGAACGCGTTCGTCGTGCCGTAGTACATGCGGCCGACTCCGCCCGTGGCGAGGATCACGTGGTTGGCCTGGATCGCGTGGAGCCCACCGCGCTGGGTATCCCAGGCGATGACGCCCGCGCACTGGCCGCCGTCGACGACGACCTGCGTCGCGAAGAACTCCTCGTAGACCTTGACCTCGTGCTTGACCAGCTGCTCGTAGAGCACGTGGATCAGGACGTGGCCGGTGATGTCGGCCGAGTAGACCGTGCGCGGCGCACCCGCGGCGCCGAACGGGCGCTGCGCGAGCTTGCCGTCGGCGGCGCGCGTGAAGATCGCGCCCATGTGCTCGAGCTCGTAGATGTCGCCGGGGGCCTCGTTCGCGAAGATCTCGATCGCGTCCTGGTCGCCGAGGTAATCCGAGCCCTTGACGGTGTCGAACGCGTGCGTGGCCGGCGAATCCTCCGTCGCATTGCCCAGAGCGGCGTTGATGCCACCCTCAGCCGCGCCGGAGTGCGACCGCGTCGGATGCAGCTTCGAGATCACGGCGACGTCAACACCCGCCCGCTTCGCCTCAATCGCAGCGCGCATGCCTGCAAGGCCCGCACCGAGGACAACCACATCGTGTCGAATCACCAGGAACCTCCGAAAACGTGCGTGGCGATGCCACGCGTGCTTGGCAGCGTACGTGGGGATGCGGATGCCCGCAAGGACGTGACAGGCGTCACGATGATGAAATCCCCGTTCATTGCTGGGTTCTTCGCACGGCATCGCCATCCGGAGGAATGCCGCTGTAGCCTTGCCACATGGTGGCAACCGCGATCCGCGAGGCATTCGCCCTCTACCGGCGTCGGGCAGGGGCCTTCATCGCGACCACGCTGCTGATCTTCCTGCCGCTCTCCGTCGCCCTGCTCGCGCTGCAGCTGGCCGTGCCGGACACGACCGACAACGTGCAGAGCATCGCCATTCTCGAGGCTGTGGGCTCGATCCTGCTGTGCGCGCCGATCGCCACGATCATGCTGGTGCGCAGCGCGATCAGCCTCGAGCAGTCCGACGCGGCGAGCCCGATCCGCGAGGTCGGCCCGGCCTTCGGGATGCTCGTCGAGTACGTGCTCACGCAGGTGATGGTGCTGATCGTGATCGCGGCGCTGCCCGGCGCCCTGATTGCGCTGGGCTACGCATCGAACTCGCCGACGCTGATGACCATCGGTGCCGGCGTGCTGCTCGGGTCGGCGCTCTTCAACGGCGTGCGCCTGACCGTCGCCACGGTCGCCGTCGCCACCGGTGATGCCCGCTACGGAGCGGCGCTGCGCCGCTCTGCCGGCCTGACCCGCGGCAACTGGCTCCGCACGTTCGGCGTGATCTTCATCGTCGCGGTGATCGCGCTGATGATCGCGGTCGTGCTGTCGAGCATCAGCATGACGCTGCCCGAGGGCGTCCCACGGACCGTCGCCGGCTCGCTGCTCGGGCTGCTGGCCAACGCGCTGACCGTGCCGCTCGTCGCGCTCGCCTCGTACCGCCTGTATCGCCTGCTCGAGGCTCAGGCGTCGACGCGACGCGCAGCCTGAGCCTGCGCCTTCAGCAGCGCATCCGCCTCGACCACCTGCCCGTGCAGCTCCTCGCGGGGCAATGCGAGCGCGAGCTCCAGCGCCTCGGCGACGACGGCCGGTTGCTTGGAGACGCCGCGCTCGTGCCAGCGACGGAACTGCTCGACCTGCGGAAAGCGCTCCTCATCGACAGCGCGCAGCCCGGCCTGCATCGCCGTGTCCGTCAGACCCGGCACGAACGAGAACGTCGTGAGCGCGTCGCCCGCCTCCGCCGCCAGGTAGCGCACGTAGGCATCGAGCCCCGCCTTGGCGGCGCCGTACGCCGCCCAGCCGGGGAAGACGCGCGACGCACTGGATGCAGAGACGGCGACGAAGGTGCCGCGCCCCGTCTCGAGCATCGCCGGCACGGTGGCGCTCGCCAGGTTCGCGGCGCCGGTCACGGTGATCGCGAGCGCCTCGGTGAGCGCATCGCCTGCCAGCCGCCAGGGGCGGTCGATCGGTCCGAGCGTGCCGGCCGCCGCCACCACGAGCGTGGGCGCGCCGAAGCGGGCGATCGCCGCACCGGCACCGGCCGCCACCGCAGCCTGATCACGGACATCGGCGACGGCCACCTCCACCCGCTCGGGCGCGAGCGCGGCGAGCGAAGCGAGATCCGCACCCGTCCGCGCCAGCGCGCCGACCGTCATGCCGCGCTCGAGCGCGCGCTCGGCGATGGCGCGGCCGATGCCGCGCGACGCACCCGACAGGATCAGCAGAGGAGGCATGACCGACTCATCGCACGCGAGGCCGTTGCGGCCGCAGCCCGTCGGATACCCTGCCGGACATGTCGACTCCGCTCGGCGCCGCCCGTCGGCTGATCACCGAGGGCCACCGCCCCACGCTGCTCCTCAGCGCGCACCCGACGCCGTTCGGCACGCGCTCGCTGCTGGCCGTGGCCCCCGAGGCGACGATCCAGTTGGAGACCGGTGCCGGGCTGCCCGCGATTCCGCCCCGCCTCGTCCACGAGGCGCACGGCGAGGGGGTGTGGGTCGGGGCCATCGCCTACGACGCCGGCCTGGATCTGCTCGGCATCGCCCCCCGCCACCCCGCCCGCGACCCCGCCCTGCTCGCCCACTATCACCGCACCTACGCCGTCCATGACACCGCGACGGGCAGCTGGGACGTGCTCGGTCCGGATGGGCCGACGCGGAACGTGCTGACCGCGGCGATCAGCGGGGAGGACCCGCCCGCCTCCCTCGCCGAACCCGCCGAGCGTACGGCCACGTCCGGCCTCTCGCGCGGGCAGTTCGGCGAGCGGGCCCGCGACGTGCAGCGGCTGATCAGTGCGGGCGAGGCGTTCGAGATCAACCTCGCCCACGTGATCCGCGTGCCGTGGCAGAGCGGCGGCTGGGACCTGTTCGAACGGCTCGTCGCCGTCGCACCGGCCGACCATGCCGCCTACCTGGCCGGTGACGGCGTGGAGCTCGCCAGCGTGTCACCCGAGGTCTTCCTCCACGTACGCGACGGACGCGCCGAGACGCGACCCATCAAGGGCACGCGGCGCCGCGGCGCGTCGCCCGCCGAGGATGCCCGGCTGGCCGACGAGCTGCGGGCCTCAGACAAGGATCGCGCCGAGAACGTGATGATCGTGGACCTCCTGCGCAACGACCTCACCGCGACGGCCGAGCCGGGCTCCGTGCGCGTCACCGCGCTCTGCGAGCTCGAGCGGACCGAGAACGTGATGCACCTCGTCAGTGCCGTCGAGGCGACCATTCGCGCCGACGTGCGACTGCCCGACGTCCTCGTCTCCTGCTTCCCCGGCGGCTCGATCACCGGCGCGCCGAAGCGGCGCGCGATGGAGCTGATCGATCGGCTCGAGGAGGATCCGCGCGGCTTCTACTGCGGCGCCATCTTCGCGTACGAGCCAGCGCGGCGGTCGCTCACCGCGAGCATCGCCATCCGCACGGCCACCGTCGCCGGTGGCGAGGCGCGCTACGGCGCCGGTGGCGCGATCACGCTGCTGTCCGATCCGGATGAGGAGGCCGAGGAGACGCTCATCAAGGCACGGCCGTTCCTCACGGCGACACACGCCACGCTGGCCGGGTGGGAGTCGTGATCGCGGTCTTCGAGACGGTGCTCGTGGACGCCGGTCGCATCCGGCTGCGCGAACAGCACCTCGAGCGGCTCGCGCGCTCCGGCGCCTCGCCCGCGCAGGTCGCCGCCGTCGAGGCCTGCTTCGAGGACGCGCTGCTCCTCACCGACCCGCCGTTTCTGCTGCGCGTCGACGTCGACGACGACGGAGTGCGACCCTCGACTCGGCCGCCGCGTCCGGCGACGCCCGTCGAGCTCCTGACGGACCGCTCGTACGATCCGGCCCTGTCGGAGCGCCTGCTGAAGACAGCCGACCGCAGGTGGGCCGACACCGCCGAGGCCACTGTCGGGGGCGAGGCGCTGCTCGTCTCACCCACCGGGCTGATCGGCGAGACGACGCGCGCGAGCATCGTGCTGCACGACGCCGACGGCGGCTTCTCGACGCCCGCGCTGCACGGCATCCTGCCGGGCATCACACGCGCCTGGGCCCTCGAGCAGCTCGCGGCGCGCGAGCGAAACGTGCAGCTCGACGAGCTGGCCACGGCCCGCGGCGCGGCGCTGCTGACCGCCGGACGCGGCGTCGTGCCGATCGCACGCGTCGAGGGCATCGCGCTGGCGCAGTCACCCGCGCTCGCCGAACTCGCCGACGGCTGGAGGGCCCTGCCGTGATCGTGATCCTCGACAATCGCGACTCGTTCGTCCTCAACATCCAGCATCGGCTCGCCGAGCTCGGCGCCACCGCCACCGTCGTGCCATCGCACAGCACGCGCCTGGACGAGCTCGCGGCACTCGCGCCAACGGGCCTGATCGTCTCGCCCGGGCCCCAGGGCCCCGACGAGGCGGGCATCTCGACGGCGGCGATCCGCACGTTCGGCCGCGAGCTGCCGGTGCTCGGGATCTGTCTCGGCCATCAGTGCATCGCCGTCGCCTTCGGCGTGCCCGTCGGCCCCAACGCCAACGCCATGCACGGGCGCACGGCGCTGATCGAGCACGATGGAGCCGGCCTCCTCGCGGGTCTGCCCGCGCCCTTCAGCGCCGGGCGCTATCACGCGCTCGCCGCCGACGAGCCCGGCGCGGCGAGCGACCTGATCGTCTCCGCACGGCTGGGCGATGGTCTGATCATGGGCCTGCGCCACCGCTCGCTCCCGATCGAGGGCGTGCAGTTCCACCCCGAGAGCGTCCTCACCCCCCAGGGCTTCCGCATCCTCGCGAACTTCGCCCGACAGGCCGGACACACAATCGACGAGGCGCGCCTCGAGGCGCTCGTCGCCGACGCCGAGCGGCTCAGCCCTTGCTGATCGCGAGCAGCGTCAGCAGCTCGTAGACGACGTTCGCCGCCATCAGCGCCGTGTGCTGCCCCGAGCTGTCGTACTGCGGGGCGACCTCGACCACATCGGCACCGACCAGGTTGACCCCGCGCAGGGCGCGGATGAGGTCGAGCGCCTGCTCGCCGCTGGGCCCGCCGATCTCCGGCGTTCCCGTCCCCGGACAGAGCCCCGGATCGACGAAGTCGATGTCGAACGAGAGGAACAGCGGCGTGGCACCCACCCGCTGACGGATGTGCTCGCCGAACTGCGCCGGTGTCCAGCTGCGCAGCTCGAGCCACGGCACCAGCTCGATGCCGAGCTCCGCCGCCACCTCGTAATCCTCCGGACCGTACAGCGAGCCGCGCTGTCCACCCTGGAACGACTTGGCGGGATCGATCAGCCCCTCCTCGATCGCACGCTTCGCGAACGTGCCGTGGTTGTACGGCTGGCCGTTGTAGGAATCCCACAGATCGTGGTGCGCATCGACCTGCACGTACGCGACGGGACCGTGCTGCTTCGCGACCGCGCGCAGCTCGGCCAGCGCGACCGAGTGATCCCCGCCGAGCCCGATCGGCACCGCGCCGCGGGCGATGATCCCGCTCGCGTACGCCTCGATCCGGGTGAGCGTCTCCTCGATGTAGCCCGGCACCGTCGGCGCATCGCCCGCATCGACGCACGACAGATGCCCGAACACCATCTGCCGCTGCGCCGGGTTGTACGGACGCAGGAGCGCGGAGGCCGAGCGGATCGCCTCCGGCCCGAAGCGGGACCCCGAGCGGAACGACGTCCCGCCATCCCACGGCATGCCGAAGATGGCGGCGTCGGCACCATCGACCTCCGGCCGGTGCGGCAGGCGCGCGAACGTGCGGATTCCGGTGAAGCGCGGGGCCGCAAGGGCGTCAGTCGGCTCGTGCATGGTCGGCACTGTAGGCGCTCGAGCGCCGCCTGTCGCGCCGTATGATCCGCGTAACGCGCCATCCCCCTGCGGGCGGCGAAGAACCCTGCACATGGCCGACCACCCCGCCCTTCGCTGATGTCCCGCGCGTTGCGCACCGTCCTGCTGCTCGCCGTCGTGGCGATCGTCGCGCTCGGCGCCGTCGCGATCTGGTCGCTCCAGGCGAGCAGCTCGGACTTCGCGTTCGTGCCGCGGGCGGCGCAGCCCGCGCTCGGCGCCGTCAAGCTCGAGGGCGAGCCGTCGCCGCCGAAGGGCGCAGGGCGGGTCTACTTCACCACCATCGGCGTGCGCCACGCGACCGTATGGGAGACCTGGTTCGGCGTGGGCGATGGCGGCGAGCTCGTGCCGGAGCACGCGGTGCGGCCCGACGGCGAGTCGGACAAGGAGCGGATGCGGCTCGACGCCGAGGCGATGGATTCCTCGCAGGATGCCGCGCAGGTCGTGGGCCTCCGTGCACTCGGCTACCGCGTCGCCGTGCGTCCGGCCGGCGTGGAGGTCGTCGGCATCGACCCCGCCGCTCCGCTCGCGCAGGACGGCGGCGAACTCGGCGATCTGATCCTCCGCGCCGACGAGACGCCCATCACCACGATCACGTCGCTGCGGGACGCGCTGGAGGTCGTGGGCGCCGACCGTCCGGTGACCCTCGGGATCCACCGCGACGGTTCGATGCTGCGCGTCGAGACGGAGACGATGGCGGGCGATGCCAACCGTCCGATTCTCGGCATCCTGCCCCAGCAGGCGAACACGATCAGCTCGCCGCGGAAGGTCACGTACGCGGTCGAGGGAATCGGCGGGCCGTCGGCCGGCCTCGCCTTCGCACTCGAGATCTACAGCGCCGGGAAGGGCTACGAGAACCTGCGCGGCTATCGCATCGCCGCGACCGGCACCCTCTCCATGGTGGGCACCGTCGGCCCCATCGGCGGTGTCGCCGAGAAGGTGATCGGCGCGCGGCGGGTCGGTGCCGACGTCTTCCTCGTGCCCACGGCCAACGCCGCCGCGGCACGCGCCGCCGAGGTCAAGGGACTGACCATCATCCCCGTGCAGAGCTTCACCGACGCCCTCGCGGCGATCGCGGCACTGCCGCAGCCGTAGACCGAAAAAAGCCGCACTTTGCGGGCAAAACGGTCGCCCGTCGCTTGCCCGGCCCACCGCCGTTTCGTAGTCTCTCCCTGTCGCCGGAGGAGGGCTTCGACGACACCCACCGCGTCCCCTGGAGGACCCCACCTCGGTGTCTGCACGTGCCTGCCATCAGTGCTACTTCCACGTCCACGAGCTGTGCGCGCTGGCACGCACCGAACCGTGTGCGACCTTTCGGCCCGCCAAGCGCGAGGGCCTCGTCCCGCCACCGCAGGCGCAGTTGATCGAGCGCCCAGCGGCCGAGCGCGTGCTCGCCGCCCACGCCTCCTAGTGCCCGCTACGGTACGCGCATGAGCGAGGTGCCGCAGGCGAAGAAGAGCGACCGCAAGCCGTACATCCTGCTCGTCGTCGTCGCGGTCCTGCTGGTCTACCTGCTGGCGTTCGCGCTGCTCAACACGCAGCAGGTGCACGTCTCGTTCGTGGCGTTCTCCACCGACACCGCCCTGATCTGGGTGATGGGCGCGTGCGCCGCCCTCGGTCTCGTGCTCGGCATCCTCGGGACGTTCCTGCTGCGCCGCCGCCACCGCTGACAGCGCCCTGGCCGGAGCCGCCGCTCGGGGGCCAGCACACAGCAGGTCCACGTCTCGCTCGTCATCGCCGAAACCGACACGTCGTTGATCGTGGCGATGCTGGTCAGCGCCGGGTTCGGTCTCGCGCTCGGCATCCTCGGCACAGCGCTGCTGCGCCATCGCCACCACCGCCATCACGGGCACACGTGATGCCGGTGGCACGCAGGCTCAGACGAGCTGAGCCAGGCGACTGATGCCCTCGTCCATCTCCTCGGGCTTGACCGCGGAGAAGGCGAGGCGCAGGTGGTCCTTGCCGGAGCCATCGACGAAGAAGTCGCTGCCCTTCACGAACGGCACGCCCGCCTCGTTGGCCTTCGGCAGCAGCGCATCGCAGTCGACGCCGTCGAGGCGCCCCCAGAGGAAGTAGCCGCCCTCGGGTGCGCGGAACTCGAAGCGGTCGCCGAGGTGCGCGTCGAGCGCGGCGACGAGCGCGTCCTTGCGCGTCTCGAGCTGCGGGCGGACACGAGCCAGGCCCTTGTCGAAGTCGCCGGCGTTGCAGTACTCCGCGACGGCGGCGTGGGCGAAGTGCACCGCCCCGATGTAGGTCTGGTTCGCGATGTACGCCATCTGCTTGCGCAGCTCCTCGGGGAGCAGCAGTGCGCCGGCACGGATGCCCGGGGCGATCGTCTTCGTGAACGACGTCGAGTAGATCACGCGGCCGGCCTTGTCCAGATCGACCATGCGCGGCACGTCCTCGCCGGAGAAGCGGAGGTCGCCGTACGGGTCGTCCTCGAAGATCCAGAAGCCGTGCTCGGCCGCCAGATCGACGAGGCGCTGGCGGACGGCGAGCGTCGTGACGTTGCCGGCCGGGTTCTGGAAGTTCGGGATGATGTACACCAGCCCGGGCGCCTTGCCGGCCTTGATCGCGGCCTCGAGCGCGTCGACATCGATGCCGTCCTCGAGCAGCGGGTACGCGTCGACGGTGGCGCCGAAGCGCTTCAGCGTCAGGATCGTGCGGTCGTAGGTCGGGGCCTCGACGGCGGCGCGGCCACCGGAGCCCGCGAACAGCACCTCGGCGAGGAACGCGAACGCCTGCAGCGAGCCGTTGGTGACGAACACACCGGCCGGATCGTAGCCCCAGCGCTGGCCGACCCACTCGCGCAGCGGCATGTAGCCCATCGGATCGCCGTACAGCAGCATCCCCGTGGCGTCCTTCTCCATCGCCCGGGCAATGGCGCCCTTGAGCTCGTCGACGGGAAGGAGATCTGCGGACGGAACGCCGCGTGCGAAGGAGATGGTGGCCATGCCCGCAGTCTACGGAGATAGCGCCGCCCGTGCGACGGCGGGAATCAGCCCTTGTTGACGAGGTCGGCCACGATCTGCGCGGCCTCCGTCGGATTCGTTCCGACCGGGACGCCCTTGGCCTCGAGCGCCTCCTTCTTGGCGGCTGCCGTGCCCGCCGAGCCGGAGATGATCGCGCCAGCGTGACCCATCGTCTTGCCCGGAGGCGCCTCGAACCCGGCGATGTAGGAGACGACCGGCTTGGTGATGCGCTCCGCGATCACATCCGCCGCCTTCTCCTCCTCATTGCCGCCGATCTCGCCGACCATCACGATGTACTCGGTCTGATCGTCGGCCTGGAACAGGTCGAGCGCATCGATGAACGACGTGCCGATGACCGGGTCGCCCCCGATGCCGATGATCGTGGAGTTGCCGAGGCCCTTCGCCGCCAGCTCGCCACCGATCTGGTACGTCAGCGTGCCGGAGCGCGAGACGAGGCCGATCGGGCCGGGCTTGAACACCTCGGCCGGGATGATGCCGATGTTGGCGATGCCCGGCGACAGCGCGCCCGGGCAGTTCGGCCCGAGCAGGCGAATCCCACGCGGACGGATGTAGTGGTAGACCTCGAGCATGTCGTGGGCGGGGATGCCCTCCGTGATGCAGATGATCTGCTCGACCCCCGCGTCGGCCGCCTCGAGGATCGCCTCGGCGGCGAAGCGCGGCGGCACGATCACGAGCGAGGTGTTGGCACCCTGCTTGTCCACCGCATCGGCGACCGAATCGAAGACGGGAATGCCCTCGACGTCCTGCCCGGCGCGGCCGGGCGTGACCCCGGCGACAACGTTCGTGCCGTAGTCGCGGTTGCGGAGCGCGTGGAACGTGCCCTCGCGGCCGGTGATGCCCTGGACGACCAGGCGCGTGTCCTTGGTGGCGATGACGGCCATGGCTAGCTCGCTTCCTTCGCGAGGCGCACGGCGGTCGCCGCTGCCTCGAGCATCGTCTTCTCGACCGTGATCTCAGGACGCGCCGCCTCGGCGAGAAGGGCACGACCCTCCTCGGCGTTGGTGCCGTCGAGACGCACGACGATCGGTGCGGTGATCTCGGTGGTCTCGAGCGCGCCGAGCAGGCCCTTGGCGACCTCGTCGCAGCGCGTGATGCCACCGAAGATGTTGAACAGGACGCTGTTGACCTTCTCGTCGCTCAGCACGATGCTGAGCGCCGTCGAGATCTTCTCGGCACTCGCGCCACCTCCGACGTCGCAGAAATTGGCCGGACGGCCGCCCGCCTGCGCGATCACGTCGACGGTGCTCATCACGAGGCCGGCACCGTTGCCGAGAATGCCGACGTCGCCGTCGAGCTTCACGTAGGCGAGGTCGGCCTCGCGCGCCGCCTGCTCCTGCGGATCGGCCGCTGCGAGATCGCGCATCGCCTCGACATCGGCATGGCGGAACAGCGCGTTGTCGTCGATCGTCACCTTGGCATCCGCGGCGAGGAACGTGCCATCCTCGAGCAGCACGAGCGGGTTGACCTCGACGAGCATGGCCTCCTCGCTGGCAAACACGCCATAGAGCGTGGCCAGCAGCGGCGCCAGCGCCTTGCGCTCCTCCACCGGAATGCCCGCCGCGCTCATCAGCTCCGCCCCATGGAAGCCGCGGTAGCCGAGCGCCGGATCGACGTGGAGCCGCGCGAGCGCCTCCGGATGGTTCTCCGCGACATCCTCGACATCCATGCCGCCCATCGTCGTCAGCATCAGCAGCGGCATCTTCGCGGAACGGTCGAAGGTGATCGAGAAGTAGTACTCCTTGGCGATCTTCACGCCCGCCTCGACGTAGAGCCGGCGCGTGATGTGGCCGTTGATGTCGAGGCCGAGGATCGCCTCGGCCGCCTCGGCCGCCGCGGCCGGATCCTTGACGACCTTGACGCCACCGGCCTTGCCGCGACCGCCCGTCAACACCTGGCTCTTGACGACGACGATGCCGCCAAGCTGCTCGGCCGCGCTACGCGCCTCATCGACGGTGAACGCGACATGACCTGCGGCAACGGGGATGCCCGCTTTCGCGAACAGCTCCTTGCCCTGGTGCTCGTAGAGATCCATGGAACGAACTCCTCGCTACATCTTCTGGTATTCGGGGCCGCTACCGCCCTCGGGTGGGGTGAAGCGACCGCCCTTGGCGGTGATCGCGCCGCACTGCACGCAGTTCGACGGATCCATGTGCACGCGCACGAGGCCATCGGAGGACTCGGAGCCCTCGACGACCTCATACACCTTCGCCGGGCACATGTTGGCCCACGCGTCCGCGAGGTCCTTGGGGACCCGCGGCTCGTAGATGCGGAGGTGGTTCGGCTGGTCGTCACGCGTCTTGTTGCCGGACAGGAAGACGCTCGAGAGCTTGTCGAACGTGTACTGGCCATCGGGCTCCGTGTACACGCTGCTGAGGTTCTCGACCTCGTGGTGGCTATCTTCGGAGAACGCCGTCGCGCCGAACGGGAAGCGACCCTTGGTAAGGGTGATCAGCGGTGCGACCGCGCCACCACCGATCAGACCACGCTGGAACTGCTGGCGCGAGTTGCGCACCTCCCACAGGTCCTTGCCGATCTTGCCCGTGCGCACCGCCGAGTCGTAGGCGGCCAGCGCACCCGGCTGGGTGACGTCGTGGCCGGCCCTCAGCGCTGCATGAATCGCCTGTGCGGCGAGGATGCCTGACTGGATCGCGTAGTGCACACCCTTGAGGCGCGGCACGTTGACGAAGCCGGCCGAGTCGCCGACGAACAGCGCACCCGGCAGGGTCAGCTGATCCGGAATCGCGTAGTACCCGCCCTCGGGAATGATCTTCGCGCCCCACTCGACGCGCTCGCCACCCTCCAGCACCTTCCGAACGAGCGGATGGAGCTTGAGCTCCTGCAGCAGGTCGTGGACGCTGAGCGTCGAGTCGGCCCAGTCGAGACCGACGACCATGCCCATCGAGACGAGATCGGGACCCATCGGGTAGATCCACGAGCCGCCGAACTCGCGGTAGCGCGCCGCGCCGCGGAG
>JBILWG010000170.1:0-4293 GCA_044369995.1 Gaiellales bacterium | reverse complement strand
CGGACAGCGGATCGATGCCGTCGGGGATCATGATCACGTTGCGTCCCTCGAGCGCGAGCGCCTCGGCGGGACCGCTTGACTTGCGACTGCCCTCCTCGTCGACCAGCAGGACGTCGCCCGCCGGCAGCTCGGCACCGCGCAGCCAGTCATCGACGGCGATCGCGTGCGCCGGCGCCTGCGCGCGTGAACCCGTCGCGACGAGCACGTGGTCGGGAGCGAGCGACGCGATCAGGTCGGCATCGGCCGACGTGCCGAGGCGCACCTCGACGCCGAGATGCTCGAGCTCGCTGGCGCGCCAGCGCCACAGATCGTTGAGGGAGTCGAGCACGGGCAGTCTCGATGCGCGGGCGATCTGGCCGCCCAGCGCGTCCGTCGCCTCGAGCAGGGTGACGCGATGGCCACGCTCAGCGGATGCGCGTGCTGCCTCGAGCCCGGCCGCGCCACCGCCGACGACCACGACATGGCCCGGCGTGGCGGCCGGCGTGAGCCCGCGCTCGCCCTCGTAGCCCGAGGTGGGGTTCTGCGCGCACGCGATCGGGAATTTGCGCAGTCGTCGCGAGATGCAGACGTTCTGGCCGACACAGCGGCGAATGCGACTGCCGTCGCCGCGCTCGACCTTGCGCACGAGATCCGGATCGGCCATCAGCGCGCGGGTCATGCCGACGAGGTCGCAACCGCCCGCCGCCAGCGCCTGCTCCGCCAACTCGGGCCGGTTGATCTTGCCCTCGGCGAGGATCAGCACGTCCTTGGCCACCGCCTTGGCGCGCGCCGCGTTCGGTATGCCGATGCCCGGCACCATGTCGAGTGGCGGGATGATCAGCTCGGTGTGCTGGTAGTCGCCGTTGCCGATGCCCAGGTAATCGACGTCGCACTCGGCCTCGAGGTACTGCACGAGACGCTCGAACTCGGGCGTGCGTACGCTGATCGTGACGCCGAGGATGGGGTCGTCGCCGATGGCTCCGCGCACGGCCCGCAGGAGCTCGACGGCGAAGCGCGTCTTGTTCTCGAAGGAGCCGCCGTACTGGTCGGTGCGGAGGTTGCGATCGTCGTAGAAGAAGGCATCGACCAGCGTGTCGTACGAGAACATCAGCTCGATGCCGTCGGTGCCCGAGCGCATCAGGGTGGCCGCGCAGTCCGCGTAGCACCGCACCATCAGGTCGATCTCCGCGGTCGTCATCGCGTGGATGCGGCCCACGCCGAAGTAGCCGGGCGCGTCGGACGGTCCCCACTGCTCGCCGCCAGTGGCCAGGGGGTCGGCGTTCGGACCCATGTGGTAGATCTGGTTGATCAGCACGCCGCCATGGCTGTGCACGGCCTCGACGGTGCGCGTGAGCCCCTCGACGAAGCCGGGCTTCGTGTGATCGTAGTTCTGCGGCGTCACGCGGCCGGTCGGATGCGCCGGCACGGGCTCCATCACGAGCAGACCGGTACCGCCTGCGGCACGCGCGGCGTAGTAGTCGCGCACACGCTCGCCGTGGATGCCGTTATCGGAGTACGACTGGGTATGCGCAGTGAGCGTCACGCGATTGCGGACGCGCTTGCCACGCAGCTCGATGGGGGAGAGCAGATGATCCATGGCGGCATGGTACGCCGCCGGCGGCAATCGGCAACCTCGATTCCGCTGGATGGGACGTCCGCGGCGCGCGGAGCATGCCGCCGCGCTAGAAGCGCTGCTCGGCTCGCATGCGCGCCATCGCCTCGAGCACGTCCGGCGGGACACCGGCTGCCTGCGCCTCGGCGATGGGGTCGGGGCGCACCTCGAGGGACGCGAGAACCTCAGGGCCCACCTCGCCGTTGGCGACCGCGGCCACCACCATGAAGCGCTCTGCCAGCTCCTTGGCGGCGGCAGTCGACTGGTCGATGAACGTCTCGACCGCCTTGTCGAAGCGCGCGCGTCCGCCGAACTCCTCGATCGTGTCGGGCGCCGCGTCGGCCCACTCCGTGAGCGTGGCCGCCGTCACCTCGATGTGGAACTGCAGGCCCCACGCGCGGTTCTGCACGCGGAACGCCTGATGCGTCGACTCGTTCTGCGCAAGCAGGGTCGCGCCGGGTGGAGCGCGGAAGCCGTACCAGTGCCACTCGAAGCCGAAGAACGGACGGGGAAACCCCGCGAAGAGCAGGTCATCGCCGGCCTCGGACAGAAGCCCGACGTCGGCGAAACGCGCGACCTCGGGCACCTCGACCTTGCCGATCTGTCCACCCGCCGCCCGCGCCAGCAACTGGCCGCCGAGGCACACGCCGAGGATCGGCACGCCGAGGTCGAGCGCCTCCTCGAGGAGGTCGAGCTCGGCCGCCAACCATGGCTCCGCATGATCCTGATCCGGGTGAGCAGTGCCGCCGAGCGAGACGATCGCATCGATGCCGTCGAGGTCGGGGCGCTCGGGATGCGTGTAGGTCTCCCAGCGCTGGACCGAGCCGGCGCGCTCGATCGGCTCGAGCAGTGCACCAGGATAGCCATCGTGGTCGTGCTGGATGATCAGCGTGCGCATGCCGTCTCCTTCGCTCCGTGCCTACGCGTGGCCGTGCTGGCGGGCGATCTCGACGAAGCGGTGCGCCAGAGCGGCTGCGGCCTGCGCATTGCCCTCGACCAGCGCGTCGGTGTCGGCACGCATCGCGTCCTTGTCGACGCCGTGCTCGTCGAGATTCCACTCGCCGACGTCCATCCACCAGTCGACCGTCTTGCGGTCGACCTCAATATGGAATTGCAGGCCCCATGCGGCTGTCCCGACACGGTAGGCCTGATTGCCCGCCGCGTTGATCGCGAGCGGTACGGCGTCCGGCGGCATCTCGAAGTTGTAGTGATGCCATTCGAAGGCGCGGTAACCAGCGCCGAGCGGTCCGATCAGCGGATCGTCCTCACCGGCCGGCAGCAGGCCGATGTCGAACCAGCCCTGCTCCGTCGGCGAGGGGCCAACACCGCCGCCCGCCGCGCGTGCCAGGATCTGGCCGCCGAAGCAGACGCCGAGCATCGGCAGATCGCGCTCGAGGCCTTCACGCAACAGGCGCAGCTCCTGCGGGATCCACGGATAGCGGTCGTCCTCATCGGGCATCGCCACGCCGCCCATCAGCACGACGGCGTCGTACGGTGCGAGGCTCTCCGGTGCCGGATCCTCGAACGTGCGCCAGAGATCCACCTCGCCCGCGCCGTGGAAGACGTCGTAGAAGGCGCCGAGCAGGTTCGTATGGTCATGCTGGATCTGAAGCGTGCGCACGGCGCCAGTGTAGAGGCGCGGCATGCGGCAGGTGCTGGCTGCGATGACGTACGCTCGCAAGGTGGCGGCGAAGCAGGCATCCAAGCTCGATCTGGCACTGCTGCTGACGCTCACGACGATCGCGCTCTGGGCGCTCAACATCCCGGTCGTGAAGATCGGCTTGGATGGCTGGAGCCCGATGGCCTTCTCGTTCATCCGCTTTGGCGCCGGCGGCATCATCTACGTGGCCTACGTGCTGTGGCGCGAACGATCGCTGCGCGTGCGCCGCAAGGACATCCCACTGTTTGTGGTCGGCGGTGCGATCGGGATCGCCATCAACCAGTACGCCTTCATGTACGCGCTCGAGGAGACGTCGGCCTCTGTCGTGACGCTCGTGTTCGCGACGACGCCGCTGTGGGCGGCGCTGTTGGCGAGGGCGCTTGGCTGGGAGTTCGTCAAGCCACTGTTCTGGCCGGCGGTCGCGATCTCGGCCGTGGGCGTGCTGCTCGTCCTGATCGGAACGGGTGCGACGTTGTCCGTCGACAGCGCCAAGGGCATCCTGATCGCCTTCGGAGCTCCGATCACGTGGGGCATGTACAGCGTGCTCGTGCGGCCGCTGCTGAACGACTACAGCGCCATGCACGTGTCGGCGATCATGATGATGGTCGGCGCGCCGCTGATCGGCATCGTCGGTCTGCCGCAGGCGCTGCAGATGGACTGGAGCCAGATGGCCACGTCGTCCTGGGCCGCGCTCATCTACGCCCTGGTTGGCTCGCTGATCGCCGCGAACCTGTTCTGGTTCGTCGCCATCCATCGCGCCGGATCATCTCGCGCTGTCGCGCTGATGCCGCTGCAGCCGTTCCTCGGCGTCATCTTCTCCGCCCTGTTGCTGAGCGAGAGCATCGGCTGGGAGGAGGGTGTCGGCGGCGTCATCATCATCATCGGCGTGACGATCGCAGTGCGCGCCGTCGTCCCCATCAGCAGGAGCCACGACCAGCGCGAGATCGGCATGCAGGAATGAGTCCGCAGCTTTGCAAAGGGGCCAGGCCCCTTTGCAAAGCGGATCAGGCAGAGGTGCGGCAACTACCCCGCTTGCGTTGCA
>JBILWG010000169.1:0-4308 GCA_044369995.1 Gaiellales bacterium | reverse complement strand
TCGAGGCCGACCTCTTCTCGATCCTCTTCTCCACCGAGGACGCCAAGGAAGGCCTGCGCGCCTTCACCGAGAAGCGCAAGCCGGACTTCAAGGGGCGATGAGCCCGAGCGGCCTCGAGCTCGTCGAGGTCGGGTTCGACGAAGACGGCCTCGCCGCCGTCTCGGACCTCTTGTTCGCGACGCAGCCCGAGTGGGATCGCAGCGTGCCGCAGATGCTCTCTGCCAAACCGCTTGATCCTGAGCAGCGGCGCGTCGTGGCGTGGCTCGACGGTGACGCCGTCGGGTTTGCCACGGTGGGGCGCATCTGGGTGCAGCCGCCCGAGTACCCGACCGTCTGGTGCGAGCTTGGTGTAGTGCCTGCGTATCGCGGGCAGGGGATTGGGTCTGCGCTGCTCGACTGGTGTCGGCGCGTCACGCGCGAGCGCGGCAAGGAGTCGCTGCTCGTGCCGTGCAGCGGTGGGCGGCCCGAGGGTATTGCGTTTCTCGCGGCCCGCGGGTTTGCCGAGTTTGATCGCATGGCGTGTGTCGAGCTGCCACTGGCGGGGGTTGTGGCACCGCCAGTTGTGCTGCCCGAGGGCATCGAGCTGACATCGCTGGCGTTGCGGCCCGAGTTGCGTCAGAGCGCATACGAGACGGCCGTCGAGGTCTTCGCCGCACTGCCCGACCCCGAGCCCGTCTCGGCCGGCACCTTCGAGGAGTGGCGCGTGCGCGACGTCGACATCCCCAACGGACCGCTCGATGCGTATCTGCTCGCGGTCGCCAGCGATGACGTGGTGGGCTATTGCCGGCTCTGCGTGATGGAACGCGGCCGCTCGATCGGGCACATGATGACCGGTGTGCGCAAGCCCTGGCAGGGGCGCGGGATTGCGCAGGCGCTCAAGCACGCCGCGATCGCGTGGGCGCTCGAGGCGGGCGCCGAACGCATGACGACCGAGAACGCGATCGGCAACGAGCCGATGCGTGCGATCAACCGCAAGCTCTGCTTCGTGGCCGCGCCGGACTTCGTGGAAATGAAGGGGTTGGCGGTCTGGAGTTGATCGCGTCGTCGATGGCGTCGCTGTCGGCTAGCCGCGCTCGGCGGCCATTGCCACACTGCGCGCATGGATGTCGGCGGTCGTCTCGATCGGCTCGCCGTAGCCGCCCGCGAGGGTGACGACGAGCGGGATGCTGCGGTCGCGGATCCACGTGATCGCGCGGCAGTCGCGTTCCTCGAGCCCCGCCTCGGTGAGCGAGAGGCGGCCGAGGCGGTCGCCCTCCCAGGGGTCCGCGCCGCACAGCAGGAAGGCGAGGTCGAACGGGCCGCGCGCATCGAGGCGGGCGAGCGTGTTGTCGAGCAGCGCGAGGTAGCCGTCGTCGCCCGTGCGGTCCGGCACATCGACGTCGATGTCGCCCGGTACGCGCACAAACGGGTAGTTCTGGGCGCCGTGAATCGAGACGACCGCCACCGCGGGGTCGTCGGCGAAGCAGTCGGCGTTGCCGTCGCCTTGGTGCACGTCGAGATCAAGAATTAGGCATTTACCGATGAATCCAGTCAAACGGATCAGCGATACCGCAACCGCGATGTCGTTGACCAGACAGTAGCCGCGCCCGACTGCTCGGTGTGCGTGGTGCGTCCCGCCCCCGAGTGCGGCTGCCACACCGTCGTCGAGCGCCTGCCGCGCCGCCGCCACCGTTGAACCCGTCGCGTGCAGCGTTCGCTCAGCCAACTCGGGCGACCACGTCAGACCCAGCGCTGCCTCCTCGCGCCGCGTCAGCAGGCCATGCCGGATGCGGCGGATCCATTCCGCGTCATGCACCCGCAGCGCGTCGTCCCACGCGATCGGCGGGGCCTCGCGCACCTCGATGCCGGGCACCCGCTCCACGCGCTCGCGCACCAGCCGGTACTTCTCCTGCGGAAAGCGGTTGGCGGGAGGCAGCGGAAAGCTCCAGCGGTCGTGCGTGAAGGCGAGCATCTGTTGCATCTTCGCCGCAGTGGCAGGGAAATGACGAACACGGGCGAAAGGCGTGCCGTAATCGACGCGGGGCTGGATCCCGCAGGAGGCACACCGTTGGAAAACGCACCAGCACGCCTGCTCGCGGAGTTCGTGGGCACCTTCGCACTCATCTTCATCGGCGCAGGCGCGATCATGACGATGGCGCAGTGGGACCCAACCGGTGGAGCACTGGTCGGCATCGCGGCGGCACACGGCTTCGTCCTCGCCGTGATGGTCTCGGCCCTCGGGCACATCTCCGGTGGCCACTTCAACCCGGCGGTCTCGCTCGGCGTCCTGCTCGGCAAGGGCATCAAGCCCCTCGAGTTCGTCGCCTACGTGGTGACGCAGCTCGTCGCCGCCACCGTGGCGGCGTTGGCCCTCACCGTCATCTACACGACGGCTGTGAAGGACGCGACCGGTCTCGGCACGCCCGCTCTGGGCGAGGTGTACTCGCCGGGGCAGGGCCTCCTCGTCGAGGGCATCCTGACGTTCTTCCTCGTCTTCGTCGTGATGGCGGTCGGCGTAGATCCCCGCGGCGCGTTCAAGATCGTCGCCGGGCTGCCGATCGGCTTCGTCGTGTTCTTCGACATCCTGATGGGCGGCCCCGTCTCCGGTGCCGCGATGAATCCCGCGCGCTGGTTCGGCCCGGCGCTCGTTTCCGGCAACTGGTCCGACGGATGGATCTACATCGCCGGCCCACTCGTCGGCGGCGCCATCGCCGCGATCATCTACATCGTGGTGGTCCTCAAGCCCAAGAACGCGGCCTCAGCATAGACTCGCGCAATGCGGGGGCGTCGCCTACGGGCGGCGTCCCCGCTGCGTTCGGTGCGGCTTAGAGCAGAATCCGCTCGAGCAGCTCGGGCGCGCAGCCCTGCTCGAGCAGGCGGACGGCCTCATGCAGATCGGCATCCGACGCGGCGATGCGCTCGGCGCGCTCCGTGTCGAGGCCGGCGCGCTCCAGCGTCTCGCGACGCCACTCGACGACCGCATCGGAGATGGTGCTGGTGGGTGCCTGCTGCTCGGAGGTCTGTGCCATGTGCTCAATCCTACCCCAACCCGTCCCCGGGACTGCCGCCTGCCCGGGAGAAGGGTGATTCCGGTTACGCTCGCGGCATGGAACCTATCGCGATCGAGGCGGCAGCGGCCCACATCGAAGCGCTGCTCGGCACGCCACCGCGCGGCGTGATCCCGGCCAGCGACCTGCGCCGTGGCGACCTGTTCATCTGCGCCGTGCCGCGCGAGGATGCACTCGGCTGGGTCGTCATCGATGCCGCCGGCGCTCCGCTCGATGAGCGCCGTGTGATTCGCCAGGCGGTCGAGCTGGCGGCGATCTGCGAGGCGGCCGAGGAGACCGCGGCGGCGCTCGCGATCGACGACGCCATGCCCGCGCTCGCCGGAGCGTGGCGGCTCGCCGGCGAGCTGGGCGAGGGCGATGCCGAGCTGGCCACGCACGCGATGTACCAGGCGCTCGAGGAGCTGCAGCCGCTGGTGCAGGGCCTGCGGGTCGCCGAGCCCGCGTACCTCGATCGACTCGCCGCCGCCGCTGCGCTCGTCGGGGATCGTTTCGACCTGCTCAAGGAGGCGGCCGGGCAGGTCTCCGCTCGCCTGACCGGAGCCGGCCTCGACCCGCTCGAGCCGCTCGCCGAGCAGCTGTGGGGCGCGATCCGCCTGCTCTCGCGCGAGGGTGCTCCCGACCGCTTCCGCGAGAATGTCGAGGGGGCGATGGGCGCTGCGCGTGCCTTCGCCGATGACGTGCTCGAGCAGTACCTTGTACCCCTGAGCGGCGCTGACGCCAACACGATGGAGGACGACGCATGAGCACCGGAATCGACGGACGCGTGGTGGCAATCACCGGCGGCGGCAGCGGCATGGGTCGCGCCATGGCCATCGACCTCGGCGCGCGCGGCGCCAGGATCGCCATCTGCGGCCGTCGCCCCGAGCCGCTCGAGGAGACGGTCGAGTTGGTGAAGGCGGCCGGCGGCGAGTGCGCCCACTTCCAGTGCGACGTGCGCGACCCGGAGCAGATCGACGCCTTCTTCGCCGGCGCCACCGCCACGTTCGGCGCGCCCGACACGCTCGTCAACAACGCGGCCGGCAACTTCGTCGCCGACGCGATCGACATGTCGCCCAACGGCTGGCGTGCCGTCATCGACATCGTCCTCAACGGCACGTTCTACTGCTCGCGCGCCTTCGGACTCGGCTTCCCGAACGCGGCGAAGGACACCGGCTCGATCCTCAACATCATCGCGACGTACGCGTGGACGGGAAATCCCGGCACGGCGCACTCCGCCGCCGCCAAGGCCGGCGTCTGGAACCTGACCAAGACGCTCGCCGTC
>JBILWG010000007.1:0-32437 GCA_044369995.1 Gaiellales bacterium | reverse complement strand
AGGCCATCGAGCGACAGGTACGCGAGCGAGTCGGCGCCGAGCTGCTGGCGAATCTCCTCGATCGACTGGTTGGCCGCGATCATCTGGTCCTTCGTCGCCATGTCGATCCCGTAGAAGCACGGGGAGATGACGGGCGGCGAGGAGATGCGCAGGTGCACCTCGGTGGCGCCGGCACCGCGCAGCATCTCGACGATCTTGCGCGTCGTCGTGCCGCGCACGATCGAGTCGTCGACGACGATCACCCGCTGCCCGGCCAGCACATCGGGCATGGGATTGAACTTCAGCTTGATGCCGTTCTCGCGCATCGCCTGATCCGGCTGGATGAAGGTGCGGCCGACGTAGCGGTTCTTGACGAGGCCATCGACGTACGGGATGCCGCTCTTGCGCGCGTAGCCCTGCGCCGCGGGAGCACCCGAGTCGGGCACCGGGATGACGATGTCGGCCTCGATCGGCGACTCCTCGGCGAGGATCTCCCCCATGCGCTCCCGCGTGCGATGCAGGTGCAGACCGTCGAGCTTCGAGTCGGGCCGGGCGAAGTAGATGAACTCGAAGACGCAGAGCGCGGGATGACGCGGCTCGGCCGGCATGATGCTCTCGACGCCGCGGTCCGTGAGGATCACGATCTCGCCGGGCTCGACGTCGCGGACGAACGTGGCGCCGACGATGTCGAGCGCGCAGGTCTCCGACGCGAGCACGGGGTGCCCGTCGAGGTCGCCGAGCACGAGTGGGCGAATGCCGTCGGGATCGCGAAAGCCGATCAGCTGCTCCTCGTCCATGACGATCGCGGCGAAGGCGCCGACGATGCGGCTGATGGCCTCTTTGACGCCATCGACGAGCGGTCCGTCGTGCTCGCAGATCAGCGCCGCGATGACCTCGGTGTCGGAGGTCGACTCGAACTTGAGACCACGCGCCTCGAGCTCGTCGCGCAGCTCGGTCGTATTCGTGAGGTTGCCGTTGTGCGCGAGCGAGAGCGTGCGGCCCTGCCGATGGCGAATCACCGGCTGGGCGTTCTGCCAACGCGACGAGCCCGTCGTCGAGTAGCGCGCATGCCCGACGGCCGCGATGCCCTCGAGCGTCTCGAGCGTCGACTCGTCGAAGACCTGCGAGACGAGGCCGAGCTCGCGCACCGCCTGGATGTGGCGCCCATCGGTGACGGCGATGCCGGCGCTCTCCTGCCCACGATGCTGCAGCGCGTAGAGCGCGAAGTACGTGAGGCGCGCGACGTCGCGGTCCGACGCGCGGATGCCGAAGACGCCGCACATGGCTAGGCCGCCCCGATCAGCGCGGGCATCGTCGCCGACCAGGAGGCGACCGCGGCGGCGAGCGGCAGCTCGGCGACGGTCGGACCGACGGCGACGCGGATGGCGTCTCCCCCAGCGGTGCCGACGAGCAGCGCAGGCACGTCGTGCTTGGCGGCCAGTGCGAGCAGCGCATCGGCGTCGTCGGTGGCGACGAGGACGTGGCCGTTGCCGGCCTCGCCGAACAGCGTGATGTCGTCGCGCTCGGCCAGCAGCGGCAGCTCGATGCCGATGCCGACCTTGCCGGCGATCGCCATCTCGGCGGCCGCGACGGCGATGCCGCCCTCGGCCGCATCGTGCGCGGCGTGGCTGATGCCCGCGGCAGCGGCCTCGACGAGCACGTCGATCAGGCGCGCCTCGGCCGCGAGGTCGATATCGGGGATGCGGCCGGCGACGCCGCCGAGCAGCTCGGCCTGGTACTCGGAGCCATCCACAGCGGGCGCGGCATCGCCGAGCAGGACGATCGACGCGCCACTCCTCGGCGCGGCGCCGATGCTCTTGCCCGCATCCTCGATCAGCCCGACGCAGCCGACGATCGGCGACGGCGGAATCGGACCACCCGAGTGCTCGTTGTAGAGCGACACGTTGCCGGAGACGACCGGCGCCTGCAGCGCCTCGCAGGCCTCCGCCATGCCCTCCACGGCCTCGACGAACATGTACGGCGTCTCGCCCTTCTCCGGGTTGCCGAAGTTCAGGCAGTTCGTGATCGCGAGCGGACGACCGCCGGTGCACGCCACGTTGCGCGCGGCCTCGGCGACGGCTTGCCGCCCACCGCGACGCGGATCGAGCCACGTGCGGCGACCGCTGCCGTCGAGCGCCGCGGCGACCGCGCGCTTCGAGTCGGGCAGGCGGATCACGCCGGCGTCGGCGCCCGGGCGGATGACCGTCCCGCCGCCGACGATCTGGTCGTACTGCTGGAAGATGGCGGCCTTCGAGGCGATGTTCGGCAGCGCGAGCAGCTGCTCCAGGATCGCGGAGGCGTCGCCCATCGCGGGGAGCGTGGCCACGTCGACGGGCTCGGTGTCGAGACGCGCCGGGCGCTGCGGATCGAGCGTGTAGCGGGGGCAGTCATCGACGAGCGCGGCGACGGGGATGTCGCCGACCACGGTGTCGCCCATCGTGCAGATCAGGTGATCGCCCTCGACGACCTCGCCGATGACCGAGCACTCGAGCTCCCAGCGGGCGCAGAGCGCCTGCACCTCGGCGAGGCGGCTCGGCTCGACGCAGGCGAGCATGCGCTCCTGCGATTCCGAGATCATGATCTCGAACGCCTCCATGTCGGCCTCGCGCAGCGGCACCTTGGCGAGGTCGAGCTTGACGCCGACGGGGCCGCGCGATGCCATCTCCGACGCGGACGAGGCGAGGCCCGCGGCGCCGAGGTCCTGCAGGCCGACGAGAACGTCGTCGCGCACGAGCTCGAGCGAGGTCTCGATCAGGCGCTTCTCCATGTAGGGATCGCCGATCTGGACGGTCGGGCGCTTGTCGTCGCCGCCCGCGTCGATGTCCTGCGAGGCGAGGACGGACGCGCCGCCGATACCGTCGCGACCGGTGCGCGCGCCGAACAGCACGACGAGGTTGCCGATGCCGGCCGCCGTCGCGCTCTTGAGATCGGACGCCTTGAGGACGCCGATGCACATGGCGTTGACGAGGCACGACTGCTCGTAGCCCGGATCGAACCGCACCTCGCCGCCGATGTTGGCGACGCCGACGCAGTTGCCGTAGTGGCCGATCCCGCGTACCGCACCGTCGAGCAGGCGGCGGGTGCGCTCCGTGGCGGGATCGCCGAAGCGCAGCGAATCGAGCACGGCGATCGGGCGGGCGCCCATCGCGAAGACGTCGCGGAGGATGCCGCCGACGCCCGTCGCGGCGCCCTGGAAGGGCTCGACGGCGGACGGGTGGTTGTGGCTCTCGACCTTGAACGCCACGCCGAGACCGTCGCCGACGTCGACGACGCCGGCGTTCTCGCCCGGGCCCTGCAGCACGGCGGGCCCATCGGTCGGGAAACGACGCAGGACGGCGCGCGAATGCTTGTAGCCGCAGTGCTCGCTCCAGAGCAGCGAGAACACGGCCAACTCGAAGTGATTCGGGTCGCGCCCCATCAGGACGACGATCTGCGCGTACTCGTCATCCGTCAGCCCGAGTTGGCGATGCAGCGAGGGGTCGGAGACGTGGTTCACGCGTTGACCAACACTAGCGGAGGCACCTGTCGTCATTGACGGTTCGTACGGGCCCGACGCGCCTCCGGCACGAAGCGGCCGGCCGCTGTCGCTCGTCCGCGCGCACGCGTCGAGCAGCATCCACGCCATGCCTACCTCCACCATCACCCCCGCTCCCAGCCGCCCGACGATCGCCGTGCCGGGCGGCCGGGCGATCCTGCTCGCCGAGCAGATCCTGGATGGCGATGCCACCACGGGCGAGATCGCGATCCAATCTCTCGAGCGCGCCGACGGCACGCGCTTCGTCCGCATCGGCTACCGCCGCAACGGCCGCATGATCCGCGGCCCGGTCAGCATGCCCGAAGACCTCTGGGCGCGCCTGCCGAAGCGGCCTCCGCGGCCTCCTCGGTGAGGCCGCGGAGGCGCTGTCGCCGCCGCGCCGACGTTCCGCGTAGTGTTCGGGCGTGGGCCCAATTCAGCTGACCTCCCGTCCGACGCTCCGCGACCCGATCCTGATCGCGGCCTTCCGCGGCTGGAACGACGGCGGGTCGGCCGCCACCATCGCAGCCGCCTTCCTGAAGAACAACCTCAATGCGGTGCGCTTCGGCGAAATCGATTCGGACGGCTTCGTCGATTACCAGCAGACGCGCCCGCAGGTGACGATCGAAGAGGGCCACGTGCGGCAGATCACGTGGCCCGAGACCGAGTTCTTCCACGCGAGCCTGCCGAACGGCGAGCGCGACGTGATCCTCGTGATCGGCGTCGAGCCGAACTTCCGTTGGCGCGAGTTCAGCCGCGCAGTCTCCGAGCTGGCGGGCGAGCTCGGCTGCACCCTGGCCGTCACGCTGGGCGGTCTGCTGGCCGATACGCCGCACACGCGCGATATTCCCGTCTCCGGTGCGGCTCACGACCCGAGCCTGATCGAGCGCTTCGATCTCGAGCCCGTGCGCTACGAGGGTCCGACCGGCATCGTCGGCGTCCTCCACGACGACCTCGGGAAGAGCAGGATCCCCTCCGCCAGCCTGTGGGCCGCCGTGCCGCACTATCTGGGTGGCAATCCGAACCCGACTGCCGCGCTCGCGCTGATTCGCGCGCTCGAGCCGATCATCGAGTGCGACCTCTCGCCGACCGAGCTCGAGCAGGCCTCCGCCGAGTTCGATCGCCAGATCGCCCGCGTCGTCGAGAAGGACGCGGAGATGCGGTCGTACGTCACCGACCTCGAGGATCGCCTAGACAACGGCGACGACTACGACGATGACGACGAGGGATATGACGACGAGGACGATGAGGACGGCCAGGACGGCGAAGATGGCGACGGGAACCCCGGCATGGCCCTCGACGAGATCACGTCCGAGAACCTCCCGAGCGCGGACGAACTCGAGGCCGAGCTGCAGGAGTACCTGCGCAAGCAGCGCGACGACGGATAGGGAATCCAGCGGCGAGCATGGGCGTCGCAACCTCTCGTCGTTCAGGTGCGGATGTCCCAAAGGGGTCAGACCCTTTTGGGACATATGTCCACGGATTTCGGTAGACCGTCAGCGCTTCCTATGTCCCAAAAGGGTCTGACCCCTTTGGGACATCCCTGCCGTTCGACTAGCCTGCAGCAGCAAGAGCGGCGAGATCCACGTCGGGATCGGCCAGCTGCTCCGCAATCGGCGAGACGCCGGCGGCAAACAGCTTGCGCACGCCGCGCAGGGTCTTCATGTCGCCGACCGACATCGCCGCGCGGAGCCTGCCGTCACGCAGGTAGAAGGCCGTGCAGGCCGGCAGGTCGCGGTCGCCACGCCAGACGATCTCATCGTCGGGCCGGGCCACACCGACCATGTTGAGCGTGATGTCCCCCTGGTCGGACCAGAATGACGGCAGGTCCTCGTACAGGCCCTCGCCCGTCGCGATCTGCTCGGCGGCCGTCTGGCCGTGGCCGATGGCCACGCCGGCGTGCTCGACGCGGATACGGTCCTCGTCGGCCCACCTGCTCGGGAAGGCCGCGATGTCGCCGACGGCGTAGACGCCCTCCACGCTCGTGCGCATGCCGGCATCCACCGTGATGCCGCCGGCAGCCTCCTCGCAGCCGAGCATCCGCGCGAGGTCGAGGCGCGGCACCTGTCCGATCGCGCAGATCACGAGGTCGGCGTCGATGATGTCGCCGCTGGCGAGCCGCACGCCGGACGCGCGATCGTCGCCGAGCACCTCCTCCACGCCGACACCGGCCAGCACCTCGACGCCGCGGTCGGTCGCCCACTGCAGCACGCGCTCGGCGACCTCGAGGCCGAGCGGCCGGGCCATCGGCTCCGGCGCCGCCTCGATCACCGTCGCCGTGTGGCCGTGCGCGACGGCGGCGGCCGCAGCCTCCATGCCGATGAAGCCGCCGCCGATGATCGCGAGGCGCTTCGGTCCAGAGGCCAGCACCTCCTGGATCGCCAGCGCCTCGTCGATGCGCATGATGCGGAAGACGCCCGGCTTGTCGAGCCCAGGGATCGGCACCTCGCGCGGCGCGCAGCCCGTGGCGATGACGAGCGCGTCCCAGGCGACCTCGGAGTCGTCCGACAGCGTCGCCGTCCGCGCGGCAGCATCGGCGGCCGTCACCGACACGCCGAGACGCAGATCGATGCCGTCCTCGGCGTACGTCGCGAGCGTCGGCTTGATCACCTTGTCGAGGTCGGCCGTGCCGACGATGACGGACTTGGACAGCGGCGGACGATCGTACGGCGGCGTCGATTCCTCGCCGACGAGGACGATCTCGCCCTGATAGCCGACGCGCCGCAGCGTCACCGCAGCGGCACGGCCGGCCATGCCACCACCGACGATCAGCGCGATCGGCATCGGCTCAGACCTCGACGAGGACGTCGTCGCCGTCGACCGTCACGGCGAAGACCTGCACGGCCTCCGTCGCGGGCGGGGCATCGGGATCGCCCGTCTCGACGTTGAACGCGCTGCCGTGCAGCGGACACTCGACCGCCATGTCCTCGGCGAGGAAGTCGCCCTCGCTCAACGAGGCCTCCGCGTGCGGGCAGTCGTCGCAGATCGCGTGGACCGTGTCGCCGACGCGCACGATGCAGAGACGCGTGCCGTCCGCCTCCGCGAATGTCGGGGTGCCTTCGGGGAAGTCGCTCAGCGAGCCGATCGAGACCTGTGCCATCGGGGAACTCCTTGTCGTGGTGCGTCCCCAGCATGGGACGGGCGGATGAGAACGCTCTGCGCGGAAGATTAGGCGGCGATGAGGCGGCCGACGAGCAGCTGCCCGTCGATCGAGCCGAGCAGCGGATCGACCGCGTGCTCTGGATGGGGCATCAGGCCGCACACGTTGCCCGCCGCGTTCGTGATGCAGGCGATGCGATCGGTCGCGCCGTTGATGTCCTCGCTGTAGCGGAGCAGGATCTGTCCGTTGGCCTCGAGCTCGGCGAGGCCCTCCTGCGGATGGAACCACGCGCCGTCGCCGTGCTTGACCGGCACGGTGATGGCGTCGCCGACCGGGCGATTGCCGATCCATGGCGATTCGCTCTGGACGATCAGGTCCACGTCGCGGCAGATGAAGCGCTGGCCATGGTTCGGAGTGAGGATGCCGGGCAGCAGATCGGCCTCGCAGAGGATCTGGAAGCCGTTGCAGATGCCGAGCACCGGACCGCCGGCCGCGGCGAACTCGGCGACCGCGCTCATGATCGGCGCGAAGCGGGCAAGTGCACCGCAGCGCAGGTGATCGCCGTACGAGAAGCCGCCGGGCAGCAGGATCGCGTCGACGCCCTGCAGGTCGGTGTCGCCATGCCAGAGCGGCACGGGCGTGCCGCCGACCGTCGAGACCGCGCGCAGCGCGTCGCGATCGTCGAGCGAGCCGAGGAACGTGATGACGCCGACCTTAGCCAACGATCACCTCGAAGCCCTCGATCAGGTCGTTGGAGAGCACCTTGGCGGCGGCCTCCTCACCGATGCGCTTGGCCTCGGCCGCATCGTCGGTGTCGACATCGAGGTCGAAGATCTTGCCGGCGCTGACGGCGGAGACGCCGTAGCCGAGGCCGTTGAGGGAGCGGCCGATGGCCTCACCCTGGGGATCGCGGATGCCCTGCTTGGGCCGCACGAGGACGGTGACTCTCACCGCTCCACCTCCATCTTGTCGAGATAGTCGTCGAAGCTCGAATCGGTCAGGGCCTCGTAGGCCTCGCGATAGCGATTGGCCGTGCCGCGCACGACGTCGTCGGGCAGCTCGGGGCCCGGCGCCGTCTTGTCCCAGTCGAGCGTCTCCAGGTAGTCGCGCACGTACTGCTTGTCGTACGACGGCGGCGAGATGCCGGTGCGGTAGCCGTCGACGGGCCACCAGCGCGACGAGTCGGGCGTCATCACCTCGTCGCCGAGCACGAGGCGGCCGTCGGCGTCGTAGCCGAACTCGAACTTCGTGTCGGCGAGGATGATGCCGCGCTCCCGGGCGTGCGCGGCGGCGTGCTCGTAGAGCGCGATCGACGCGGCCTCGACAGCGGCGAGCTCCTCGGCGCCGATCAGGTTGCGCGCCTGGTCGACGGTGATGTTCTCATCGTGGTCGCCCATCTCGGCCTTGGTGGCGGGCGTGAAGATCGGCGTCGGCAGCTGCTGCGCCTCCTCCATCCCGTCGGGCAGACGGTGCCCGGAGACCTCGCCACCGCTCGCGCGGTAGTCCTTCCACCCGGAGCCGGCGAGGTAACCGCGCACGACGCACTCGATCGGCAACATCGTCAGCTTCTCGCAGAGCATCGCGCGGCCGCGCAACTCGGGTGCGCTGGCCTCGTCGGGCAGCTCGCCCGGCCAGGCCCCGCGCAGGTGGTTCGGGACGATGCCGCGGGTGCGGTCGAGCCAGAACAGCGTCATGCCCGTCAGCACGCGTCCCTTGTCGGGAATCGGGTTGGGCATGATCACGTCGAAGGCGCTGATGCGGTCGCTCGCCACGAGCAGGAGCCCGTCGGAGCCGAGGTCGTAGATCTCGCGGACCTTGCCGCGCCCGATCAGGTACTTCTCGAGGTTGGCGCTCATGCGCCGAGCCGTCCGAACGGTATCTCGGTGCTGGCGAGCACCTCGTCGAGCGAGAACGCCTTGTCGATCACCGCCGCGTCGAGCTGCTGGGCGTCGGGATCGGCGAGCACGAGGTCGCGCAGGTGCTCGCCCGTCTCCCACGCCTGCAGCGCGTTGCGCTGGACGACGACGTAGGCGTCCTCGCGGGACAGTCCCGCCTCGACGAGCGCGAGCAGCACACGGCCGGAGAACGGCAGGCCCTGCGAGGCGTCGAGGTTCTGGCGCATGCGCTCGGTGCGCACGACGAGGCCCTCGATCACCCACGTGAACTTGGCGAGCATGTAGTCGAGCAGGATCGACGAGTCGGCGAGCACGACGCGCTCGGCCGACGAGTGCGAGATGTCGCGCTCGTGCCAGAGCGGCATGTCCTCCATGCCGACGACGGCGTTGCCGCGCAGCACGCGGGCCAGGCCGGAGATGCGCTCGCACGTGATCGGATTCTTCTTGTGCGGCATCGCCGACGAGCCCTTCTGGCCCTTGCCGAACGGCTCCTCCGTCTCGCGCACCTCGCTGCGCTGCAGGTGCCGGAGCTCGGTGGCGAAGCGGTCGAGCGAGCCGCCCGCGATCGCGATGGCACTGAGGTACGCGGCGTGACGATCGCGGCACACCACCTGCGTGGAGGCCGGCTCGACGCCGAGGCCGAGCGCGGCGAGCACCTGGTCCTCGACCTGCGGATCGATGTTGCCGTAGGCGCCGACGGCGCCCGACAGCTTGCCGACGGAGACGCCGTCGACGGCCTGCGCGAGACGCGCGTGCGCACGGTCGAGCTCGAACACCCAGCCGAGCAGCTTGAGCCCGAACGTGGTCGGCTCGGCATGTACGCCGTGGGTGCGGCCCATGCAGGGCGTGGCGCGGTGCTCGAGCGCGCGCTCGAGGACAGCGGCACGCGCCTCCTCCAGACCCTGCAGCAAAATCGCGCCGGCATCGCGCAGCTGCAGCGCAAGCCCGGTATCGACCACATCGCTCGAGGTGAGCCCGTAGTGGAACCAGCGCGCGGGCGGCCCGACCTGCTCGGCGATCGTCTCGGTGAACGCGATCACATCGTGATGCGTGCGCTCCTCGATCTCCTTGGCCCGGGCCACATCAACGCGAGCGTCCTTGCGGATCGCGGCGGCATCCTCGGCCGGCACCACACCGAGCGCCACGTGCGCGTCGGTCGCGGCAAGCTCGACCTCCAGCCATGCGCCGAGTCGTCGCTCGTCTGTCCAGACGGCGCCCATCCCAGGTCGCGTGTAGCGGGAGATCACTCCCACCAGACTAGTCAGGGAGCCGGATGGCGGCTACAGGCTGCCGCACGGCCTCAGCCACTGCATGGGCTGGCCAGTGATCGCACCGATGCGGTCGTAGTCGGCGTCGTAGTGGAGCACCGGGATGCCGGCGAGCTCCGCCGCCGCGGCGATCAGGAGATCGGGTTGGCGCACCTGGCGGTGGTGCATGCCGCCTGGATGGGCCATCCGCTCGTTCACGTCGAGCGCGCGCGCCCAGACGACGTCATCGACCGGTACGAACGGGTATTGCTCGTAGTCGCCTCGACCCTCCTCGAATTCGGCGCCGTTCTGCGCCGAATACAGCAGCTCGAAGAGAACGGGATGGCAGATCACGACCTCGTCGGCGGCCGCCCGCAAGAGCAACTCATCCCGAAGCTCGGACCTCCGCTGCGACCACACCCAGACCGACGTGTCCACCATCGCGACCAAAACGTGCGCGGCTTCCGGATCTCGTCGAGCATCTCCGGCGTGAGGGCCAGCTCGCGATTGGCGGCACGCAGCCGCATCTGCAGGCTCACGTACTCGTCCAGCGCGCCGTTGATCGTCTCGGTCATCGACGTCGTGCCGAGGAACTCCCCCGCCTCGCGCAGCAGCTCCTCATCGACGTTCAGCGTCACGCGCCGCGTCGTGCGCGACTGCTTCAGTCGCCGCATCGGCTTGTGCGGTTCGGTCATCGCCATCGCCTCCTCAGGGTGCGCGATCGCCGGCCACGCAGAGCAGCACACGCCGGACCTGTGCTCAACCATGGACAGGGACGGCAACAACGGACATGCGGGCAACACGACTCGCTTCACCCACGCACCGCCGGGGAACCCGGCGGCGTCATCGAGCGCGGAGATCAGCCCTGGGAGTCGGAGCCGATGTCGGAACGCAGCTGCATCCCGTCGAACGCGATCTTGGACGCGGCGTCGTAGGCGGCGATCCTCGCAGCGTCACCATCAGCACCACGGGCGGTGACGGCGAGCACGCGACCTCCGGCAGTGACGAGCTGCCCGCCCTCGAGCGCGGTGCCGGCATGGAAGACCGCGGTGTCGCGCAGGCGGCCCGCCTCAGCCACACCCATGATCGGGGTGCCCGACTCGGACGACGCCGGATAGCCGCGCGAGGCGAGGATCACCGTCACGGCCGCGCCCGGGATCGTGCGCAGCGTGCCGTCCTGCAGCGTGCCGTTGGCGCAGGCCATGAGGAACGGCAGCAGGTCCTCGCCGAGCCGCGGCAGCACGGCCTCGGTCTCGGGGTCGCCGAAGCGCACGTTGAACTCCAGGACGCGCGGGCCGGTCGCGGTGAGCATCAGGCCCGCGTACAGGCAGCCGGAGAAGCGGATGCCGCGGTTGAGCAGCTCGCGCAGGATCGGCTTGTGGACCGTGTCGACGATGCGCTGGGCATCCTCGTCGGAGACGCCGGGAGCTGGCGAGATCGCACCCATGCCGCCCGTGTTGGGGCCGGTGCCACCCTCGCCGATGCGCTTGTAGTCGCGCGCGCTCGGCAGCGGCACAGCCGCCTCGCCGTCGCACAACGCGAGGACCGACAGCTCGGGACCCTCCATGCGCTCCTCGATCACCAGCGTGGCGCCGGCCGTACCCAGCGAACCGCCGAGCAGCTCGTCGGCGGCCTGCTCTGCCTCGGCCGCCTCGTCGCACACCACGACGCCCTTGCCGGCGGCCAGCCCGTCGGCCTTCACCACGCAGCGGCCGCCGAGCTTCGCGATCGCCTCGCGCGCCTCGTCGAGCGTGGCGACGGCGTACGCCTCGGCGGTGTCGACGCCAGCGGCCTCCAGCAGCTCCTTCGTGAAGGCCTTCGAGCCCTCGACCTGCGCGGCAGCAGCGCTCGGCCCGAAGACCGCGATGCCCTCCTTGCGCAGGCGATCGGCGAGACCGAGCACCAGTGGCACCTCGGGACCCACGACGACGAGGTCGGCCTTCAGCTCGCGCGCGAGCGCCACTTGGCCGTCGATGTCATCGACCTTGACCGGGTGGCACTTGCCGACCAGCGCGATGCCGGGATTGCCCGGCGCGGCGTGGACCTCGAGGCAGAGCGGGCTCGCGGCGATCACGGACACGAGCGCGTGCTCGCGCCCGCCCGCACCGACGACGAGGACCCTCAACGCGCGCTCCGCGCCACGGCCTCCATGCCGTGCGGCGCGAGGACCTGGTCGCGGCGAACGCCGACGCCGACGAGCGTGACGGGGATGCCGAGCTGGTCGGCCACCCAGTCCACGTAGTCGCGCGCGGCCTGCGGCAGCTGGTCCCACTCGGTCGCGTCGGAGATGTCGGTGTTCCAGCCCGGACGATCCTCCCACACCGGCTCGGCGTGGTGGAAGTCGGACTGGTGCGCCGGGAACTCCTCCGTGATCGTGCCGTCGGGCAGCTTGTACGCCACGCAGACGGGGATCGAGTTGAACTCGGAGAGGACGTCGAGCTTCGTCAGGACCAGCTCGGTCAGGCCATTGAGGCGCACCGCGTAGCGCAGGCCGACGAGGTCGAGCCAACCGCAGCGGCGCTCGCGCCCCGTCGTCGTGCCGAACTCGGCGCCGATGTCGCGGATCTTCGTACCCCGCTCCGCATCGGCCTCGCTCGGGAACGGACCCGCGCCGACGCGTGTGAGGTACGCCTTGGCGATGCCGAGCACGCTGTCGATCTTGGTCGGACCGACGCCGGTGCCCGTGCACGCGCCGCCGGCGATCGGGTTCGACGACGTGACGAACGGGTACGTGCCGTTGTCGAGATCGAGCAGCGTGCCCTGCGCGCCCTCGAAGAGCACGCGCTTGCCGGCCTTGAAGGCCTCGTCGATCAGCAGCGAGGTATCGGCCGCGTACGGCTCGAGGCGCGCGGCGAACGGCGCCAGCTCCTCCACCACCTTGTTCGGATAGAGGGGGCCCTGATCGCGGCCGCGCAGGATCTCGCGGTTGCGCACGGCGAGCGCCGCCGCGACCTTCTTCTGCAGGATGCCGAGGTCGAACAGGTCCTGCACGCGAATGCCGACACGCGAGGCCTTGTCGGCGTACGCCGGGCCGATGCCGCGCCGCGTCGTGCCGATCTGCAGCGACCCGAGGCTCACCTCGTTCTGCGAATCGAGCAGGCGGTGCCACGGCATGATCACGTGCGCGTTCATCGAGATGCGCAGACCCGCCGTCGAGCGGCCGCGCGCCTCGAGCGCGTCGAGCTCGCCGACCAGCACCTCGGGATCGATCACGACGCCGTTGCCGAGGATGCACAGCTTGTCGGGCTCCAGGATGCCGCTCGGCAGCAGATGGAACTTGAACGTCTCGTCGCCATGCACCACCGTATGGCCGGCATTGTTGCCGCCCTGGTAGCGCGCGACGATCTCGAAGCGCTCCGCGAGGAGATCGACGATCTTGCCCTTGCCCTCATCGCCCCACTGGGCGCCGATCACAACCGCACCGCTCATCTAGACCTCTCCTCGTGCCAGATCGGCGAACGTCGTGTAGTGCGGCATGAACGCGAGATCGACCGTGCCCACCGCGCCATTGCGGTGCTTGGCCACGATCAGCTCGGCCGTGCCCGGCTTCTCCGACGTCTCCTTGTTGTAGTAGTCGTCGCGATAGATGAACATCACGACGTCGGCGTCCTGCTCGATGCTTCCGCTCTCACGAAGATCCGACAGCAGCGGGCGCTTGTCCGTGCGCGACTCCACGCCGCGCGAGAGCTGCGACAGCGCGATCACGGGCACCTCGAGATCGCGGGCGAGCACTTTCAACTGGCGCGAGATCTGGCTGATCTCCTGCACGCGATTCTCCTCGTTCGAGCCGGAGCTCATCAGCTGCAGGTAGTCAATCATCACCAGCCCGAGGTCCGGCTCCTTCGCCTTCAGGCGCCGCGCCTTCGAGCGGATCTCCATCAGGTTGATGCCCGCCGTGTCGTCGACGTAGATCGGCGCCTCCGAGAGGCGGTTGCAGGCGTCCTGGATGCGCATCCAGTCCTCCTCGCGCACGTCGCCGGAGCGCATACGCGTGGAGTCGACACGGGCCTCCGTCGCGATGAAGCGCTGGGCGATCTCGCCGCGCGACATCTCGAGACTGAAGACCACGACGGGGACGCGGGCGTTGACGCCGAGATGGCGGGCGATGCCGAGCGCCAGCGAGGTCTTGCCCATCGCCGGGCGCGCCGCGAGGATGATCAGGTTCGACGCCTGGAAGCCGGAGGTGATCTTGTCGAGATCGCGCAGGCCCGACGAGGCGCCCGTCAGCCCGCGGTGCTCGGCCGCGGCGGAGATGCGCTCGACCTCATCGCCGAGCAGACCGCCGATCGGGACGATGTCGCTCGTCGTGCGCGACTGGGCGACATCGAAGATGGCGGACTCGGCCCGATCGAGGATCTCGCGCACGTCGCCCTGACGGCCGTAGCCGAGCTCGGCGATCTCGAGGCCCGCCGCCGCCACGCGGCGCAGCAGGGCGAGGTCGCGGACGATCTGCGCGTGGCTCTTGACGTTCGCGGCAACGGTGACGCTCGACGACAGTCCGAAGATGAAGCCGCGGCCGCCAACCTGCTCGAGCGCCCCCATGCGCTCCAGCTCGTCCGACACCGTCACCGCATCGATCGGCTCGCTGCGGGCGAGCAGCGCGAGAATCGCGCGGTAGACCGTGCCGTGCGCCTCCCGGTAGAACTCGCCCGGATCCGTGATGATCTCCGACGCCGTCAGCACGGCCTGATCGTTGATCATCATCGCGCCGAGCACGGCCTCCTCGGCGTCGAGATCCTGGGGCGGGAGATTCGCTCCCTCTGGCGCGGGCGTCATCCCGCTGCCTCGCTACTCGTCCGTCGCAGCCGCGGCGTCGTCGACGACGTCCTCGGCGATCTCGGCGATCTCGGCGGCCTCGACCTCGGCGACGGGCGCCTCATCCAGCTCGAAGCCCTCGGCCGCGATGACCTGGGTCTTGACGGCGGCGCGGACATCGGTGAAGACGTCGATCTCGACCAGGTACGCACCGACGGCCTTGATCGGCTCCTCGAGGCGGATCTTGCGACGGTCGACGCGGATCTTGCGGGTGCGCCAGATCTCGTCGGCCAGGTCGGCGGCGGTGACGGAGCCGTAGAGGCGACCATCCGGACCCGAACGCATCGGGATCGTCAGAACCGTCTTCGTCAGCGTCGAGGCGATCGTCTGCGCCTGCTCGGCCGTGCGCGCCTCCTGTGCGGCGCGCGTCGCGGCCAGCTTCTCGACCTCGGCGACACGGGCATTCGTCGCCTCCTCGGCCAGCTTGCGCGGCACGAGATAGTTGCGGAGGTAGCCACGGGAGACGGCGACGATGTCGCCGCGGTGCCCGAGGTGCTCGACGTCGTCGAGCAGAATCGCCTTGCGGTTGCCAGTGCGTGCCATCAGTCGTCCTCGTCGATCAGAAGGGAATGTCGTCGTCTTGGGCGGCGGCGCCGCCGGACCATGCGTCAGGGATATCGGCGGCAGGCGCAGGCGCTGCTGCCGGGGCGGACCAGTCGCTGCCACCGCCGCCGCCACCGGAGCCGCCCTCGCGGGGGCCGATGAACTGGACCGTGTCGGCGATGACCTCGACGCGCTCGCGCTTGCCGGAGCCGTCCTTGGCCTCGTACTCGCTCCAGGACAGGCGGCCGTCGACGGCAACCTGGCGGCCCTTGGCGAGGAAGCGCGCGACGTTATCCGCCTGCGCGCCGAAGGTGGTGACGTTGAAGTAGTTGGGCTCTTCGACCCACTCGCCCGTATCGCCCTTCTTGCGGCGATTGTTCACGGCGATGCGGATCGTGCAGACCGACAGGCCGCTGCCCGTCGAGCGCAGCTCGGGGTCGCGGGTCAGGTTGCCGACGAGGATGACTCGGTTGATGTTCGCCATGGTGGGGTGACCTTTCTGCGGGCGGGTATCCGGGAGTCGATCATCACCGGTGTCGCGTTACGCGGAGCCTACGGACTCGCGCACGAAACAGCCAGTTCAGACTCAGGATCCGGCCGCAGCCTCCGCCTTCCGCGCGGGACGCGCCTGATGAACGGCCTTGTGACGCAGAACCTCGTCGGTGATCGAGAGGACACGCTCGGCCTCGGCGAGCGAGGCGGGATCAGCGGTGAAGCGAATCACCCAGTAATCGCCCTCTTCGCGCTTCTTGATCGGGAACGTGAGCTTGCGACGACCCCAGGGATCGATGGCGTCCCACGTGCCGCCACCGCCGAGGATGATGTCGCGCACGCGGTGGACAACCTCTTCCTGGCGCGCCTCATCCACTTCGGGATCGAGGATCAGCATGAATTCGTAGGCGGTCACTTGCAGACAGGTCCTTCGTGTGGGTCACGCATCGCCACGGCGACGCACGGCGGAAAGCCGCGCGGGAGAAGATAGCACCGGTCTGGAAGCGGGGCGACGGACCATGCGCGGAGCGCTACGCTGCGCCCATGCGAAACGCGAAGCTGATCGGCGGAATCGCCACGGGCGCGGCACTGCTCGTGGCGGCCGGCGTGGCCGCTGCGCCGCGTGCGCTGCGACGTCTCCGCGGCGGCGAGCAGGCGGACGATGCGTTTGCAGATGGCTTCGAGAGTGATTACGCCATTCCCGACGACGCCACCTTCGGCGATCCCGAGGCGCCCGTCGACGAGGCCGCCAACGCCGCGCTGCGCGAGGAGCTGCGCGAGAAGGTCAGCGGACTCGACGCCCGGCCCGCGGAGCCCGTCACCCTGCCGGCCACACCGGTCGAGGCCGACCTGATCATCGAGGGCATGCCTGGCTCCGATCCGGCCACCGACGCTGCGCGCGCCCGTCTGCGGCAGAAGGCCGCCGACGCGAAGGAATCCTTCCGCCGCTGAGCCCCACCTTTGCAAAGGGGCCTGGCCCCTCTGCAAAGACGACGCAGACGGGTGAGCTGCTTTGCAAAGGGGCCTGGCCCCTCTGCAAAGGCGGGGTACGGAACGGGGCGGTGCCGCGGCTCAGCCGATGAGGGCGGTGAAGGGCGCGCGGAGTGCATCCCAGACGCCACTCGGGGTGGCCGAGCCGCAGCCGACGGCGCCGCTGAGCATCGCCGTCGAGCGGAGGAAGGGCTCGAGAGCGACACCGGCGACGAGATGGTCGGCGACGGCTGCCGGCGGCGTCGCAACGGGAATCGCGATCTGGTGCAGGACGGCGCCCCGGCGGCGCCGCTGCGCCAGGCCGACCAGCTTGCGGCCATCGGCGAGGACGAGCTCGTACGGCGAGAGACCCGCCCAGCAGGCCTGGCGGGCCGCCGCCTTCCGGGCATCGTCCATGGCGCGCGCCTCCTCGACGGTCACCGTCCGGCAGTCCACGCCGAGGCCGCTGAGCGTCACCTGCAGCGCCTCACCGAGGGGACGGTAGGCATCGGTGACGTCCTCCGGGGCGAGGGCATGGCCAGCCGGGACGGCGAGATCGATCAGCAGCGTGCCGGCATCGCACAGCACGGCGCCGCCACCGGTGCCACGCCGGACGACGTCGATGGTGGTCGCCGCATCGCTCTCCGGCTGCGCCGAACCCAGCACGAGCGCGGCGGGTGCGACGATCGTGGCCACGAGCCCGGCTTCCCCCTCCGCCGCGGCCGCCAGCAGGGCAGCGCCCACCTCGACGTAGTCGACGCCGGTGCGTCTGGCTGGCGTGTCGCTCACGCGCGTCGCCCCGCGAGGCGCCCGACGGCGGCCATCAGCTCGTCGATGCGCTCCTCCTCCGAGCCCGGCCCGTGGCCGCCCACCACGCAGTGGCGCACGTGCTCGTCGAGCACGCCGAGCGCCACGCGATCGAGCGCGGCGCGGGCCGCGGAGATCTGGGTGAGGACATCCATGCAGTACCGATCCTCCTCGACCATGCGCGCGACGCCGCGCACCTGGCCTTCGGCGCGCGCGAGGCGCTTGAGCAGTTCGTCCTTGGTCGCGGCGTAGCCGCCGGTGGCTTCGGGGTGATCCATGCCGCGCATCCTACAGTACCCCCCGGGGGTATGTATACTGCGAGAGCGATGTCCCCCGCCCTCACCCCCACCGAGCACGTCGATCTGGCCCTCGAGGGCCTGCACTGCGCGTCGTGCGTCGGCCGTGCGGAGCATGCGCTCGCCGGCGTCCCCGGCGTGGATGCGGCGTCGGTCAACCTCGCCACCGAACGCGCCGCCGTCGACTTCGACCCCGCCATCGCCACCGTACCGCAGCTCGTCCGCGCCATCGCCGAGGCCGGCTACACGGCCATGTCCCTGGCCGACGCGGCGCCGCGCACCCACGGACGCGATCCGCTGGTCAACCGCATGCTCGTCGCCGTCGCCCTGTCGATCCCCGTGCTCGCAATCTCGATGATCCCCGCGCTCCAGTTCCACGGCTGGGGCTGGGTCGCGGGCATCCTCACCACGCCGGTTGCCCTCTGGTCGGCGTGGCCGTTCCACCGCTCTGCCTACCTGGCCCTGAAGCACCGCAGCGCCTCGATGGACACGCTGATCTCGCTCGGCGTCCTGACGGCCTACGTCTCCAGCGTCGCGGCACTGCTCTTCACCGACGCCGCCTCGATGCCGATGCACCTGTCGTTGACCGCGCGCGGCTCGACGGGCGCGCTCACCTTCGAGGTCGCCGCGGTCGTGACGGCACTGCTGCTGGCCGGCCGCGTGCTCGAGCTGCGCGCTCGGCGCCGGGCCGGCGATGCCGTCCGCGCCCTCGCCGAGCTGAGCTCGCCCAACGCCACCCTCGTCCGCGAGGACGATCAGATCGTGGTGCCCGTCGCCTCCCTGGTGGTCGGCGACGAGATCCTCGTGCGCCCCGGCGAGCGCGTACCCGTCGACGGCGTGGTGCTCCGCGGCACGTCATCGATCGACCGCTCCCTGCTGACCGGCGAGAGCGTCCCCGTCGACGTCGACCCCGGCGACGAGGTCGCGGGTGGAGCGCTCAACACGACCGGCGCCCTCACCGTGCGCACCGAGCGCATCGGCGCAGACTCGACGGCCGCGCGCATCACGCGCCTCGTCGAGCAGGCGCAGACGGAGAAGGCCGGTGCGCAGCGCCTGGCCGATCGCATCGCCGGCGTGTTCGTCCCGATCGTGCTCGTGCTCGCCGTCGTCACGTTCGTCGGCTGGCTGCTGACGGGGGCGTCGATCGCCGTGGCGCTCGCACCCGCCGTCGCCCTGCTCGTCGTCGCCTGCCCCTGCGCCCTCGGCCTCGCCGTGCCCGCCGCCCTGCTCGTCGCCACGGGACGCGGCGCGCAGCTCGGCATCCTGCTGCGCGGCGCGCCGTCGCTGGAGCGCGCCGAGAAGGTATCCGCGATCGTGCTCGACAAGACCGGTACCGTCACCGAGGGCCGCATGGCGCTCGCCGCCGTGCACGTGCTGCCCGGCGAAGATCCCGAACGCGTGCTGGCGCTGGCAGCTGCCGTCGAGGTCGGCTCCGAGCATCCCGTCGGGCGCGCCATCGCCGAAGCTGTCGACGCTCCCCCGCTCGCGCACGACTTCGCTGCGCGGCCCGGCGTCGGCGCCGAAGCCGTCGTCGAGGGCGTGCGCGTCATCGTGGGCCGCCCGGACCGCCTCAGTGCGGAGGGTCTGCTGCTCCCGCCCGAGCTGATCGCCGCCGCCGCCGCCGAGGCGCAGCAGGGTCGCGCCCTCGCCGCGGTCGCGTGGGATGGCCGGATCCGCGCGATCCTCGCGACCAGCGATCAGCTGCGCCCGACGAGCGCGCAGGCCGTCAAGGACCTCCGTGCCCTCGGCCTGGAGCCGATCCTCCTGACCGGCGATAGCGCGGCAGCGGCCAACGTCGTCGCGGCGCAGGTGGGCATCACCCGCGTGATCAGCGACGTCCTGCCCCAAGACAAGGCCGACGAGGTCGCCCGCCTGCAGGGGGAGGGTCTCGCCGTGGCCGTCGTCGGCGACGGCCTCAACGACGCCCCCGCCCTGGCGCGTGCCGATCTGGGCATCGCGATGGGCTCCGGCGCCGACGCGGCGATCGCCGCCGCCGACGTCACCCTCGTGCGCCCCGATCTGCTGGGCGCGGCCGACGCCGTGCGCCTCGCCCGCCAGACGATGCGCACGATCCGCGGCAACCTCTTCTGGGCATTCGCCTACAACGTGGTGCTGCTGCCCCTCGCGGCACTCGGCTACCTCAACCCGATCCTGTCGGGTCTCGCGATGGCCTGCTCGAGCCTCTTCGTCCTCGGCAACTCGCTGCGCCTCCGGCGCTTCCGCGCCAGTCGGTAACGCGGCACCCGCGGGGCAGGGGAACCCGGTCACCGCCGCGAAACCGCACCTAGGATGGGGCAACCGCCCCCGCGTTCCGCCATGCGCCGACTCATCGCCCTCACCGCCCTGCTGCTCCCGCTCGCGCTGGTCGCGCCTGCGCAGGCGCTGGACGAGGATGACGGCGATGGGCTGGATGCGTCGATCCCCGACTACGTCTACGCCGGGCCGTTCGAAGACAACTCGCAGATCCCCGACTCGCCGAAGCGCACGACCTTCAAGCTGGCGGGGAAGGACACGATCACCGCGACCACCTGGTACACGGCTTGGAATGGCCGCACGCTGCGTCTCGTCGCGTCGTACCCGCGCTACCCGCAGCGACAGCGCCTGCCGCTGGTGCAGGTCTTCCATGGCGCTGGCGGACGCGCCGTGTGCAACCAGACCTTCGGCAACGCACCCGGTGTCTACGGCTTCGTCGTGGCGTGCCTCGACGGCACCGGACGCTACGCACGCGGCTACTCGTACGGCTCGCCCGAGAACCTCGCCGACAACGCGAAGCTCACCCAGTTCCTGCGCGCCCGCCTGCCCGGTCTGCGCATCGATCCCAGCCGCCGCATCGCGGCCGGCGGCTCGATGGGCGGCCAGTACGCGCTGCTGTTCGGCGTGAAGTACCCCACGCTGGCCCAGACGATCGTCGCGATGGACGCGCCGATCGACATGGGCAAGCGCTTCTGGAAGTTGCCCACCATCCGCCAGCGCGCCCTCTACCAGGAGTGCCAGGGCACGCCGTACCTCGCGCCTGCCTGCTTCGCCGACCGCAGCCCGCTGACGTACGCGGCGAACCTCGCGAACTCGAACCAGCGGCTGATCCTCTACTGGTCGGTCAACGACGAGATCAGTCCGCAGGAGCAGATGCCGACGCTGGCGCGCGCGATTCACGCCGCCAACCCGTCGCGCCCCTTCCTCATCCGCGTCGGCAACTGGGGCCACGGCGGCGCCTGGCCGCCCGCCACGCGCAACAACGAGTGGCTGGCCGATGCGGGGCTCGCCGAGGACGGCATCCGCGCCGACACGAAGCACCCGAACGGCTGGCGCATCGAGGTCGACGCCACCACCGATCTGAGCGACATCCCCTCGTACTACCCCAAGTAGCGGGGCGCGCGGTTATCCTGCCGCCTCCCATGACGCGCCACCTGCTCACGATCGGCGACCTCGATGCCGCCACGCTGCACGCGCTGATCGCCGACGCGCGGGCCTGCAAGGCCGACCCTGCGTCGGTCCACGGCCTGCTGACCGGACGCACGGTGCTGCTGCACTTCACCAAGCCGTCGACGCGCACCCGCCTCTCCGTGGAGACCGCCGTGACGCGCCTGGGCGGCCATCCGATCTTCACCCGTGGCGACGAGCTGCAGCTCGGTCGCAGCGAGACGATCGAGGACACCGCGCGCGTGGTCTCCCGCATGTGCGACGCGATCGTGATCCGCACGTTCGCGCAAGCCGACGTCGAGGCGCTCGCCACCCACGGCACGGTCCCGGTCGTCAACGCGCTCACCGATGCGCATCACCCGCTGCAGGCGCTCGCCGACCTGATGACCATCGAGGAGCACCTCGGCGAGCTCCAGGGCAAGACCATCGCGTGGGTCGGCGACGGCAACAACGTCTTCCACTCGCTCGCACAGGCCGCGGCGCTGGCCGGCATGCACGTGCGCATCGCCGCGCCGGAGGGCTACGACGCCGATCCCGAGGTGACGGCCGCCACGGCGCTGATCGCCACGGAGCACGGTGGCTCGCTGACCGAGCTGCGCGATCCCGTCGAAGCAGTCGCCGGCGCCGACGTCGTCGTCACCGACGTGTTCGTCTCCATGGGCGAGGAGGCGCAGCGCGACGAGAAGTTCGCGGCCTTTGCCGGCTACCAGGTCGACACCGCGCTGATGGCGCAGGCTGCACCGACCGCGATCTTCCTCCACTGCCTGCCCGCCCACCGCGGCGAAGAGGTCGCCGCGGACGTGATCGACGGACCGCAGTCGGTCGTCTGGGACGAGGCGGAGAACCGCCTGCACACGACGATCGCCGTGCTGCGCCACCTGTTGGCGTAGGCGTTCTGCCGAGGCGCCTGTGCGACGGCACGGGTGGGCATTGACGTTCCGGCGTCGGCGTGCGTCAGGCGGGTGATCGGGTGTGGATGTCCCAAAGGGGTCTGACCCCTTTGGGACATCCACGTCCGATCGACAACGGACTGCATCGCACAGGCGCAGAGGCAGAACACCTAGGCCGCCGCCGGCGGGTCCTCCACGCTGTCGGGCTCGGAGTCAGCGGGAGCACCCGGCGGAACCGCGGGCTCGGGCTGATCGTCCTCGACGACCGGCCACGGCTCGACGAAGGTCCCCGGCTCCATGGCCAGCACCATGCCGATCTGGCTGGCGATGCCGGCGCCGAACCAGAGCGCCTGGATCTCGTCCGGCTGGAGCCGTTCCGAGGCGCCGAGGCCGGTCAGCTCGGGCGGGATCGGGGTGGACTCGATCTTCAGGAGCTGACGATCGACGAAGGCATGGAGGGCGTCGCGCTGGATGGTTGGCATGCCGACGACGATGCCCGGTAGCACGTGCCGCGCGAGCGACGCAACGTGACGGGGAGCGCGTAGAGCTAGGCGAGTGCCGCGCGCAGCGCGTCGGGATCCGTGAGGGGTGTACGGCAGGTCATGCGCTCGCACACGTAGGCCGCCGGCGCCCCATCGACGAGACCACGGCCGGCGAGCAGCGGCACGTCGGCGCAGCGAGCATCGGCCGGGTCGCCGATCACGACGATGTCCCACGGGGCGAACCGGCGGTCCACGACCGCGCGCAGCGCAAGGGCGCGGGGATCGGCGGGTGCACCGACGATCGCGATCTCGCGCGGCGTGGTCGTCGCCTGCTGGACGACGCCGAGCAGCGTGCCGAAGACATTGGGGTGGCGCTCCATCACCGCGCGCACGGCGTTGACGCTGTGCAGCGCGGTCTCCTCCCACGCGTAGTCGCCGTAGATGCGGCCGAGCCGCAGCAGGCACGAGGAGATCAGCGACGAACCGCTGGACGATGGCTGATCCTCCACGCTCTTGGTGCGGGCCACGAGCTGCTCGCCGTCGGCCGAGGCGAGGTAGAACCCGCCACGCGGTGCGTCGTGGAAGAGCCGCAGCGCCTCCTCGGTAAGTCGTCGGGCCTCGAGCAGATAGTCGAGGTCGCCCGTGGCGGCGTGCAGGCGCAGCAGGCCGTCGGCGACGGCGCCGTAGTCCTCGCTGAAGCCCGCGGCCGTGCCCGGCGTGCCACGCCAGGAGCGCAGCAGCAGGCCGTCCTCGCGCGTGAGATGCTCGTGCACGAAGGCGGCGATGCGCTCACCCGTGACGACGAACTCGGGCTCGCCGAGCAGGCGTCCCGCGTCGGCGTAGGCCGCGATCGCGAAGCCGTTCCACGCGGCCAGCGCCTTGTCATCGCGGCCGGGCTGCGGACGCAGGTCGCGCGCCGCGTGCAGCTGCAGGCGCGCGCGCTCGAAGCGCTCGGCCGCCTCCTCCTCGGAGAGCCCCGCGCGCTCGGCCGCCTCCTCGAGCGGCGCGACGATGCTCAGCACGGTCGCACCCGTCTGCTCGAAGTTGCCATCAGGCGTGACGTTCCAGACGTCCTTGACGAGCGCGGCAGCGATGGGATCGGTGACGACCTCGTCGATCTGGCCTGGGGTCCAGATGAACGTCAGGCCCTCCTCCCCATCCGTATCGGCGTCCTGCCCGGAGGCGAGGCCACCCTCCGGCAGCGATAGCTCGCGATCCATGTACCGCAGCGTGGAGCGGGCGACATCGGCGTAGCGATCGCTCTCCGCCGCCAGCGCGGCATGCGCGTACGCGCTGGCGAGCAGCGCGTTGTCGTAGAGCATCTTCTCGAAGTGCGGCACGAGCCAATAGCCGTCGACGGCGTAGCGGTGGAAGCCGCCGCCGACCTGGTCGTGGATGCCGCCGTCGGCCATGCGGTTGAGCGTGAGGCGCGACATGTACTGCCCGTCGCGCCCACGGCCGCGGTCGTCGCAGCCGAAGAGGAAGGGGAAGATCGGGCTCGGCGGGAATTTCGGTGCGCCGCCAAAGCCGCCGTGCACCTGGTCGAACATCGTGGCGAGCTTGCCGATCGCGCGGTCGACCAGCTCGCCGCCGGGTGCGTCGTCGTGCTCGGCCTCCTCGCTGGCGTGCCGATCGTTCGTCGCCTTGAGCGCCGTCGAGATGCGCTCCGCCTGCGCCTCCACGTCGTCACGACGATCCCGATAGGTCTGGCTGACGGCATCCATCACCTGCTGGAAGCTCGGCATGCCCGGACGGCTCTGCGGCGGGAAGTACGTGCCGCCGTAGAACGGGCGACCGTCGGGCGTGAGCCACATCGTCATCGGCCAGCCGCCGTGGCCGGTGAGTCCGACGACGGCCTCCATGTACAGCGCATCGACGTCGGGACGCTCCTCGCGATCGACCTTCACGTTGACGAAGAGACGATTCATCATCGTCGCCGTCTCGACGTCTTCGAACGATTCGTGCGCCATCACGTGGCACCAGTGGCACGACGCGTAGCCGATGCTCAGGAGCACCGGCACGTCGCGCTCGGCCGCCTCGGCGAACGCGGCCTCGCCCCACGGCTGCCAGTCGACCGGATTGTCGGCGTGCTGGAGGAGGTACGGGGACGTCTCGTGGGCGAGGCGATTTGGCATACCTGGATCTTCGCAGCGCGCCGCGGATCAGGCGGGTGCGAGCACCGCCAGCCCCACCTGCTGGCACGCCTCACGCAATCGCACGTCGTAGGTGACGACCGTCGTGTCATCCGGGATCGAGAGCGCCGTCGCCAGATGGATCGCGTCGAGCGCACCCAGCGACGACCCCGGCAGGATCAGCGCGGCGTTCGCGATGATCGTCGAGCTGATCTGCACCCGCCGGATCCGGCCGAGCGCCTGGTCGACGACTGCCGGTGCAGCACCGCCAATGCGGCCCGCGACGCGCGAGGCCTCGACGTCGAGCAGGAACGACGAGATCAGCTGCTCCTCGCGGTCCTCAAGCAGCGCTGCCACGGCATGCGCCTCCGGTTCATGCGTGAAGGGCTTGATGAACGCGGAGGTGTCGAGATAGAGCATCACAGGCGATCGCCGCGAATCTCGTCGAGCAGCTGCTGCGATGAGGCGATGCCGTTCGGCAGCGCGAAGGTGTGCAGCCCGCCCCAGTTGAAGGGCGCCGAGCGGTCGCCGGGCTCCATGCGTCCATGCTCGACCCACTCCTGCTGCCAATCGGGTGCACCCTCGCCGAGCGGAACGAGCCGCGCGATCGGCTTGCCGCGATCGGTGATCGTGAAGGACTCGCCTCCCTGCACGCGGTCCAGCCAGCGGCTGGCGTGCTGGCGGAGCTCGCGGACGCCGATGGAATCAGCCATGTGCTACACGGTAGCACATGAGGAGTCGCGCACTTGGCGGGCGGCAGTCCCCCGACCGGCCGCCCGCCTGTGCGTTCACATGCCTAGCCCTTGGGCTGCGGCACGATGCGGATATACGGCTTGGGCTCCTTCCAGCCCTCGGGCCAGATCTCCTTGGCCTGCTCGTTGTTGACCGAGCCCGCGATGATGACGTCGCCGCCCTGCTGCCACTGGGCGGGCGTCGCGACCTTGTGCTTCGCGGTCAGCTGCAGCGAATCGATCACGCGCAGGACCTCGTCGAAGTTGCGGCCGGTCGTCATCGGGTAGGCCAGGACGAGCTTGACCTTCTTGTCCGGGCCGATCACGAACACGTTGCGCACCGTCTGGTTGTCGGCCGGCGTGCGCTCGAGCGGGTCGCCGCTGATCTCGGCGGGCAGCATGTCGTACAGCTTCGAGACGTTGTAGTCCGTGTCGCCGATCATCGGGAAGTTCGGACGCGTGCCCTGGGTCTCCTCGATGTCATCGGCCCACTGCTCATGGCGGTCCACCGCGTCGACGGACAGCCCGATGATCTTGACGCCGCGCTTCTGGAACTCGCCGTTGATGCTGGCCATGTAGCCCAGCTCGGTCGTGCAGACCGGCGTGAAGTCCTTGGGGTGCGAGAAGAGGACGGCCCACGAATCACCGATCCAATCGTGGAAGTCGATCTCGCCCTCGGTGGTCTGCGCGGTGAAGTTCGGCGCGGTGTCGTTGATGCGAATGCCCATGTCGGGGGTCTCCTTGGGGGTCGAGCGCCTCACACTACACGTATGAGGTTCACTTGTTTCACTTATTGCTTCGAGTTATAGCAGTGATTCGTCGCCCGAGGAGGCCTCCCGCCCGCGGCTTCACCACCTGGATGCTCTGCGGCGGCGCCTGTACGGCCGTTCGGGCGGGAACGAGGTGCTCACGGCGGCGTACGTCGCGCGGGTGATCGGGTGTGGATGCTCTAAAGGGGTCAGACCCTTTTGGAGCAGGCGAGGCGCTGTCGGACTGCCGAGCACGTGCGTCACGTTCCAAAAGGATCTGACCCCTTTGGAGCATCCACACCCGATCGACAACGGACTGCGTCGCACAGGCGCAGAGACAGCACACCTAGATGCACGTCACGCCGGCGCGCTCGGCCGCGACCCGCAGCTGCTGATCGCACGTCGCGAGCTCGAGACCCATGTCGACGGCGAGCAGCAGATACGACGCGTCGTAGGCGGAGAGTCCGGTCTGGTGCGCGACATCGAGGAGCGCCCTCGTCTCGCGATGATCGGGCACCGCGGTGATCGGGCAGTCGACGATCGCAGCGAGGGTGGCGTGGGCGTGATCGAGCGAGACGCGGCCCCGACGCACCGCCTGCAGCACGGCGTGGACCACCTCGCTGAACCAGACCGACGGCACGTACGCCACGTCACCGGCGAGACGATCCACGACCGCAGTGCCGACGGCGCCAGATTCGTCATCGAACGCAGCCTCCAGCGCGGCAGAGGCATCGAGCACGAACGGCACTACAGCCTCTTCCCGTCGTCGATCCAGGAGCGAATCTCCTCCGGCGACGCCTTGACACCCGCCTCGCGCTTGATGGCGCGCAGGCGGGCGACCGCGGCGGCGCGCTCATCCACGCCATCGCCCACCGGGACCAGCCGGGCGACCGGCTTGCCGTGACGGGTGATCGTGACCTCGAGCCCGGCCTCGACATCGCCGATCAGGCGGGAGAGATGCGTCTTCGCCTCGTACACGCTGACATCCATAGCGCCAATTCTAGTCAGGGACTGGTCAGAATTCCGCGCGGACCCGCGCGCCCGGCGCACGGAGTCGAGCGCAGTCCGCACGTAGACTCATGCCATGCAGCCCGCCGACCTCCTGATCGACAACCTCGCCACGCTCGCCTCGGTCGACGCCGATGGGGATTTCGGCGTCCAGCACGATGCCGCGATCGCCATCCGCAGTGGCCACATCGAGGCCGTGGGACCACGCGAGGAGGTCCTCCGCACCGTCCAGCTCGCCGACGACGCCGAGGTGATCGACGCGCGCGGCATGAGCGCCGTGCCCGGCCTCGTCGACTGCCACACGCACATCGTCTACGGCGGCAACCGCATCCACGAGTTCGACCTGCGCGCCCAGGGCGCCGACTACGAGCGCATCGCCGCCGAGGGCGGGGGCATCAAGGCCAGCGTGAAGCTGACGCGCGAGGCGACCGATGAGGCGCTGCTCGCCGCAGCCACCAAGCGGCTGGCGCGCATGCGTGCGCTCGGCACCACGACCGCCGAGGTGAAGTCGGGCTACGGCCTGACGGCCAAGGACGAGGCGCGCATGCTCACCACCGCCCGCGCCGCCGGTGAGGCGGCGGGCGTGCGCACCACGACGACCTGCCTCGCACTCCACTCCACCCCGCCCGAAGCGGCCTCGCCCGACGCGTACGTCGACTACGCGATCGAGGAGATCCTGCCGGTCTGCGCGCCGCTCGCCGACGCCGCCGACGTGTTTCTCGAACGCGGCGTCTTCGACGTCGAGCAATCGCGCCGGTTCCTGATGGCGGCGCGCGACCACGGTCTGCGCCTGCGCCTGCACGCCGATCAGTTCTCCGAGATGGGCGCCATTCCGCTCGCGATCGAGCTGGGTGCGGCCAGCGCCGACCACCTCGAGGCGACCACCGCCGACGGCGTCAAGCTGCTGGCCGCCTCCAACGTGATCGGCGTGGGCCTGCCCGTCGCAGCGCTCACCCTCAAGTGCCCGATGCCACCGCTACGCCAGCTGATCGATGCAGGGGGCCGCGTGGCGCTCGCCACCGACGCCAACCCCGGCTCCGCGCCGTGCCTGTCGCTCCCGACCACCATGCATCTGGCCTGCACCCAGATGGGATTGTCGTGCGCCGAGGCCCTGAGTGCCGCGACCGTCGGCGGCGCCGCCGTCCTCGGCCTCGACGACGAGGTCGGCCGGATCGCGGTCGGCTACAAGGCCGATGTCGTGCTGGTCGACGACCCCGACTGGCGGCAGCTGATCGCCCAGCTCGGCGCCGAGCCGGCGCGCGTCATCCGCGGCTAGGACGATCCGGTTCGGAATGGGATCAGACGGTTGCGCCGAGCGAGTCGCGCGCCACGAGTTCGGCGTAACGACCCCCCTGCGCCACCAGTTCGGCATGCGTCCCGCGCTCGACGATCGCGCCGGCGTCCAGCACGAGGATCTGATCCGCCTCGCGCACCGTCGAGAGACGATGGGCGATCGTGATCGTGGTGCGACCCTCCGCGAGGGCATCCAGCGCCTCCTGCACCTGCCGCTCCGTGTCGACGTCGAGGGCGCTGGTCGCCTCGTCGAGCACGAGAATCGGCGGATTCCGCAGCACGGTCCGGGCGATCGCGATGCGCTGCTTCTCGCCGCCGGAGAAGCGGTAGCCGCGCTCGCCGACGACGGTGTCATACCCGTTCGACAGCCCGGTGATGTGCTCGTGAATGCGCGCGGCACGGCAGGCCTCCTCGATCTGGGCATCCGTGGCATCGGGTCGGGCGAAGCGCAGGTTCTCCCGCACCGTCGCATGGAACAGATACGTCTCCTGGCTCACGACGCCGACGAGATCGGCGAGCGATGCGAACGACAGATCCTTCACGTCGACGCCGTCAATGCGGACGGCACCACGCTCTGCGTCGTACAGCCGCGCCACGAGATAGCCGAGCGTGGTCTTGCCCGAGCCCGTCTCCCCGACCACCGCCGTACTCGTCCCCGGCGCGGCGAGGAACGTCGCGCCCGCAACCGTCCACGCGCCTCCCTGCTCGTACCGGAACCACACGTCGTCGAAGGCGATCTCGCCCTGCACGTCCGCCCGCGCGAGCGAGCGCGTGCCCTCGTGCTCATCGATATCGACCTTCAGATCGAGGTACTCGAAGATCCGATCGAACAGCGCGAGCGACGCCTGCACGTCGATGCTCACGCTCAGCAGCGCACCCACGGGGAAGAAGATCCGCGTCTGGATCGTCGCGAAGGCGACGAGCGTACCGATCGAGACCGCGCCCCAGCCGTTGGCGATCGACCAGCCGCCCGCCCAGTAGACGAGGGCCGGCAGGATGGCGAACGACGCACTGATTGACGCCATCACCCAGCGACCTGCCATCCGCTGGCGCACCTCGAGCTCGGCCAGCTCGCGCGACTCCGTCCGGAAGCGCTCCGCCAGCTCCGGACCGCGACCCATCGTCTTCCCCAGCAGCACGCCGCTGACCGACAGCGATTCCTGCACCAACGAGGAGATGTCGGCGAGGGTCTTCTGCCGCTCCGTAGCCAGCTTGCGGCGCTCGACGCCGACGCGGCGCGTGAGGAGCACGAAGAACGGCACGAGGATCAGCGAGAAGATCGCGAGGCGCCAGTCCAGCAGGAACATCGCGACGACGGCAGCGAGCACCGTCGTGACGTTGGAGACCACGGATGTCGCCGTCGAGGTGACGACGTCGTCGACGCCGCCGATATCGTTGGCGATCCGCGATTGCACCTCGCCGGTGCGCGTACGGGTGAAGAACGCGAGCGACTGCCGCTGCAGGTGCTCGTACACGTCGGAGCGGAGGTCGTGCATGACCTCCTGCCCAACCCGATTCGACAGGTACGTCTGCGCCACGCCGAGGATGCCGACGATGATCGCAATCACGATCATGCCACCCGCGAGCCAGGCCAGCAGCGTCGTGTTCGCCTCGGGAATCGCCTGGTCGATGATGTCGCGGAGCAGGAACGCGGGCACCATGCCGAGCGCGCTCGAGAAGACGATCAGCGCGAGGACGAGACTCAGCCGACTGCGCTCGGGACCGAACAGGCGGAAGACGCGATGCAGGTTCGCGCGCCGGACCTCGGGATCCTCCGGGCGCGTGGGCTTGTCGCCCACATCGAACGTTCCGTGTCTGCCGCGTCCACTCATCAGTAGTCCTAACGCTAGATCGCATCGCCGTATGCCGCAGCGCACGCCGAACGCGTCCGGACTGCGAAGGGGATCACATGACCCCCGAGGACTCGTAGGCTTCCCGCCATGGCGCACGACCACGAACACGGCCCCGACTGCAATCACGACCACGAGCCTGCCCACGTGCACGGGCCGGAGTGCGGTCACGACCACGACCACGTCCACGGGCCGGATTGCGACCACGACCACGCGATCGCAGTGCAGCAGCACCCGGTCTTCGAGGTCGCCGAGGTTTCGGACGGGGTGGCCGCGGACCCGGCCGTCGAGCCTGCCGAGGTCTCGGAGGAGGAGGCTGCGCGACTCGCCGACGAGCTCGCCGACGCCACTGCGCGGATGGCCGGCGAGTTGGCGTGGGCGATCGGACCGTTCCGCGAGCGCGAGTCGTTCGCTCTGGCCGGCGCGCCGGTTGCCGTCGTCTTCGAGCGCGCTGCGAACTCGAAGGCCAAGCCGAAGCACCGCTCGGGCCAGCTCGCTCCCGAGTTGCTGCCGTTTCTCGTCGACGCGACCGTGCGCACGCGCGAGCGCATCGCCTACGCCGACGACGAGGACAACCCGTTCCTGATCGCCCTGGTGCTGGCCTGCTTCTATGCCGTCGAGTCGTCTCGCTCTGGCGCGCTCGGGCTCGGCCCGGAGACGCGCCGGGTCCAGCCGAGCGTGGAGGTCCTCCGCGACGACGCGGCCACGGCCGATATCTTCGGCGTGCCCGGTTCCGCCATGCTGCGAGCGATCGCCCCGGTCGAGGCCGAATCGGGTGGTGAGGTGATCGCCGCCGTGCAGCTCGTCTGGCGCACCTGAGCTTTGCAGAGGGGTCTGGCCCCTTTGCTTAAGCAAAGGGGCCAGACCCCTCTGCAAAGCTGGGGAGCGGCGGGTAGAGTCGCGCCATGCACGAGAGCGAACTGCAGCGACTTCAGCGGGAGGCGCAGACGGATCCCGATGCCTTCTGGGCGCGCGAGGCTGACGGCCTGCCGTGGCTGTCGCCGTGGGCGAGCGTGCTCGACTGGACGCCGCCGACGTTCACCTGGTTTGCCGGCGCGACGACGAACATCACGATCGCGTGCCTGGATCGCCACGTCGACAGCGGCCACGGCGACCGGCCGGCGCTGATCTGGCTGCGCGAAGACGGCGCCGAGCGACGGCTGTCCTACAGCGAGCTCCTCCGCGAGGTCGAGCGTGTCGCCGCCGCGCTGCGCGCGCTCGGCATCGACCGCGGTGACCGCATCACGATCTCCATGCCCGTCAGCGTCGAGGCGATCACGCTGATGCTCGCGTGCGCCCGGATCGGCGCCATCCACAGCGTCGTCTTCGCCGGCTTCGGCGAGGGTGCGCTCGGCCAGCGCATCCGACTATCGGGCTCCAAGGCCGTGTTCGTCGCCGACTCGACTCGCCGCCGCGGCAAGGTCGTGCCGCTCAAGCACATCGTCGATGCCGCGCTCGCCGGCGGCGACCACGACGTCGAGCACGTGGTCGTGCAGCGCCGGGAGCCCGACGCGGCCGCGGTCGGGGACGGCGAGCTCGACTGGGACGACTTCCTGACGGCCGGCGAGGGCACGAGCGGCGCCTACGCCGAGGTCGAGGCCACCGATCCGGTCTTCATCCTCGCCACCAGCGGCACCACCGCCACGCCGAAGCTCGTCGTGCACGTGCACGGCGGCTACATGGCGGGCCTCGACGCGATGGGCCGCTGGGTCTACGGCCTCGAGCGCGACGATATCTGGTGGTCGACGTCGGACATCGGCTGGATCGTCGGCCACTCGTACATCGTCTACGGGCCGCTGCTGGCCGGTGCCGCGACGATCGCCTTCGAGGGATCGCTCGACTTCCCCGGGCCGGACACCCTCTACCGGCTGATCGCGCAGGAGCGGGTGACGGGGCTCTTCACCGCGCCGACGGCCGTGCGCATGCTGATGCAGCACGGCACCGCACCTGCCGAGGGCCACGACCTCTCCACCCTGACGCGCGTGTTCTGCGCCGGCGAGACGCTCAACCCGCCCGCCTGGGAGTGGCTGCAGCACGACGTGCTCGGCGATCGCGCGCCGGTGATCGACCACATGTGGCAGACCGAGACCGGCGTGCCGCTGTTCGCGAACCCGTGGGGGCTCGGCCTCGAGGAGATCCGCCCCGGCTCGAGCGGCCTGCCGATGCCCGGCTGGGACGTCGCGATCGTCGATCCGCAGACGCACCAGGAGCTACCCGCGAATCAG
>JBILWG010000041.1:0-12843 GCA_044369995.1 Gaiellales bacterium | reverse complement strand
TCGGCAGCGGTGGCTACGTCTTCGCCTGGGATGCCAAGACCGGCGAGCGCAAGTGGGTCGTCGAGCTGCCACCCGTCGAGTCGTCGCCGCTCGTCCAGGACGGCACCGTCTACGTCGGCGCCTGGGATAAGAAGGTCTACGCCCTCGATGCCGCCACGGGCGCCATCAAGTGGACCACGGAGACCGACGCGCAGATCGTGTCGTCGGCCAGCTGGATCGACGCCGCGACCGCCGGAGGGGCGCCCGCGATCGTGATCGGAACCAATGGCGGCAGCCTCTACGCGCTCGACGCGGCGACCGGCGCGATCCGTTGGAAGGCGCAGAGCAATGAGCGTCTCGGCAGCGGCCGCGAGTACTTCTACGCGACGCCGACCGTCGCCTACGGCCGCGTCTTCATCGGCAATACCGACGGCTGGATGTACGCGTACGGCGCGCAGACCGGCAAGCTGATCTGGGCGAAGCAGGCCGGGACCTACGTGTACACCGGTGCGGTCGCCGCCGGCCAGGTCATCTACATCGGCACGTACGACGGCAGCATCATCGCCTTCGATGCCGCCACCGGCGATCGCCTGTGGACGACCGAGGCGCCCGGCGCGGTGCACGGCGCCCCCGTCCTGATGGATGGTCTCCTGTACTTCTCGACCTGCTCGCGATGCGGCCAGAACGGCGTCCGCGAGGCCAAGGCAGGGCCCGACGGCATCTACGCGATCGACATCACGACCCACGAGATCGTCTGGAGCGATCGCGAGGGCAAGTACTCGCCGCTCGTCGCCGACGAGGAGCGCGTCTACCTGATCGGCCCCGGCTCGATCCGCGGCGTGCGCTCCGACTAGCCGTCAGTCGAGCGGCTTGATCGCCGTGGTCCGCAGACCGGCGCGCTCGGCGATGATGCGAATCGCGAAGACGACGACGATGCACGCCGTCGAGGCCAGCCCGCCGTTGACGCCGTCGAGCAGCACGAAGGCGAGGGTGCCGCCAACGGCCGCGATCGCGTACGGTGGACCCGGCCGCATGATCCGCGGCGTCTCGCCGAGCAGCAGCGCCGCCGCCAGCCCGCCACCGACAGCCGCGAACGAGCCGACGAACACCGCCGTGATCGCGGGCAGGTGGAACGTCACCGCATACTGCGCGCCTACCGCGGCGAAGAGCCCCATCGTGAGCACGTCCAGGAGGAACAGCGCGTACGCGAACCGGGCGATCTGACGACCCAACGCGAGGATCACCACCACCGCCAGGCCGACGACGGCGATGTACTCCCAGTGGCGCAGCACCTCAGGCGGCGTGTTGCCGATCAGGACGTCGCGGATCAGGCCACCGCCGAAACCGAGTGAGATGGCGAGGACGACCACGCCCGCGATGTCGAGGCGCTTCTCGTGCTGCCGCGCCAGGAGCGCCCCCTCGAGCGCACCGACGGCCGTCGCCACGAGGCTCAGCCAGACCGGCGTGTCCTTGGCGAAGTCCGGCAGGATCGAGGTGACGTCGGCCACTCCCGCAGGATAGGGTCGCACCCCACGCGTCGAACGACCATACTCCGGGCATGGACCGCCCCACGCTCGACAACTGGATGCGCCCGCCGCACGCCTTCTGGTCGTTCCGCCATGTGCGCGAGCTGATTCCCACCGCGCGCATCCGCCACGGGCATCACCCGCGAGCGCTGCCCTTCGAGGCCGTCGGCAACCTGCTCGATCTGCGCTTCGAGAGCACCGCTGGCGAACGCGTCCTGAGCGAGTACCTTGCCACGACCCAGACCGACGCGCTCGTCGTCGTCAAGGACGGGAAGGTCGTGCTGGAGTGGCTCGCCGCCGGCATCCGCGACGACGAGCCGCACCTGATGTTCAGCGTGACGAAGTCGATCACCGCGCTCCTCTGCGGCGCGCTCGTCGGCGCCGGCAGGATCGATCCCGACGCACCCGTCGTGCAGTACGTCCCAGCGGTCGCCGACGGCGGCTTCGGCGACGCCACGGTCCGCCACCTGCTGGACATGGAGGCGTCGTACTCGTTCGTCGAGGACTACTCGCCCGGCCCCGACATCGTGCTGTACCGCAACGCCGCCGGCTGGTATCCGGCGCCGCCCGATCACATGGGACTGCACGAGTTCCTCGCCTCGCGGCAGAAGGAGGGCGAGCACGGGCAGCGCTTCCGCTACATGTCGCCGACCACCGACATGCTCGGCTGGGTCTGCGAGGCTGCCAGCGGGCTCCCGTACGCGATCGCCGTCTCGCAGTACCTGTGGGTGCCGATGGGCGCGGAGGCCGACGGCGACATCACGCTCGACCGCTTCGGCGTGCCGCGCGCTGCGGGCGGTCTCAGCGGCACGCCCCGCGATATCGCGCGGCTCGGCATGATCGTCGCCGAGGGCGGTGCCGGCATCGTGCCGAGCGACTTCATCGAGGACCTGACGACGGGTGGCGAGCCGTCGCACTGGGCGATCGGCGACTACGCCGACTGGCTGCCCGGCGGCTGCTACCGCTCGTGCTGGTACCAGCCGCGCGTGGACCCCGACTGCGTGATGGCCGTCGGGATCCACGGCCAGATGATCTACGTGGATCGGCCCCGCAATGTCGTCGTCGTCAAGCAGTCATCCTGGGATACGCCCGACGACAACGACCTGCACTCCGACGCCGAGTACGCCTGCCGTGCCATCGCCCGCTCGCTGACGGCCGAGGAGCCCGACGTGCTGTTGGCACAGACCTAAAGCTCGGCCAGCAATTCCGCACAGACGCGACGAAGCGCGGCCAATCCTGGAAGCACCAGGACCTGAAGCGCCTCATCGTCGACCCGATGGTAGGCGTGGACGAGCTCGTTACGCAGTCCTACGATCCGAGCCCACGGGACCTCAGGATGCCCACCGCGGATGTCCTCGCCGATTCCGGTCACGGCTTCACCGATCACGATCAAGTGGTACCGCAAAGCTACGTCGGCATGGGGATCATCGAGGTGGAGCTCGGCGATCTCGTCGATCGCCGTGACGATGTCGGCGAGACGCAGGCGTGGATCACGCGGGCTCAGATGCGAATCCCGTCCCGCTCGACGCCTTCGGCCACCTCGGGCTTCAGGAACGAAGACGCCACGACATCGACGCGCTCACCGAGGAGCTCCGAGAGCGCATCGCGCAAGTCGAACAGCGGAAAGATCCCGCGATCGTCAAAGTCGAAGTCCACGACGAAATCGATATCACTTTCGGGCCGATCATCACCGCGCGCGGCGGACCCGAAGACGCGCGGATTGCGTCCCCCGTGCGCACGAACGAGCGTGCGGATCGCCCGGCGCTGCGCCTGAAGCGCACGAATGCGCGGCAGCGACGCATCGGCGGGCGCCGACCCCGGCTCACTCCCAAGTACGAGGCGCCGACCCGCGGCGCGCAGGACGCGATCGAGCGTGACGATCGACGGAGAGCTCGTGCCGGCCTCGTACCGCGCAATCGCCGGCTGCGAGGTGCCGGCGCGATGTGCGAGCTCAGCCTGCGAAAGCCCCGCGGCCAGCCGCGCATCGCGAATCAACGCATCTGGTGTCATCCAGTAATTATACCGGTACCGGTATATCGTCTGCATGCGCGCCGAACACGAAGAGCAGGCCATGGCCACCATCGCCCCGACCCGTTCGCCCGCTCTAGCTGTCGCCAAGGTGACGCTCGCCGTCGCCGCGGTCTACAACATCCTCTTCGGCGCCTGGGTTGTGCTGTTCCCCGCTAGCGCCTTCGAGCTGGCCGGCCTCGACCAGCCGAACTACCCCGAGCTGTGGCAGTGCATCGGCATGATCGTCGGCGTTTACGGCATCGGCTACGCCATCGCAGCGCGCGACCCGATCCGCCACTGGCCGATCGTGCTGGTCGGCCTGCTCGGCAAGATCTTCGGGCCGATCGGCTTCCTCGGCGCGGTGCTGCAGGATCGCGTCCCGCTCGAGGCGGGGCTGATCATCCTCACCAACGATCTGATCTGGTGGCCCGGCTTCGGGATCGCCCTGTGGCTCGCCTGGCGCGCCCATCGCGACGCCCAGGCGTAGGTTCAGCTGCGCAGCGGAATCGCGACCGGACGGATCGGCGTGCCCGTCGCACCCGTCAGCTTGAGCGGGAAGCCCATGAAGGCGAACTCGTAGACCTTCTCGCGACAGACCTCCTCGAGGTCGATCACCTCCATCAGCGGGCAGCCGGCCGTCGCAAACAGGTACGAGTGCACCGGCAGGAAGGTGTCGGGATCCGGGTTCGGCACGACCTCGAGGCTCAGGCTGTCGGCGCCGAGCAGCATCGCGCCGGCCTCCTCGCACAGCCAACGCGCTGCACCCATGCCGATGCCAGGCTGGTCCGTGATGTATGCCTGCACGTCGGGCCAGACCGTCATCCGACCGGTGCGGATCAGGACGATGTCGCCCTGCTCGATCGTCGAGCCCTGATGCTTGAGCGTGTCCTGCAGCTCCTGCGCGGTGATCTCGTGCACGGGATCGAGGCAGTCGACGCCGTGCATGCCGGCAACGTCGATCACGACGCAGCGGCCGATGATGGGCGGATAGTGCTCGGCGCCGCCGACGAGCCAGTGGCGGCTGCCGAGATTGTCCTTCTGGTTCCAGCCGTTCCAGAACATGCCGTCGTACCCGAAGTGGTTGAGCGTGTCGAGATGCGTGCCGCAGTGCGTGTACATCTGGATCGCGTCACCCGCGTACGAGAACGTCTCGAGCAGCTTGGGGTCGACGCCGGCGAGGCCGTCGATGATCGCGCCGTCGGGCGTGTGCGTCATCCAGATGTCGTAGACCGGATCGCCGGCCGCGATCCACGAGGGCATGCCCTTGAAGTAGTCGACCGAGAGATCGAAGACCTTCGAGCCGTCGAGGCGCGCCAGCAGCTCGGCCTGACCCGCCGGATTCATCCAGTTGAGACGACCGATCTGGTCCTCCTTGCCCCACGGGCTCTTGGAGACCTGCCGACCCTCCACCGTCTGCATCGACTCGAACACCAGCTTCAGATCACCGCACATCGTCGTGCTCCTCCCCGGGGACTCCCCGAAGCGTCGGGGCACTGCCCGCTCGCGTCAAGGGTCCGCAACCGGACGCGGGTGTCAGCGAGCGCGCGCAGCCGGCAACCCCAGCGCCTGCAGCCAGGCGCGGCGGTAGCCCGTGCGATCCCACAACGCCCCGTGACCCCAGTCGCCCACCCGCACATCGAGCGCACCGGGCAGGCTGCGCGCGCGCAGCGCCTCGACGAAGGCCGGTACCTGCAGCGGCTCGCCCGACACGGGATCGCGATCGGAGTACCAGACCATCAGCTTCGACGGCAGCGCCTGGGCGTTGGCCACGAGACCGATCGGGCTGCGGATCGCGTAGCAGTCGGGGCGCGCCGCCGGGGTGCCGCCGCACTCGGCCTCGAGGAGCACGCGGCGATTGAGCGGCAGCGACCGGTGGCGACGCGCGAGATCGGTAACCGGATCGAGCGACGCGACGCCGTCGTACGCGGACGGATATCGCAGGGCCACCAGCAGTGCCTCGGTGCCGCCCATCGACGAGCCGGCGAGGTACTGCCGCGACGCGTCCAGGCGAATGTCCGGAATGCGCTCGTCGACGAGCTGCGGGGCGCGGGCGAGATCGGCGATCTGACCGGCCGAGCCGTACGAGAACGCGCGCGTCACCACGCCCTGTCCGGATAGACACGCGAGGGCGTACCCGGCGCGGGCCGCCGCCAGACCGACCTCGTCGGTGCAGATCATGCTCATGCCCGCCGGATGGTTGGTGACCAGCAGCGGCACGCCCTGCGCAGGTGCGGTTCGCGGATACGCGATGAGGAGCGTTCGCAGCCGCCCGTTCCACGAGGCGTACCAGGAGCGCAGCAGCACGACGGAGCCGATCTCCCGCCGGATCGTGACCTGCTCGACGTCCGGCTGTGCCGAGGGATCCTCCACGACGCGCGGATCCGCCTGCGCCGTCGCCGGCACGACCAACGCGAGGATGCCGAGCAGCAGGGCGAGACGGCGCATCCGCCCATCCTGCCGTAGACCACGGATGACATGGGTGAAAAGGCGGTGGGTGGCAACCCGCCGCGCAACCGGCTCGGGACCGGCGGTGCCAAAGCCCGACCGGACGTAGACTCCATCTCCAGTGGAACGCCGCGACTCGATCCGGAACATCGCGATCGTCGCGCACGTCGATCACGGCAAGACGACGCTCGTCGACGCCATGCTGTGGCAGTCGGGTGCCTTCCGCGCCAACCAGGACGTCGCCGAGCGCGTCATGGACTCGAACGATCTCGAGCGCGAGAAGGGCATCACCATCCTCGCCAAGAACACCGCGGTTCGCTACGGCGACACGAAGATCAACATCATCGACACGCCCGGCCACGCCGACTTCGGTGGCGAGGTGGAGCGCGGACTGACGATGGTCGACGCCGTGGTGCTGCTCGTCGACTCCAGCGAGGGTCCGCTGCCGCAGACGCGCTTCGTGCTGCGCAAGGCGCTCGAGGCGCACCTGCCGGTGATTCTCGTGATCAACAAGGTCGACCGCCCCGACGCCCGCATTGCCGAGGTCCTCGACGAGACGTACGCCCTCTTCCTCGATCTCGACGCCACGGAGGAGCAGATCGACTTCCCGATCGTCTACACGAACGCCCGCGCCGGCCACGCCTCGAACGACGGCCCCGACCAGCTGCACGAGAACCTCGAGCCGCTGTTCGACACGATTCTCAAGCACGTACCCGCGCCCGAGCACGATCCGGCGCACCCGCTGCAGGCACTCGTCACCAACCTCGACGCGTCGCCGTACATGGGCCGCCTCGCGCTCTGCCGCATCCACCACGGCACGATGCGCAAGGGCGAGACCGTCGCGTGGTGCCGCGCCGACGGCACGATCGAGAACGTCAAGCTGACCGAGCTCTACATCACGGAGGAGCTCGAGCGCCTGCCCGCCGATGACGCCGGCCCGGGCGACATCGTCGCCATCGCCGGCATTCCCGAGGTGACGATCGGCGAGACGATCGCCGCCGTCGAGGACGCGCGACCGCTGCCGGTGATCGCCGTCGACGAGCCGAGCCTCTCGATGACGATCGGCATCAACACCTCGCCGCTCGTCGGCAAGAGCGGCAAGAAGCTGACCGCCACGATGGTGAAGCAGCGCCTCGAGCAGGAGCTCGTCGGCAACGTCTCCCTGCGCGTCTCGTCCACCGACCGCCCCGACGCCTGGGAGGTGCAGGGCCGCGGCGAGCTGCAGCTGGCCGTGCTCGTCGAGACCATGCGGCGCGAGGGCTTCGAGCTGACCGTCGGCAAGCCGCAGGTCGTCACGCGCGTGATCGACGGCAAGCGTCACGAGCCGATGGAGCGCCTCGCGATCGACGTGCCCGAGGAGTACTCCGGCGTCGTCATCCAGATGCTCGGCATCCGCAAGGGCCGCATGGAGCAGATGGTCAACCACGGCGCCGGCTGGGTTCGCATCGAGGAGATCGTCCCGGCGCGCGGCCTGATCGGCTTCCGCACGGAGTTCCTGACCGAGACCCGTGGCACGGGCCAGCTGCATCACGTCCTCGAGGGCTTCGAGCCGTGGCACGGCGAGATCCGCTCGCGCCAGAACGGCTCGCTGATCGCCGACCGTCAGGGCGTCGCCACCGAGCATGCGCTGATGACGCTGCAGGAGCGCGGCGAGCTGTTCATCGAGCCCGGCACCGACGTCTACAACGGCATGATCATCGGCCTCAACGCCCGCAGCGATGACATGGAGATCAACCCGACGCGCGAGAAGAAGCTGACGAACATGCGCGCCGCCTCCGCCGAGGAGCTCGTGCGCCTGACGCCGCCGCGCCACCTCTCGCTGGAGCAGGCGCTCGAGTTCATCGCCGAGGACGAGTGCGTCGAGGTCACCCCCGACGCCGTCCGCCTGCGCAAGGTCGAACTCGACCCCAACCTCCGCCGCCGCCTCGATAAGGCGAAGAAGGGGCTTTAGGCCCGTCTTCGCCTTACCCGAGGCGCGCCTCGAAAGCCGGACAACGTCCGGCGCCGAGCACGGAGCTTCCCACGCGCAGCTTGGGCTCCTGAAGCTCAGTGCTCACAAGGCGAAGAAGGGGCTTTAGCCCCGTCTTCGCCTTACCCGAGGCGCGCCTCGAAAGCCGGACAACGTCCGGCGCCGAGCGCTACGCGTCGACGAGCACCTGATCGACCATGACAGCCGCGACCGTGCGGTTCGTCGCCGGGTCGATCAGCACCATGCTGCCCATCGCGCGATTCTCGCCATAGGGCTCGAGCACGAGCGGCTGCGCCGCGAGAAGCGAGACGATGCCGAGATCGTTCGCCTCGAGGGAATCGGCAGGCACGTGCTGCATGGTCTCGAGCTCGAGTCGCTCGTGCAGGTCCTCGATGATCACCGGCACGGTACGCGCGCCCTGCCGAGCCTCGAGACGAGCCGGCACGGTGAGCGGCTGTTCATCGAGCCACGCGACCGTGGCACGCAGACGCGAAGCGACCTGGGGCGGCGTTGCCGCGAGGGCGATCACGTCGCCGCGCGACACATCGATGTCCGTCTCCAGATGCAACGTGACGCTGAGCGGTGCGGTGGCGGACTCGTGCTCGTCACCGAGGACGTCGATCCTGGCGATGCGGCTCGTCGCGCCCGAGGGGAGCGCGACGATCTCGTCCCCCACGGTGACGACCCCGCTGTCGATTCGACCCGCGAGCCCGCGGATGTCGTGCTCGCCGTCGTCATGACGCACGACCCACTGCACCGGCATGCGGAACGCCGCTTCGGCCACGGGCGGGTCGAGGTCGTGCAGCACGTCGAGCACCGTCGGCCCGTCGTACCACGGGGTCTCCGGCGAGCGCTCCGTGAGGTTGACGCCGTTGAGCGCAGAGAGCGGAATCGGCGTGATGCGCGGTCCGTCGATCGCAGCCGCCGACTCGATGAGCTCGTCGGCGATCTCGTGGAAGCGCGCCTCGTCGTAGTCGACGAGGTCGATCTTGTTGACGCAGGCGATCACATCGCGCACGCCGAGCATGCCGCAGATCGCCAGGTGCCGACGCGTCTGCGCCGTCGTGCCGTTCTTCGCGTCGACCAGGAGGATCGCGGCGTCGGCGCCGGCCGCGGCCGTCACCATGTTGCGCGTGTACTGCACGTGCCCCGGAGCATCACCCAGGAGGATGCGCCGCCCGTTGGCGTCGAACGAGCGATAGGCGACGTCGATCGTGATGCCCTGCTCGCGCTCGGCGCGCAGGCCATCCGTGAGCAACGCGAGATCGATGCCCTTGCGGCCCCGCTTGCGGCTCGCCTCGGCGACGGCCTCGATCTGGTCGCTCGTGAGGTGCCCCGTGTCGTGCAACAGCCGGCCGATCAGGGTCGATTTGCCGTCGTCGACCGACCCGACGGCGACGACGTGGAGCATGGGCGTCTCGATGGGCATCAGAAGTATCCGTTTCGCTTGCGATCTTCCATGGCGGCCTCGGACGTCTTGTCGTCGGCACGCGATGCGCCGCGCTCCGACACATCGGAGTCGCGCGTCTCCTGCAGCACCTCGGCGACGGTCGAGGCGGTCGAGAGGATCGAGCCGGTACACGACATGTCCCCCACGGTGCGGAAGCGCACCGTCTCGGTGAAGACGGTCTCGTGCGGGTAGCGCTCGACCTCGTCGACCGCTGCCAGCAGCATGCCGTCGCGCTCGAACACCTCGCGCTCGTGCGCGAAGTAGATCGACGGCAGCGCCAGACCCTCCTGCTCGATGTACGCCCAGATGTCGATCTCGGTCCAGTTCGACAGTGGGAACACGCGGAAGTGCTCGCCCGCCCGCAGCTTCGTGTTGTAGATCGTCCACGGCTCCGGCCGCTGGTTGCGGGGATCCCACTGGCCGAAGGCGTCTCGATGGCTGAAGAACCGCTCCTTGGCGCGGCTGCGCTCCTCGTCGCGGCGCGCACCGCCGAAGCAGGCGTCGAAGCGATGCTCGGCGATCGCGTCGAGCAGCGTCGTCGTCTGCAGGCGGTTGCGGCTCGAGCGTGGCCCGACCTCGTCCTGCACGCGGCCCTTGTCGATCGAGTCCTGGACGGAGGCCACGATCAGCTGCTCATCGATCTCGGCGACGAAGCGATCGCGATACTCGATCACCTCGGGGAAGTTGTGCCCCGTGTCGACGTGCATGAGCGGAAACGGCAGGCCGGCGGGCGCGAAGGCCTTGACGGCGAGGTGGGCGAGCACGATCGAATCCTTGCCACCGCTGAAGAGCAGCACGGGGCGCTCGCACTCGGCGGCGCACTCGCGGATGACGTGGACAGCCTCCGCCTCGAGCACGTCGAGGGTGGACAACTCGGTGAGTGTGGTCATGCGGTCAGCTCCGATCGGGATTCACGGACACGGCGGTACATCAGGACGACGCCGGCGGCGACGAGGGCGAACCAGACGACGAGGCCAGCCGGTGGCAGGGGCAGGCCCGCCTTCACCGCGAGCGAGCCGGCTGCAGCCAGGAGCACGCCGGCCAGCGCGCAGCGCAGCGCCAACGCGGGCAGGCGCACCGAGATCTTCGTCCCCACCAGCACGCCGGGAATGGAGCCGGCCAGCAGCAGCCCCGCGAGGGCGAAGTCGACGTTGCCGAGGATGATGTTGCCGATCGACGCGGCCCAGAGCAGCAGCGCGGCATGGAACACGTCCGTGCCCACCACGCGATGCGGTGCCAGCTGGAACACCGCGATCAGCAGCAGCGCCAGGACCGCACCGCTGCCGGCCGAGGTCAGGCCCAGCACGAACCCCACGAGCGCGCCGGATACGATCGCGGCGATCCACTGGTGCTTCGGGGCGCGCTCGGGGCGCAGCGGCGGCGGAAACAGCGTCTGCCAGAACATCGCCACTCCGCAGATGGCGATGGCGACCGCGACCACGATGATCAGCGGCGTGTCGATGGCGAAGCCCACGCGACGCTCGACGAACGTCAGCAGGAAAACGGCCACGAGCGCGGCTGGCACGCTGCCGACGGCAAGCTGGAGCGAGAGACGGAGATCCACCGTCTGCTTGCGGAAGTGGCTGCCTCCGCCGACGGTCTTCGTGACGGCCGCGTAGAACAGGTCGGTGCCGATGGCGCTGACGGGTGGCACGCCCGCCACGACGACAAGGAGCGGCGTCATGATGGAACCACCGCCGACGCCCGTGGCGCCGACCAGCAAGCCGACCCCGAGGCCGAACGCGATCATCATCAGCTCGTGGCTCACGCGAGCGGCCCCCCCGCCGGATGCAGCCCGCACTCGGTCTTCTCGGAGTTGGCCCAACGCCCCTCACGGCCAGCACCCGGCTTGGTGCAGTGCGTGCAGCCGATCGAGGCGTAGCCCTGCGCGTGCAACGGGTTGACCGGCAGGTCCCGCTCGCGGATGAACGCCCAGACGTCGTCCTCCGTCCAGTCCGCGAGCGGGCTGAACTTCCAGATGCCGCGACCCTCGTCGTACTCGACCTTCGGCGTAGCCGCCCGGGTCGGCGCCTGATCCCGACGGATGCCGGTGATCCAGGCATCGAGCTCGCCCAGCGCGCGGCCGAGCGGCTCGACCTTGCGCAGGCCGCAGCACGCGTTCGGGTCGCGCTCCCACAGCGCCTCGCCGTACTCGGCTGCCTGCTCGGCGAGCGAGGGCCCACGGAAGGCCTCGATCTCGATGCCGTAACGCTCCTCCACGGCCTTCCAGGTCGCGTACGTCTCGGGGAAGAGCACTCCCGTATCGAGCGCGAAGACCCGCGCGTCGGGTCGCGCGGCGAACACGAGCTCGAGCAGAACGGCCTCTTCCTGCTGGAAGGAGCACGCCAGCGCAATCCGCGGGTGGAAGGTCTCGAGGGCAGCGCTGATGATCGCCTCGGCGGCGAGCGGCTCGGCGTCACCAGGCGCAAACGGCAGTGGGTTCGGAGTGGTCACGTGGAATCCGGCAGAGGTCAGCGAGCGTTCGGTCGTCGAACTTCTAGAAGATTACCTTATGTCCTGCAAAAGGTTTACTGATAAACGTTGGTTATGCAGCCCTCCCGCTGGTATTTGACCTCGCGCGAGGTGGACACCGGTCGGACGCCGCCCGATATGGTGTCGCCGTGTCCGCCTTCCCCCACTACTCCGACCTCTCGCTGCGCCTCTCCGACGAGCCGGATCCGGCGTGGAAGGTCCACACCATCGCCGCCAGGCGCAAGGCCGCAGGCGAGGACGTGATCGTCCTCTCGATCGGCGAGCCCGACTCGCCGCCGCCGCCTGCCGTCCTCGCGGAGATCGAGGCCTCGATCGCCCGCGGGCGCACGCGCTACTCGAACGCGCGCGGCGAGGACAACGTGATCGAGGCGATCTGCCGCTACACGTCGAAGCAGGCTGGCCGCACAATCGAGCCCGACATGGTCAACTTCTTCCCCGGCGCGCAGACCGCGCTGTTCGGGATGCTGATGACGATCGTCGGCCCCGGCGACGGGCTGATCGTGCCCGAGCCGTTCTACGCGCCGTACACGCAGGTGCTCGGCGCGACCGGCGTCGAGGTCGGCCACATCGCGCTCAAGCCCGAGGACGGCTTCCATCCGTCGATCGACGAGCTGCGCGCCGCCATCACGCCGCGGACCCGCGCGATGGTGATCACCAACCCGCACAACCCGACCGGCGCGGTGCTCACGCGCGACGAGCTGACGGCGATCGCCGAGCTCTGCCGCGAGCACGACATGTGGCTCGTGGCGGACGAGGTCTACAACGAGTTCGTCTACACCGGCGCGTTCACCAGCATCCTCGCCCTCGAGGGGTACGAGGACCGCACGATCGCACTCGGCACGCTCTCCAAGTCGTACGCCATGACGGGCTTTCGCCACGGCTGGGCCGTCGGACCCGCCGAGGTCGGCGCGCGTGCCGCGGTGCTGCTCGAGGCGATGCTGTTCGGCTGCGTGCAATTCATCCAGGACGCC
>JBILWG010000040.1:0-12923 GCA_044369995.1 Gaiellales bacterium | reverse complement strand
GCGCCGCCCAAGACGGAGCCGCCGCGGCCGAAGATCTGGACGCCCGGCGGCGACGTCTGAGCGACGCGTTGCGGGTGCGGGGCAGGATCCGTGCGGCAGACTGAGAACGACGCAGCATGGTTGCCGCATCTCTCATCATCGCCGCCCTGCTGGGCACGCCGTTCGCGCCGCGGGCGATCGTGCCTGTCCCCAGCGGCGCTGTGGCGGCCGTCGTGCAGCCGGCGGCGTTCAACCCGACGGCTACCGCCCGGGCGCATCAGGCAACCATCACGGTGACGCCGACCGTCGCCGGCACGGCGACCACGGTGGTGGAGAGCACCACGGGCACCGTGGTGGCGACGCTTGGACTCAGCGTCCCCGTCACCGCAGGCACGCCGGTGGTGTACACCTGGCCCGGCGCAGGCGCCCCGGACGGCACCTACGGCGTGCGCGTCACGCTCATGGATGCGCAGGGTGCCATCAGCGAAGCAGTCACGCCGGTGATCGTCGATTCCACGCCGCCTGCCGTCGCGTTCGGCGCGCCAGCTCCGGCGCAGACGAAGCGCGGCCCCGTCGCACTCCGTGCGTCCACCGATGATCCGTCGGGGGCCAGCGCACTGCGCGTCGACGTCCTCACCCAGAGCGGCACGCTCCTGGGCAGCACCGACCTCGCGGTCGGGCCAGACGGACGCAGCGGCGCGGCAACGTGGAACCTGCGCCTCCGCAAGCGGCTGCTGCTGCCGGGCGTGTTCACCCTCCGTGCGGCCGCGGTGGACGGGGCCGGGAACCTGGGCACGTCCTCGACGCGGCTCCTGCGCGTTTCGCGTCCCGTCACCACCCGCATCATCTATCGGCTGCCCGATGCCGGCAAGGTCGTGGCGCTGACGTTCGACGACTGTGGCAGCAACCGCGACATGCTGCGCATCGTCGCCGCGTTCAAGGCTGCGCGTGCGCAGACCACCTTCTTCTGCAACGGGGTGAACGTCCGCGATAACGTCAGCGCGGATCGCGCCGCGGTCGCCGCCGGCGACACCATCGGAGGGCACACGTGGTCGCACCCCGAACTGCCGTCCCTGTCCTACGACGAGCAGGTCAGCCAGATCACCGGCGACGTCGACGCGTGGTGGAAGGCCGCCAAGGCATCGCCCGCGCCGTTCTTCCGTCCGCCCTACGGCCTCCACGACGCCGCCACGCTGCGGGCGGCCGGTGCCGCCGGCTTCGCGTGGCTCGTCCTCTGGGACGTCGACCCGTCGGACTACCTGACGCCGCCACCCGCCGAGTTGATCCGGCACGTCGTCGACAAGTCCCGTCCAGGGTCGATCGTGGTCATGCATGCGAACGCGAACACGGCGGCCAGCGTCCCGGCGATGATCCGAGCCGTGCGCGCCAAGGGCCTGGAGCCCGTCTCGCTCGAGGAGATGCTCGGCACCGCCGCGTATCTGGCCCCGAGCGGCGGCTGAACGAGCGCGCTCGCTCCGACGGTGCCGCCGTCGGTCTCCCGGTGATCGACGGATGCGCAGCGCTCCTGCTGATACCCTCCGCGGGCTGTCATCTGCGGCAGTTACACGATTCAAGGAGCTGGTCCGAAGCGATGTCCACGTTCTTCGGCGAACACGCCGTGCTGATCGCGCTCATCTGTGGTGCGATCACCGTCATCTACGGTCTGATTCTGACCCGTTGGGTGCTGTCCAAGCCCGACGGCGACGACAAGATGCGCGAGATCGCATCGGCCATCCAAGAGGGCGCCAGCGCCTACCTCAGCCGCCAGTACCGCACGGTCGGCATCGTCGCGGTCGTGATCGCGCTGATCCTGCTGTTCGTCCCGGATCTGGGAGGCTGGCGCGTCGCCGTCGGCTTCCTGATCGGCGCGATCCTCTCGGCGGCAGCCGGCTTCATCGGCATGAACGTCGCCGTGCGGGCGAACGTGCGCACCGCCGAGGCAGCCAAGAAGGGCCTTGGGCCCGCGCTCGACGTGGCCTTCAAGGGTGGCACCGTGACCGGCATCCTCGTCGTGGGCCTCGGTCTGCTCGGCGTCGCCGGCTACTACGGCATCCTGCTCGCCACGGGCACGGACCAGTCCGCCGCGCTATACGGCCTCGTGGGCCTCGGCTTCGGTGGCTCGCTGATCTCCGTCTTCGCCCGCGTTGGCGGCGGCATCTTCACGAAGGGTGCCGACGTCGGCGCCGACCTCGTCGGCAAGATCGAGGCGGGCATTCCCGAGGACGACCCGCGCAACCCGGCCGTGATCGCCGACAACGTGGGTGACAACGTCGGCGACGACGCCGGTATGGCCGCGGACCTGTTCGAGACGTATGCCGTGTCGATCGTCGCGGCCATGCTCCTGCTCAGCCAGCTGACCGACGGCAACGAGGCGCTCGTCGGCCTGCCGCTGATCCTCGCCGGCCTGTCCGGCCTGGCCTCCATCGTGGGCACGCTGTTCGTCCGCGTCAAGGAAGGCGGCTCCGTCATGGGCGCGCTCTACCGCGGCGTGCTGATCTCGGCCGTCCTGTCGGCCATCCTGTTCATCCCGGCGGTCTTCGGTCTCGATGACGACATCACCGCGAACGCCGCCGAGCTCGGCAACACCACCACCGGCAAGCTCTTCGCGGCAGCGATGATCGGACTGATCGTGACGGCGCTGCTGATGGCGATCACGGAGTACTACACCGGCACCAAGTGGAAGCCGGTCAAGGACGTGGCGGAGGCCTCGACCACCGGTCATGCGACCAACATCATCTCGGGCCTCGGGTATTCCATGCAGGCCACCGCACTGCCCGTCGTCGTGATCGGCGGCGGCATCCTGATCGCGAACTGGCTCGCCGGTCTGGCGGGAATCGCGATCGCGGTTGTGGCCATGCTCTCGATGGCAGGCGTCATCATCGCGCTCGACGCGTTCGGTCCGGTGACCGACAACGCCGGCGGCATCGCCGAGATGGCGGGGCTCCCGGAGGACGTCCGCAACAAGGTGACCGATCCGCTCGACGCGGTCGGCAACACCACGAAGGCCGTCACGAAGGGCTACGCGATCGGCTCGGCCGCACTGGCCGCGGTGATCCTGTTCGCCTCGTACAAGGACGAGCTGGAGCTCCAGCTGATCGAGTCCGGCAAGGGCGCGATCGCCGAGAGCCTCCGCTTCGACCTCGCCGATCCGTGGGTGATCGTCGGGCTGCTCGTCGGCGGTGCGATGCCGTTCGTCTTCGCCTCGTTCTGCATGAGCGCGGTGGGCAAGGCCGGTAAGGCCGTCGTCGAAGAGGTGCGTCGGCAGTTCCGCGAGAAGCCGGGCATCATGGACTACAGCGAGCGCCCCGAATACGGCACCTGCGTCGATATCGTCACGCGCACGGCCCTCCGCGAGATGCTCGTTCCGGCCGCGATTCCGATCGTGATTCCGATCCTGATCGGCCTGCTGGTCATCTGGACCGACAGCGCCCTGCAGATGCTGGGCGGACTCCTCGTCGGCACGATCGTGACCGGCCTGTTCCTCGCCATCTCGATGACGTCAGGTGGCGGTGCGTGGGACAACGCCAAGAAGCTGATCGAGGATGGCGCACACGGCGGCAAGGGCTCCATCGCCCACCAGGCGGCCGTCACGGGAGACACCGTCGGCGACCCCTACAAGGACACTGCCGGCCCGGCCATCAACCCGATGATCAAGATCGCCAACATCGTGGCCATCCTGATCATTCCGGCGCTCGTCGCGCTCGTCGGCTAGCACCAGCGAACGCGGGCCCCGTCGGCTTCGGCCGGCGGGGCCCTTCGCGTTGGTGGGGTCAGATGCCCGCGAGCAGCCCACCGTCGACCGGCAGAGCCACGCCGGTCACCCAGGCTGCCTCGTCCGAGCCGAGGTAGACGAAGGCGTCGGCGATGTCGCGGGCGGTTCCGAGGCGACCGATCGGGTGGAGACCCGTGGCGAACGCGCGGACGGCGTCGGGATCATCCTGGTCCGCGAGGAACGTCTCGAGCATCGGCGTCTCCGTGAAGCCCGGACAGACGCAGTTGGCGCGGATGCCATGGGGCGCGCCATCGATGGCGAGGCACTTCGTGAGCATCACGACGCCCGCCTTCGACGCGCAGTACGCTGCCTGATTCGCACTGCCGTCAAGACCCACCACCGAGCCGGTCAGGAGGATGGAGCCGCGTGAGGCCTGCAGCTGCGGCCAGGCGGCCCGGACGAAGCGGTGCACGCTGGTGAGATTGATCGCGATGGTGTCGTCCCACGTGGCGTCATCGATCTCGGCCAGAGTGCCCACCGCCGGCCGACCGGCGTTGAGGACCAGCAGGTCCAGCCCGCCGAGCCGCTCCACGGTGGTCGCCACGGCCGCAGCGATCTGGCCGCCGTCGCGTAGATCCGCGGTGACGTCGCCCTCGTGCAGGTCGACGTTGATCACCTGGGCCCCCTGTGCCCGGAAACGCTCGACGATCCCTGCGCCGATTCCCGAGGATCCCCCGGTCACGAGTGCGCGCTTGCCCTGCAGTCTGTTGCTCATGCGCACGATTCTAGAGCGTCGACGGCGACCGCTGCCGGACGGTGTCAGCTGGCGAGGACGCGGAGCGTGACCGGCTTGCCGGCACACACGCCGGTGGCCTCGATCGAACTGATCGCATGGCGCGCCGCACCCTCGGGCGCAGGGTGCGTGACGATGACGAGCTGCGCGCGTCCCTCAGCCGCCCGCTGCACCACGGAATCGATCGAGACGGCCTGCTCGGCCAGGATCGCGGCGATCTTGGCCAGCACGCCCGGCTCGTCCTTGACGTCGAGGCGGATGTACAGCGCCGACTCGACCGCGGCTGCGGGCACCAGCGGCAGGTCGCGAAACACGCCCGCGGTGCGCGGAAACCCCGTGCCGGACGTGCCCAGCACGCCCATGAGATCGCCGATGACGGCGGACGCCGTCTCATCCCCACCCGCACCGGGACCGACCAGCGTCACCTCGCGAATGGCATCGCCGCGCAGCATGACGGCGTTGAACGACCCGTTGACGCCGCTGAGCGGGTGGGCATGCGGCACGAGCGTGGGAGCGACGCCCACGACGACACCGGCATCCACGCGACGGGCCTGCCCGATCAGCTTGACGCTGAACCCCAGATCGTCTGCAAACGCGACGTCCATCGAGTCGAGGGTGTCGATGCCCTCGTGCGGCACGTCATCGATGGTGACCTGCGTGTGAAAGGCGATCGAGGCGAGAATCGCGACCTTCGCCGCGGCATCGCCACCCGTCACGTCCTCGGTCGGGTCGGCCTCGGCGTACCCCAGGCGTTGCGCCTCGGCGAGCACGGTTGCGTAATCGGCGCCGGCAGCCATCTTCGTCAGCATGAAGTTGGTCGTGCCGTTGACGATGCCAAGCACGGCGGTGACCTCGCTGGCGATCATCGACTCGCGCAGCACCTTGACGACCGGGATCGCGGCGCAGACGCTCGCCTCGAACCGCAGCTGCACGCCGCTGGCCTCGGCGGCCGCGAAGAGCTCCGCCCCGTGGCGCGCCAGGAGCTGCTTGTTGGCGGTGACGACGCTCTTGCCGGCCGCGAAGAGCTCCAGCATCCATTCGCGGGTCGGGGAGACGCCGCCCATCACCTCCGCCACCACGCTGATCGACGGATCGTCGCGAATGACCCCGAAGTCGTCGGTCAGGAGTCCGGCGCGTGGCTCCGAATCGCGTGGCGACGCGAGGTTCCGCACGAGCGCACGCCGCACCTCCACGGGGGCGCCAACGACGCGCTCGACATCGGCCTGCCGTGCCGTGAGGAGCCGATCGACGGCCGAGCCGACCGTGCCGTAGCCGAGGAGACCGATGCCGATGGGGGAGCTGCTCATATGACGCCTCAGGGTAGCGGTCGGGTACGGTTCGTGGCGCATGTCGGCGAGCAACCGCACCCTCGGCCTGATTCGGCGCTATCGCGAGCGTCTACCCGCCTTCGACGATGCCAGCATCGTCAGCATTGGCGAGGGTTCCACCCCGCTGATCCACGCCCCGCGCCTCGGTGACCGCCTCGGCGTGCACCTGTACCTCAAGTACGAGGGGCTCAACCCGACCGGTTCGTTCAAGGACCGTGGCATGACCACCGCGCTCTCGGCGGCCAAGCAGGATGGTGCCCAGGCGGTGATCTGCGCGTCCACCGGCAACACCTCCGCGTCGGCTGCCGCCTACGCGGCCCGCGCCGGGATCCGCTGCGTCGTCGTGATTCCCGGTGGCAAGGTCGCCCTCGGCAAGCTGGCGCAGGCGCAGGTGGCGGGCGCGACTGTCGTGCAGATCGACGGATCCTTCGACGATGCCCTCCGCATGGTGCGGGTGATGAGCGAGGAACATCCCATCACGCTCGTCAACAACCTCAACCCCTACCGCCTGGAGGGCCAGAAGTCCGCCGCCTGGGAGATCATCGACGACCTCGGTCGCCAGCCGGAGTGGATGTGCCTGCCGGTCGGCAACGGCGGCAACATCACGGCCTACTGGCGCGGCTTCAACGAGTCGCTCGCTCGCGGCGATATCTCGGCTCTGCCACGCATGCTGGGCGCTCAGGCAGAGGGTTCGGCCGCCATGGTGCGGGGCGAGGATGTTCATCAGCCGGAGACGATCGCCACCGCGATTCGCATCGGCGCGCCCGTCCGCCGCGAAGAGGCCGGCGCGGCTGCGCGCGACTCGAACGGCGGCTTCGCCGCGGCGAGCGACCGGGAGATCCTCGACTGGTTCGGTCACGTCGTGCGCGATGAGGGCGTCTTCTGCGAGCCGTCCAGCGCCGCTTCGCTCGCCGGGTTGGCCAATGCGCGTCGCGACGGACTCGTGGCCGAGGGGGCTGAGGTGGTGTGCGTTCTGACGGGCAACGGCCTCAAGGATCCCGACAACGCCATCGCCGAGAGCGCCCCGCCCATCACGATTCCCGCCGAGCGCATCGCGCTCGAGCGAATCGTGCTGGGTGACCACGCGTGATCGCGGTCCTCGGTGGGCTGATCGCCGCCGCCGCGTGGGGCGGTTCCACGATCTTCGCCGGCCGGGCGGCGCGGCAGATCGGGCCCGAGTCGACCCTCGGCTGGGTCGGGATCGGCGGCGCCGTCGTGATCACGCCCATCGCGCTCGTCTACGGCATCAAGCCGGGGACGGATTGGGTCGACTGGGCCCTGGTCGCCATCGGAGCCATCGGATCAGTCGTGGGCCTGCGGTTCACGTACAAGGCGCTCTCGCAGGGGAAGGTCGGCGTGGTGGTGGCCATCACGAGCACCGAGGGAGCGATCGCTGCGATCATCGGCTTCCTGCTCGGTGCCCCCTTCGGACTGCTGCCGGCCCTCGGAATCGCGTTGGCGACGGCGGGCGTGGCGGCGGTGGGGCTCGGGCGACACAGCGCGGATACCGCCGAGTCGGTGCGGGACAGTCGCCGCGCCGCCGTCAACGCCTCGGTCGCGGCGGCCGTGTTCGGCTCGTCGCTGTACGTCTCCGGGGATGTCGCCAGCCGCGTGGGACCTCCGTGGGTCGTGATGGGCGCCCGCTGGCTCGGAATCCTGACGATGGCGCTGCCCCAGCTCGCCCGCGGCAAGTTCAGCGCGGCCCGACCCGCCATGTTCTTCGGGCTGCTGGCAGGCGCGCTGGAGTCCTGCGGCTTCCTCGGATTCCTCTGGGGCGCTCAGACCAACATCGGCATCGCCGCCGTCGTCGCCACGCAGTACGCGACGATCGCCACCCTGATCTCGTGGCTCGTGCTGAAGGAGCGCCTCTCGCGCATCCAGCTCGGCGGGATCGCGGCCGTGGTGGTGGGCGTGGTCGTGCTGTCGGTGGCGGGCACGGCATGATCGGTCTCGCGCTCGGCGTCACGTCGGCAGTGGTCTGGGGAGTCGCCGGCGTCACCGGCAGCCTCGCGGCGCGCCGCATCGGTGCGGCGCCGGCAATCGGCTGGGCGATGCTCCTCAGCATGATCGGCGCCGTTCCCCTCGCGCTGCTGAGTGGAGCGCCGGGCCGCGTCGACACGGGCGCGCTGCTCTGGGTGCTCCTGATCGCGTCCTGCATGCTGGGCGGGCTGGTCTGCGTCTACGCGGGCGTGCGCTTCGGCAGCATCAGCGTGGTCGCGCCCGTCTCCGCCACGTACGGCGGGGTGGCCGCGCTGATCTCCATCATCACCGGCGAACCCGTCTCGCCCCTCGCCATCGGAGCGCTGGCGCTGGCGGTCATCGGTGCCATCTTGGCGTCCATGGGGGGCGCCGCGACACCGGGGCAGCAGTACTCCAACCAGCGCGCAGCTGCGCTGCTGGGTGCCGGCGCCGCAGTGCTCTGGGGCGTCCAGCTGTGGGCGGGTGGCGCCGTCCAGGACGACCTGGGTGCCTCGTGGCTGGTCGGCTGCTCACGCTTCGTCGGCGTGCTCGTCATCACGGTCCCGTTGCTCGGCCTCCGGCGACTCACCTTCGACCGGACGGCGATCAAGTACGCCTTCGTGGCTGGGCTGGGCGAACTCGCCGGCTTCACGCTCTATCTGAAGGCATCGGCATATGGGGTGGCACAGGCTGCGGTGCTGACCGGCCAATACGGAACGGTGGCTGCGCTGATCGGCGTGATGGTCCTCAAGGAGCGCCTGCGCGGGATCCAGTACGTCGGCCTCGTGACGATCGTGGTCGCGATCATCGGCCTTTCGATCAGCTGATCACACCGCGAGGGCGGCCATCACCTCCGCGCGCGTGCGCACGACTGGGGTGTCGTGGCCGCCGAGCGCGGCCTGGGCGGCGCTGATCGCATCATCCAGCGACCCATCCCCTGCACAGGCTGCCGTGAACGCCCGAGCGCAGCCGAGCTGCTGCAGCTCGAGATCCAGCGGCGTGGCGGGGAGGGCGCTTGCCACCGCCATGCGGTGACCCGCCTTGGCCGCCCTGCGCAGCACCGCGTTGACCTCGGGGTCCGGCACCAAGTGCACTGGGGCGTGCGCCTCGAAGAAGCGGGTCAGTTCGGTCCGCCAATTCGCAGCTCCAGCGCCAGCCCACGCATCGATGGCAGCAAGCGCACCCGCCGCATCCGTCGGCAACGCAGCGGGATCGAGCGGCGGTGTCCCACCGAGGCGGCGCGCGAGGTAGTCCGCGGCGGCGGCGATCAGACCATCCACGTCGGCCAGTGCGGTATCGACGACGATCAGCTTGCTCATCCGTGTCCCCTGCGATTGAAGGCCATGGCCAGCACGATAGTCGCGATGCCGATCCCCAGCGCGTCGATCGCCACGTCCGAGGCGGTGCCGTTGCGCGTCGGCACCGTGCTCTGATGCACCTCGTCGACAACGGCGTAACCGAGGGCGAGCAGCGCGCCCACGGTCAGACACGCGGACACCGCGAGCCGCTGCGCGCGCAGCGCCACCCCGCAGGCGATCGCCAGTGCGCCGAAGGCGCCGACGTGGGCGACCTTGCGCGTCACCGTGTCGAGCCAGCCGGATGCGAGTGCCAGATCCGGCGTCGCCGAGAGACGCCAGATGATCGCCGCCAGGAGCAGGGCGGGAAGGCATGCCAGTACGCGCACGGCAAGAGCGTACCCGCGCGCACGTCGGCGCGAAGCGTGTGCCGCCCGCGCACCTCCGACACGTCCGTCTGACGATGCGTGCCGCGCCCATCACGCTCGCGATGGCGCCCGCGATCACGATCGCCCCATGACCACTCGCCCCGCTCGACTCCTCGGTAGCCTGCTGCTCGTGGCCGGCGGCCTCCTCACCGCGGCGCCCGCTCGCGCGGCCGACGCCCAGATCACCTACTCCGCCGGGTCGGCAGACACCACCGGCATCGTGGCGCACACCCCGCCGGGGGTGGCTGGCTGCATCCGCGGCTGCGCCTGGCTCCGCATCCCGACTGGGCTGGCAGTGCCGGCGCGCCGTCAGGGCTCCCTCGCCTTCCAGGCACCGGAGGGCACGACGATCGTGAGTGCGGCGATGCGGCTGCGCTTCCGGACGCGTCAGCCTGGCATCGCCACGGTCCTCCAGACCCGCATCGGGGGACGCTGGATCGACGGGCAACGGCTGCGGTCCCCCGGCGGGACGACCACCACGCTCAGCGCGGGCCGCGGCGGTACGGCGGTGGCGGTCGCGCTGCGGGCCGAGGCAGCCGTCGGATCGCGCGCGATTCGCAACGCAAGCGAGAACTCGGTGGCCGTCGAGTCGGTGCTCCTGACGGTACGGGACACTGCGGCACCGCACGTGGGGTGGGTCGGTGCCGAGCCCGCCACCGGCGACTGGCAGCGCGGCGCGCTCTGCGGAGCCTTCGCCGCGCACGATCGAGGACTCGGCGTCGATCGCGTCGAGTTCGCCGTCGGGGCTGCCATCGGCACCTCCGGTGCCGGCCCCGGCACTCGGCTGCAGCCGCGACCGCTGGCCCTGAGCGGCAGCGTGTGCGTCGACTCCACGTCCCTCGCCGACGGCACCTACGGCACCAGCTTGACGGCCGTCGATGCCGGCCCCGCCGGCAATCGCAGCGAGGCCCAGCTGGGACTGGCACGCATCGACAACACTGCGCCAACCGTGACGTTCCGGCCGCCTGCCGACAGCGAGGCACGCCTACCCGCCCTGGAACTCCAGCTTGGAGACGCGGCCAGCGGCGTCGATCGGGTGGCGGCCTCGGTTGACGGGCTGCCCGCTGCGGTCACCGTCGGACCGCTTGGGGCCATCGTCACTCCACCGACCCCGCTCCAGGACGGTCTCCACCGTGTGGCCTGGGAGGTGGCGGACGGCGCTGGCAACGTCGCCGAGAGCGCAGCCACCTTTGGGGTGGCAGACAGCACACCGCCGACGATCGGCGAGGTGCAGCCCCTTGGCATCACGACACCGTTCGCCCCACTCACCGTCACGGCCGCCGACGCCGGCGCAGGCCTGGCGAGCGACGCCTGGCGCCTGGCCGTCGATGGCGTGGACGTCACCGGCGCTGCCGACGTCACGCTCAGCGGTGCGATCACCTACCTGCCCCCGCGGGCGTGGGGCGAGGGCGACCACGTCGCACGCGTCACCGTGCTCGATCGGAGCGGAAACCGTGCGGTTCGCACCTGGACGTTCTCGCTCCCGGCGGTGCCCCCGCCGGCCACTCCGCCCGCACCCGACCCGACGCCGGTGGGCGTGATCGGCACCGGCGAGAGCGCACCCACTGCGATCGAGCAGACCACGGCTGCCGTGGACCGTGCGACGACGGCCGCACCACGGGTTCGTCTCGTGACGTCGACGCGCCGGACGCGGGTGGGCAGTCGAATTCGCCTGTCCGGAGCCCTCGAGCACGTGACCGCAGCGCGGGTGCGAATCGAGGCGCGAGTGGGGGACCGGTGGGTGCTCGTGATTCGCACGCCGGTGGGGCAGACCGGTCGCTTCAGCACGCCCGTGCGCCTGCCGCAGGCGGGTGTCTACTCCGTACGTGCACGCGCGGGCGCAACCGTCTCGCGCGTGCTGCTCCTGCGCGCTCGGTGAGCGTGTCGGCGCGACGGACATCGGCTGCTACGTTGGCATCGGATGGCGCATGACCCGCTCGCAGGACTGAATCCGGCCCAACGTGATGCCGTCATGGCCGAACCGGGCCCGCTGCTCGTGGTCGCCGGCGCTGGTTCGGGCAAGACGCGCGTGCTGACGCACCGAGTCGCGCATCTCGTCGAGCAGCGTGGCGCGCAACCCAGCTCCATCCTCGCGATCACCTTCACGAACAAGGCCGCGAGCGAAATGGCGGAGCGTGTCAATGGCCTGCTCGGGCGCTACGCGACCGGCATGTGGGTGATGACGTTCCACGCCGCCTGTGCCCGGATCCTGCGCAGCGACGCGACCCGCATCGGGTTCCGCCCCTCGTTCTCGATCTACGACTCGTCGGACCAGGTACGCCTCGTACGCTCGATCATCGAGGACGACCTCGGCAAGGACGCGAAGCGCTACCCCGCCCGTGGCGTCCACGCCCGCATCAGCTCGGCCAAGAACCAGTTGCTCTCGCCCCAGCAGTTCATCGACGAGAACGACGGGTACTTCGACACGCTCGTCGGCGAGGTCTACCTCCGCTACCAGGCCCGCCTGCTCGAAGCCGGTGCCATGGACTTCGATGACCTGCTCGTCCACACGGCGCACCTGCTGGAGCAGATTCCCGAGTCGCGGGACAAGTGGCAACGTGCCTTCCAGCACATCCTGGTAGACGAGTATCAGGACACCAACCACGCCCAGTACCGGTTGATCCGATCGCTCGCGGCAGCCCACAACAGCATCATGGTCGTCGGCGATAGCGACCAGTCGATCTACTCGTGGCGCGGCGCCGATATCCGCAACATCCTGGACTTCGAGAAGGACTTCCCGAACGCGCGCACGATCCGCCTCGAGCAGAACTACCGATCGACCCAGACGATCCTCGACGCAGCCAACAACGTGATCGCCAACAACGCCGACCGGCAGGAGAAGAACCTCTGGTCGGAGCTGGGCACCGGAGAGAAGGTGCGCGTCGTGGAGTGCGCCGACGAGCGCAGCGAGGCGCGCTTCGTCGTGGGCCAGATCTCGCGGGTCATCGGCGAAGGTGGCTCCTTGCGCGACGTGGCGGTGTTCTACCGCACGAACGCGCAGTCACGCGCGATGGAGGAGGCGCTCCGTCAGGCCGACGTGCCGTACCGGATCATCGGCGGCACGGGCTTCTACGACCGGCAGGAGGTGAAGGACGCACTGGCGTACCTGCGCGCCATCGCCAACCCGAGCGACGACGTCTCCCTGCGGCGCATCATCAACGTGCCGCGCCGTGGCATCGGCGACACGACCGTCACCCGCCTGGCTGAACACGCGGCAACGCTCGGGATCACGCTGCGCTCCGCGCTCGACGATGCCGATTCCGTGCTGCCGGGCGCCGCAGCCCGCAAGGCCGTCGCGGGCTTCAGCGATCTCCTGCAGCGGCTCACCGACGCCTCCGCCACGCTCGAGCCGGCGCAGCTGCTCGAGCGGGTCTACGAGGACACCGCGATGATCGAGGGCCTGCGGGCCGAGCGCACGCTGGAGGCCAA
>JBILWG010000006.1:0-33080 GCA_044369995.1 Gaiellales bacterium | reverse complement strand
TCCCAGGCGCCGACGTAGACGGTGCCGTCCTGGACGAGCGGCGACGACTCGACGGGTGGCAGCTCGACGACCCACTTGCGCTCGCCGGTCTTGGCATCCCAGGCGAAGACGTAGCCACCGCTGCCGAACTCGCCCTTGGGGCACGGGTACTCGGCGAGGAACGAGGCGTAGACGATGCCGTCGGCGACGGCGGGCGTGGCAGCGGAGCAGTGGCCGATGTCCTTGCGCCAGGCCGGTACGCCGTTTTCGGTGTTGACGGCGAAGAACTTGCCGCGGATCTGCCCGACGTAGAGCAGCCCGTCGGCGATCGCCGGCGGGAACTCCAGCAGTGCCCGCGCGCCGAACCGCCACTCGTGCGTGAAGGGCGGACGGTGGCGGAGATTGGGATTCCAGCGCGTGCGGGCGTTGTCGTAGCCGTAGGTCGGCCAGCTCTGTGCCTCGTCGGGTGGGGTGGTGGCGGTGGTCGCGGCAGGCGTCGTGACGAACTCCTCGGTCGGGTTGCCCGAGATCTCCACTGGATTGCGTTGCCCCCAGGCCCACCAGCCGCCCACGCCCAGGATCACGACGGCGACGGCGAGTGCGAGCAGGAGCAGTGCCCACGGCCGGCGACCACGTCGATCACGAGACCGCGATCGCGGCGAGCTGGGCGGGGAGGTCACGTCTCGCATGATAGGTCTCGATCCCGGTGCGAGTGGTGCGACGTGCCGTGCGGGGCACGACCGCTCCCAGGGAGGCAGCGGAGGCCGGCGCTACCATCCGCGCCATGGAGCAGCCAGCGGCAGAACCGAGCGACCGGCACCCCACGCCGAGTTGCCATGCGCCGTGTCCGATGTGCGGGAGCACGGAGCAGCCCGTGTACGTCCACGGGCACAGCCAGTGCGCGTCCTGCAAGATCAACATCGACCCGTGCTGCGGCGGTGCAGCCCGCGACGATCTCGCGGCGGCCTAATCCTCGTCGCTGAAGTCGTACGGGCGCGTGACGCGGAGGTACTCCAGCACAGCAGCCGTCCGCGGGTCGTAGCCAGGCCCGACGTCGGGGACCAGAACGCGATAGGCGTTCGAGATGTCGCGGCGCACCGTGGTGTGCGCCAGGTGCAGCTCGTCGGCGATGCCGAGCGCATCGCGGCCGGTGGCGAGCAGCGCCAGCACGTCACGCTGCCGGGGCGTCAGCTTGTCGAGCGCTGCACCATCGACGCGCTGGCCGTCGAGCGTACTCGGGTCGAGGATCGTCTTGCCTTCCGCAGTGGCGCGGATGATCTGCACCAGCTCGTTCGGAGACAGATCGCCGCGCTTCTGGACGTAGGCCCAGCCATGGCGCTCCTGCGCCGGCAGTGTCGTCAGGAACTTCGGCATCAGGTGCTGTGAGATCAGGACGATGCCCATGTCCGGTGTGAGCTGCCGCAAGCGGAGCCCGAGCTCCGCGCCGTTGATCGACCGTGGCCCAAGCGCGAGATCGAGCAGCGCGACGTCAACTCGGGTCGAGCGGGCGAAGGTGATCGCCCCGTCGGCATCGGCGGCCGTGCCCACGATGGTGACCCCGTCGCGGCCGTCGATCAGCTCGGCGAACAGCGAGCGCAGGATGGGGTCGTCCTCGACGTACAGGACGGAGATCTGGCTCCCTGCGGGCATGGGGGAAAGTGTGGCGCAAGTTGGCCGAGCCTGCAGGTGCAGATCGCCTACGCTCCGGCCTGTGGCCAACGACTTCGGCTTCTCCCGCTGGCGGTTGATCATCGGTCCATGGCCGATTGCGCCCCTGCCGATCTTCGTCTTCGGCGTGATCGGGTTCATCGGCCGCGGCATCGTCGTGGCCGGGATCTCGTCGGAGGACAAGCTGGGCATCGTGCGCTACACGGCCGTGATGACGATTGAGGGCGTGGTGATCATGGCGCTGGTCGTGGGCGTGATGATCCTGATCGGCGGTTGGCGCCGCGGCGAGCTGGTCGTGCCTTCGCGCCTGCGGTACCTCGTGACCTGTCTGGTGGGAACGCTGCTGGCGACCGCTGGCCTGCTCTCGCTCCGGCTGGTCAACGACGACGCGGTGACCGGCAAGGGCATGTACGAGAGCCTGACGATCGCGTTCATCTGGACTGCCGTGACGGTGCTGATCCTGCTGTTCGCGATCTCGAATGGCGTCGGGTACACGCGCTTTCGGATCGGCGAGCAGACACGCACGCTCGTCGAGCAGGTCGATCAGCTCGGCCGTCAGCGCACGCTGATCGTGGAGGCTGATGAGCGCGTGCGGCACGAGGTGGCGACGGCCCTGCACGATGAGGTGCAGGGCGTGCTGCTGCGCGCGAACCTGCGTCTCAGCGCGATCGCCGAGAACGTCGACGGCGCCGACGCCGCGGGGCTGCGCGCGGTGGTGGCGGATCTCGAGCGCCTGCGCGGATCCGGTATTCGCTCGGTCGGACGCCGGATTGCGCCGCCGATCGAGTCGGTCGGTCTCGTCACCGCGCTCGATGATCTCGCGCGCTCGTACGAGGGCTCGGTCGACGTCTCGATCCGCGTTGCCGACGGCATCGAGACGGGCGAGCGGGCCCCAGCGGTCTACCGCATCGTCGAGCAGGCGCTCCTCAACGCCGCGATGCACGGGCGCGCCACCCACGTCGCGGTCGTCGTCGAGTGCGCAGACGGGCGTCTCGCGGTGACGGTCGATGACGACGGGGTCGGTCCGGCGGCAACCACGCGTCCTGGGACCGGCACCGCGATCATCGACGCGTGGGTCGGAACGTTTGCCGGCGAGTGGTCGCTGACCGGTCGCGCCGAGGGTGGAGCGCGGCTCCTGGCCTCGGTGCCCGTCTGATGCACGCGCCCACCACGTCCGCTCTCGGACGTGGTTCCATGTGGGCATGACCCGCGCCCTGTCCACGCGTGCGCTGTCGCTGCCCGTAGTGCTGGCGGTGGCGCTGGTCGGCGTGGCGGTGCTCGGTCTCGCGTCGACGCCGACGGCTGCCGCGTCGACGATCCAGGCGAGCACCCTGTTGCCGCAACTGACCGTACGGGCATCGCAGCTGACGGGCTACGACCGCGACCTGTTTCGCCATTGGAGCGATGCCGACGGCGATGGCTGTGATACCCGTCGCGAGGTGCTGCTCCGCCAGGCGCGCGTGCTGCCGACGGTGCTGGCCGGCTGCCGGCTCGCCGGTGGTCGCTGGTGGTCTGCCTACGACAACCTCTTCATCACCGATGCCGGTGCGCTCGACATCGATCACTTCGTGCCGCTCAGCGAGGCGTGGCAGTCCGGGGCCTGGCGCTGGAGCGCGGGTACGCGCGAGGCCTTCGCCAACGACCTCGACTACCCGCTGTCGCTGATCGCGGTGACGGCGACGACGAATCGACAGAAGAGCGATCAGGACCCGGCCGAGTGGCTGCCCGCCTTCGGCAGGTACCGCTGCACGTACGTGGCGAGTTGGATCGCGGTCAAGTGGCGCTGGCGTCTGGCCGTGGATCGCGTCGAAGCGGCTGCTCTCCGCGCTGGCCTGACCGGCTGCGGTGTGGCGGGGCGGGTGCCGAAACCCGCTCGTGCCGCGGTCGCGCTCGGCCCGTCGGAGGCGGCGCCGGCGGCCGCTCCGACCGGCTCGGGCGGGGTGGATGCGCGCTATCCCTACTGCAGCGATGCGATCGCGGCAGGTTTGGGCCCGTATCGGCAGGGGGTCGACCCCGAGTACGACTGGTATCGCGACGGCGATGGCGACGGCCTCGTCTGCGAGCGGTAGCGCCCGCCTGCCAGACTGCCGGCATGACGACCGTCGCCCGCCTGCTGCACTCGCCGGTCAAGAGCCTCCGCATGGCAGACGTCGACGCGCTCGAGCTGGGGACGGGCGGTGTCGTCGACGACCGCGTCTTCTTCCTCGTCGATGATGCGAACCAGTCGCTCAACCAGGCGCGCCGTCTGCCGCTGTGCCAGGCCACGGCGGCGTTCGACGGCGAGATTCTCTCGATCGTGCTCCCCGATGGGTCCCTCGTGGTCGGTGAGACGCCGCTGGGCGAGCGGTTCACCGCGGGCTTCGACATGCGCTCCACGATCGAGGCGCACGTCGTGCCCGGTCCGTGGCGCGACGCGCTGTCCGACTGGGCGGGTGAGCCGGTACGGCTCGCCCGCGCAGCGGACGGTCGTGGCGGCTGGTCGGGCTTCGCCGCCTCGCTGATCGGCACACCGTCGATCGATGCGCTGGGTCTGGGGCCCATCGATCCGCGGCGCTTTCGGATGATGGTCCAGACGGACGGTGGCGTGCCGTTTGAAGAGGACGGCTGGATCGGGCGTGACGTGCGCGTCGGCACGGTCGTGGTGCGTGTGGTGGAGGAGTGCGTCCGCTGTGCCGTCACCACGGTGGATCCGGACAACGGCGAGCGCGATGTCGATGCACTACGGGCGATGATCGCCGCGAAGGGCGAGCCGAACCTCGGCGTCTACTGCGATGTGGTGACGCCCGGGACGATCCGGCTCGGCGACGCGGTGGTGCCGAGCTGACTCAGCGCCACAGCGCGTTGATCGGGTCCCACAGCACGGACAGCAGGAACACGCCGATCGCAATCAGGAGGAAGATCGCGATGATGCGGACGGTGTTCTGGCTCATGGCGCCACCCTACTTGGTGCGCTCCCTGAGCGGCGTGCACCGGGCGCGGCGGGATGCGAAATCAGACACACGTGTGCGTCCGTCCGCGCAGGAATCGCTCGCGCCGGCGGGTAAGGTGAATATGTGCCTATCTCTCTGCGCGTTTCCCGTCGTGTCCAGCACCTGCTCGCTGCCGTCCTTGCCCTCGGCACGCTCCTCGCGCTGGCGGGGGTAGCCGGCGCGGCCGACGTCGGGCGCCTCTACTGGGCCACCGGTGCCAACTCGGTGATCGGCACCGCCACGATCGCCCAGCCGGGTGTCGTGACGTCGTTCGCCGCCAACGGACAGCCGAATGGCGTCTTCGCGTCGAGCAGCAATCTGTACTGGACGACGCAGGACACGCGCCAGATCGTGATCGCGAACCTCGCGGGCCAGATTCAGGGCGCGATCTCGCCGGGCACGACGCCGACAGGCGTCGTCGCGGTCGGTGAGTACCTCTACTGGTCGGATAACGGCTACATCGGCCGCGCGTCTGCGAGCGGCGCCCCGGCGCAGACCGGTTGGCTCTGGTACGCGACCCCGGGCATGACGAACACCGCCGTCTGGGCCGACCCGAATTACCTCTACTGGGCCGGCACCACGTCGACCGGCTCGACGATCGGGCGCATCGCGCTCAACGGCTCGAGCGCGAACCCGGCCTTCGTCAGCAACACGGTGATTCCCAACGCGGTCGTCAATCCGACCGCCATCACCGCCGACGGTGCGCGCATCTACTGGGTCAATCAGAACGCCTCGATGATCAGCGCGGCCAACGTGGCGTCCGGCCTGCAGATCACGCAGGACTATCTCGATCTGCCGGGCCAGCAGGCGATCGGCCTGGCCGAGACCGGCAATGGCTTCTACTGGACGAACACGAGCGGTACGTACATCGGTCTGGCGAGCCTCGCACCGGCCGTCACCAACAGCCAGTTCGTCAACACCCTGGCGGCCGCCACCGATATCGCGGTGTCCCGCTACGCGTTGACGACCACGAAGGCGGGCGCGGGCGCCGGCACCGTCTCATCGGCGACGCCGGCCTCCACCGTCGGCATCAACTGCGGCCCGGTCTGCACCAGCGACTATCCGGATATGGCGGCTGTGACGCTGACGGCGACGCCGGCCACCGGCTCGGTGTTCTCGGGCTGGACCGGCGCCTGCACGGGTACGGCGAGGACGTGCACCGTGACGATGAGCCAGTCGCAGAGCGTGCAGGCGACGTTCGTCCCGGCGGTCACGAACTTCGTGCTCACGCTGACGCGCAGCGGGCGCGCGGCGGGAAGCATCGTCTCATCCCCCGTCGGGCTCAACTGCGGCACGGTCTGCGCGGCGCCGTTCGCGAAGAACACGAAGGTCACGCTCACCGCCGTCGAGGGCCCGCTCTCCGACTTCGCCGGCTGGGGTGGGGCGTGCTCGGGCTTCAAGCTGCAGGGCACCTGCACCGTGACGATGTCGCAGGCGCGCGCGGCCAGCGCTACCTTCAATCCCGCGCCGGTCCTGACGCTGACGAAGTTCGGCATCACGAATGCGACGTTCCGTGTTGGCGGTCATACGACGGCCGTCCGCGCGTACACCCCGATCGGGACGACGATCAAGTACACGCTGGCGGAGAACGCCAACGTGACGGTCGCCTTCCAGCGCGTCGGCTACGCGAAGAAGCAGTACCTCTACCGCTCGTCCGGTGCCAAGGGCGGCAAGACGGGCGCCAACGCGATCTCGTTCACCGGCCGCATCGGGCGCACGCCGCTGGCACCCGGTCGGTGGAAGGTGATCATCACCGCCTCGGACGGCACGACGACGACCAAGGCCCAGCTCAAGTACTTCACGATCAAGAGCTAGCGATCAGAGGCCGGGGTGGCGCGTCGGCGGCACCCGCGTTCCGCGTCAGCTGCTGGAGACCACGGCCGGCGGCGTGAGCGGATCGCCGACCGTGCCGTGCGAGCCGAAGAGCGAGCCGAGAAAGCCGTAGAACCACTCGGCCTGCACGGCGTCGTGCTCGAGCATCAACGCGTCCTGCTCCGATCGGGTCTGCGCACCGGGCTTGCCGTACGCCGCCCACGGAGCGGCCTGCCAGCGGCGGAAGCCCTCGATGGTCACCTCGGGGTGGAACTGCACGCCGTAGGTGTTCCGGCCGTGGCGAAAGGCCTGGTTCGGGTAGAGCTCGCTCGTCGCCAGGAGCGTCGCGCCCTGCGGGAGGGCGAAGGTGTGGAAGTGCGCCTGGGTGGCATGGAGCGGCGTCGTCATGAAGCCCTCGGCGATACCGGCGGCCGTCGGCGTCAGCTCGTAGTACCCGAACTCGTGGAGGCCGGAGGCCGGCGGGCCGACCTCGGCGCCGAGGACGTGGGCGATGGACTGCGCGCCCTGGCAGATGCCGAGCAGCGGCAGCTCGCTCTCGATGCACTCGCTGATCCAGCGGTGTTCGTCGCGCAGGAACGGGTGCTGCTGCTCGTCGAAGACGCTGAACGGTCCGCCGTGGACGACGCTGCCGGCCCAGGTGCTGTCCAGGGCGGGTACCGGATCGCCATTGCAGGGGCGGATCGTGATCGGGTCGAAGCCGCGCAGGTGCAGGTAGGTGTTGACGCGATCGTCGGGCGGGTCGTCGCCGTGGCGGATGATCAGGACGCGATTGCTCATGCGAGACGCATCCTGTCAGATCGGACGGGTTGTCTCAAATGAATGGGCAAGGTGATGGTGGCGTACGGCTGACGCGGCAGCGCATACTGCCTCCGTGGTCACTGTCGCCCGACTCCTGCACTCGCCCGTCAAGGGCCTCGCGCTGGCGGAGCGCGAGTCACTCGAGCTGGGGCCCGAGGGCGCGCCGTTCGACCGCCGGTTCTTCGTGGTCAACGCGGCGGGGGAGCTGGCGGGCAGCTGGAGCCACGGCCGGCTCTGCCTGGCTGTGGCGGAGTACGACGGCACCACCCTGACGATGCGCTTTCCCGACGGCACGGTCGCATCCGCACCCGATCCTGCGCTCGGCGAGCCAATCGATCTGATCTGGGATTCCGACGAACCGGAGACCGCGCACCTCGTCGATGGCCCGTGGGCGGTGCCGCTGTCGGCGGTGCTCGGCGAGCCAGTGCGGCTCGCGCGTGTTCGCGAGGGGCGCGGCGGCTGGTCGGCCAGCGCCGTCTCGCTGATCGGCGAGGCCTCGATCGCAGCGCTCGGCCACGGCGCGATTGGCGATCGTCGGTTCCGGATGACGATGACGCTCGCCGGCGGTGAGGCCTTCGAGGAGGACACCTGGATCGGGTCCGACATCGCGATCGGCGATGTCGTACTCGCGGTGCGCCTGCCGTGCGACCGTTGCGTCGCGACGACGCGCGATCCGGCCACCGGTGAGAAGGACGTGCCGACGCTCCGCGCCATGAAGGCCGTTCGTGGCCGCCCGGATCTCGGCGTCTACTGCGACGTCGTCTCGCCCGGCACTGTGCGCCTCGGCGATGCGGTGCGCGTGCTCGGTCCGTCGGCGGCTTGATCAGCTGCCCGGCGTGCGCCAGACGTCGACGGCGCGCCACCCGGCGGCGGTCGTCGTCTCGAGGTTGTAGAGGCTGAAGCCCGTCGCGCCGGCGTCGCGCGCACCCCGAGCGGCGGCGATCAGGAGCCGCGGTTTCAGGAAGTCCGTCACCCCGGCGATCACGTGCACCGGGACGCTGGGATCACCGGTCTGGTCGCGGATCGTCGTGACGCACTCGGCCGCCATCGCCGTGGTCTTGGCGGGAGAGAGATAGCGCGACGTGTAGCACATCGGCATCATCACGTCCGTGCCCGCGCGGATCTCGCGGTACGGGAAGATCCGCCACCAGGCGAGCGCATCGCGCGGCACGATGCCGGCCATCGGAAGGTCGGGATACGTCGTGCGCAGCCACTGCACCATCGCGGCGGCCCGTCGGGCACGGAGTTGCCGGTTGCGCACGATGTCCGCCTCGATGTCGACACCGAGGCCGTCGATCGGCGTGTCGCCGCCGACCGCGATCGCTGCGGCGAATCGGCGCCGGTCGAGCGGGATGTTGCGATAGCCGGGCAGGTACCACGGGACGACGCGGATCCCTGCGGGGCGCGCCAGCGCGATCATGTCGCGGATCTCGTCGGGATACATGACATCAGCGGGCGAGTGGTAGTTCGACGTCTCGACGTAGATCACGTCGATGTCGTGCGCGATCGCCTCGTCGACGACGAACGACGGGTCGCGGATCGTCTCGTCGTAGATGTCGACCCAGAGACCGGTGCCGGCGAAGACGGCCGCGCGCTGGGTCGGATCCGATTGGGCGAGCGCGGGCGGTGCACTCAGCGAGGTGAGGAGCGTCAGGGCTCCGAGCAGGATCAGGGGCCAGCGGGGCATCGACTCAGGGTACGTCCAGCAGGGAGGATCCCCTGCCTCCGCTCGGCGTCGATGGGAGCCGCGTGGCCGGCTGGCGACGCCGGCGCTGCGTGCGAGTCGAGTCTGCTGCGGCGGCGTCTCATCGCGGTGGCCCGTTCTGCCGGCGTGCGCGTGGCGATCAGCGTCATGATGTCCGTGATGACCACGCATGCGCCCGATCGTCGCACCGAGATTCTCGCAGCTGCGCAGCGCGTGATCCTGCGCGATGGCATCGACGGCATCCGCTCGCAGGCGATCGCAAGCGAGGCCGGCGTCTCGGTGGCCCTGCCGCACTACTACTACCCCACGCTCGATGATCTCGCCCGCGCGGTCTGGGACCAGGTCGATGCCGCAGAGCGGGCGCGGGAGGATGCGATGCTCGCAGGCACCGCTGCGCCGATCAGCAGCCTGCGCGCCTTCGTCGTGGGCGCATTCGCGGGTCCGGTCGAGCAGGTGCGGGAGCGCTGGATGCTGCACACGGAGTTCCAGCGACGCGCGATCTTCGACGCCGGACTCGCGGAGGTGGTCCGCGCCGCCGATCAGCGCCGACTGGCAGCGCTCGCCACGATCATCACGGCGGCGCAGGCCGAGGGCGACGTGCCCGCCGGCGCCGACCGGGACGTGGTGGCAGCGCGGATCGCAGGCGCCATGGATGGCTTCGGGGTGATGCTGCTCGTCGGGCTCGTCTCGCCGACCGTCGCCAGCGCCGATCTCGAGCGTCTGCTGGCGCGGCGGGGGGGCTGGGGGGCGGCGCATCGTCATCGCCATGCCGATGTGCCCGTGGCGCCGGCCGTGGGCGGCGAGGATCGACGCACGAAGGTTCTCGATGCGACCATCGATCTCGTGGCGCGGGAGGGAATCGCCGGTGTGCACTTCCCCGAGGTCGCCGATGCCGCGGGCGTGTCGCGATCCCTGCCGCGCTACTACTACCGCACGCTCAACGAGCTGCTCCGCGCCGCCTTCGCCCGCGACGAGGAGGTGGCGCGCCAGCGGGTCGAGTGGCGTGCCAGCCACATCGACGATCCGCTGGCCCGACTGCGCGACGCCTACTCGCATTCGCTGGCCGCAGATCCGGTGGGCGTTCGCGCCACCTGGGTGCTCTGGTTCGAGTATCTCCGGCTGGCGGCACGCGATCCGGCGGAGCGGCGTCGCGCGTCCGGACGGCTCGCGGCATGGATCGCCTACGACTCGACGCTTCTGCGCGAGCTGCGGCATACAGGTCGCATTGCGGAGACGATCGATATCGACGCTGCCGAGCAGCACCTCCTTGCGGTGCATAACGGCGCCGGTGCGCTCTGGGCCTTGGGGGTGCTCCCGCTTGAGCGGTACATCGAGGTCGTCGACGCGACGATCGATGACGAGCTCGGGTTGACCTAGCTGCTGGTTCACCCGCTCGACGACGGGTGTGGCGGCCTCGGGAGGGAGTGAGCCGGGCTGCGGGCGCAGGTGTGCGCCGCGTCACCGACGCGAGTGGTTGACGTGATCGCTCCGCCGAACGCGGTGTCGCTGCGATATCGCAGAGCATGGACGCGCCCAAAGGCCTACCCGCCGCAGCGCGGGCGAATCTAGACTGAGCACGTGGAGATCGAGGCGACAGAGCAGCAGGCTGCAGCAGCGGTGGACGCCATGGCGCGCGTCCGCGCCGCCATCGATGCCGCCGTGCGTACCCCGCCGGGACTCGTCGACCAGGCGCTGATGGCCCTGATCGCCGAGGGGCATCTGCTGATCGAGGACGTGCCCGGCGTCGGCAAGACCGCGCTGGCCCGCGCGCTCGCCCGCTCGGTCGGGCTCGGGTTCTCGCGGGTGCAGTGCACGCCGGATCTGCTGCCGGGCGACATCACAGGCGTCCAGGTCTACGACCAGAGCACCAACCTCTTCCGCTTCCGTCCCGGCGCGATCTTCGCGAATCTCGTGCTCGTCGACGAGGCGAACCGCGCCTCGCCGAAGACGCAGGCCGCTCTGCTCGAGGCGATGCAGGAGCGGCAGGTCACCGTCGACGGCGAGACGCACCCGCTGGAGATGCCGTTCATGGTGATTGCCACGCAGAATCCGATCGAGTTCGAGGGCACCTTCCCGCTGCCCGAGGCCCAGCTGGACCGCTTCGCGATGCTGCTCCGCATGGGGTATCCGACGCGAGCGGACGAGGAGCGTCTGCTGGCCGAGCAGGGTGCCGGTGATCCCGTGGCGGCGATCGAGGCGGTGGCAAGCGTCGATGACGTCCGTGCGGCGATCGCCACGGCGCGCAGCCTCCACGTCGAGTCGGCGGTCAACGGCTACGCCGTGTCGATTCTCGAACGCACGCGCGGCGATGCACGGCTGGCACTCGGCGCCAGCCCTCGCGCCGGGGTGGCGCTGATGCGCGTGGCGCGGGCGCGGGCGCTGCTCGAGGGGCGCCTGTTCGTGACGCCGGACGACGTGCGCACGATGGCCGTGCCAGTGCTTGCGCACCGCATCCAGCTGGCGGGCTCGGCGCGCGCCGCCGGCGATGCCGCCACGGAGATCGTGGAAGACCTGGTGGCACGCACGCCGGTGCCGATGTAGCCGTGCTGACGCGCCGCGGATGGGTCGCGCTCGGCGGGGGTCTCGTCGCGTACGCCGTCGCGCTCGGTTTTGGGGCGGAGGCGCTCGTGCCGCTGGCGCTGGCGCTGGTGATCGGTCCGCTGGTCGCTGCAGCCGTGCTCCGGCGTCACCGACATGCGCATCTGCGTCTGACCATGGCCTTCGAACCATCACGTCCGACCGAGGGTGAGCCCTTCGTCGGCACGGTGCGGGTCGACGGTCATGCGCCCAGTAGCGGCGAGGTGCACGTGCACGTCGGCGGGCATGCGCTCACGGCGCCGCTGCAGCGGCACGGCGATGCGTCGCGGCACGGAACGCTCATCGTGCCTGCTCTGGCTCGCGGCGTGCACCCCCTCCGCAACGGCGCACTCGCGCTCGGCGACCCATTCGGGTTTGCCCGTGGCCAGCGCACGCTGGCTGGCGCGACGGCGGTCATCGTGTGGCCGCGCGTGTATCCGCCGGCCGGAGCCGAGGGCGGCGTGGCGGGCGACGGCGAGTTGGGGCTGCGGGCTCGCCGTGCCCAGCCGGTCGGCTACGACCTGCACGGGATCCGCGAGCACCAGCATGGCGAGTCGCTGCGGCGGGTGGACTGGAAGTCGTCGGCCCGCACGGGGCGTCTGATGGTGCGCGAGATGGAGGATGCGGCGCGTGCCGACCTGACGCTCGTGGTGGATCTCGACCGGGCGTTGCTCGGCGATGATCGGGAGGGTCTCGATGCGCTGCTGCGCGTTGTCGCCACGCTCGTGCACGGCATCGGCGCAGAGGGGCAGCACGCAACCCTTCTGCTCGTCGGCGCGGCCATCCAACGTATCCCGCTCGATGGCGGCAGCGGATCGTGGTTCGCCGCGATGGACGCGCTCGCCGCGGCCGAGGCCGACCGTGGCCTGCCGCTGGCAGCCGTCCTCCAGCGCGAACGCAGCCTGCTGGCAGGTTCGGCGCTGACGGTGGTCACGGCCTCGAGGGCGCCGGAGCTCGCTGCGCTGCTGGCGCGCGAGGCGGTCTACGTGCCGGTGCGCCTCGTCTGCACCGTGGCCGATGAGGCCGGTGTGTGGGGATCGCTCGCGGACTCGGCGGTGCAGGTGCAGGTCGCGCCGGCGGGGGCGGCCGTATGAGCCCCCTGGTGCGGCGGATACTCGTACCGACGTTGCTGTACGGCGCCTGTGCGACCTGGGTGGTGGCCTACCTGCGGCTGCTGATCGAGCCGGCACCGGCGTGGCCGGCGCCGATTGCCGCCATGGTCGTGATCGCCGTGGTCGCGTGGCTGCTGCGCCTGATCGGCTCGCGCCCCGTCCGTGTGGTTGGCACCGTCGTGATGGGCGTCCTTGGTGTCCTGCTGATCCTCGGTCAGCGTGCAGATGCCTGGCCGTGGCGCGATGACGTACGGGGAGCCGATGGCTACCTCGGCCCGGGCGGGTATCTCGACCAGCTGACGGACGCGGTGCGGAGCACCGGTACCGCATGGGTGCGCGTGATCTTCCCCGCCGATGCGGTGGGTGAACCGGATGCGGTCGTCGGCGTGCGGCTGATCACGCTGACGCTGCTCATCTGCTGCGCGAGCGGCCTGCTCGTGTTTCGTGTGCCGCTGCTCGCCGTCTTCGCAGCGGCAGGTGCCGCGACGCTCTCCACGCTCTTCATCAACCCGGATCGGATTGTCCTGCACGGTCTCGGGCTCTGCGTGCTCGGCGTCATCGTGCTCGCGTCGATGGCGGGCGGCGAGCAGCCTGCCCGGGGTCGAGCAGCCGTCGCGGCGGCGGCGAGCGTCGGGCTGGTGCTGCTGGCGGTCGCGCTCGCCGCAGTGCCGGGGGTGGCACCGGGTGGCGTGCTCGACTGGGAGCGCTGGACGTTCTCGGATGCCGAGTCGGTCAACGTCGGCTTCGTGTGGGATCAGCAGCTGACGGCGCTCGACTTCGGTGAGGAGGCAGTGCCCGTGCTCGAGGTGAACGATCCACGGATCGACTATCTGCGCGTCGGCGTGTTGGAGCGCTTTGACGGTTTCCGCTGGCAGGCCGCCCAACGCCCTCTGTCGACGTCGGGGAACGAGACGATCGATCTGCCGGACGAGTTGGTGGCGCCGGCACTGCGCAGCGATCGCCTGCCGGTCGAGCGGGTGGAGGTCCGCAATCTCGCGGTGGTGACCCGCGATCTGCCGTTGCCGGCAGATGCCATCGGCATCAGCGGACTCGCGGCTGACGTCCGACCAGTGACGCTCGCCAGCGGCGGCAGCGTCGTGCTCGCCGCGGACCTGCCGGTGGGGGCGACGTACGCCGTTGACGTGGCCGATCGAGCGCTCACGCCGGCGTTGCTCGATGCGGATGTGCTCGGCGCACCGACGGATCCGCGACAGGCGGTGCTCGAAGAGCTGGCGGGCTTGAATCTCGGTGGGCGTCATACCGACCCGGACGGTCCCGGCCCGTGGAATGCCGACCGCACCGAGGAGCCGGCGGACCGGCCGATTGCGGCAGGTTCGACGGAGAGCGACAGCCGCCTCGTGCGGCCGCTGTCGCGACCCGAGCCGGCCGATCTGACGCTCGATGGCGCGGCCTATCCCGCCTTCGGCGAGCCCGGGCGGGAGCGTGTGGTCCAGCGGATGCTCGACGGTCCGATCGATGGCGATACGACCACCATTCCCGTGATCTACGGCTGGCGTGAGGCCTACGCCGAGGCTCGGCGGGTGACGGCGGAGGCGGAGACGCCGTATCAGGCAGCAGTGCTGTTGGAGAACTGGTTCCAAAAGGAGTTCGCCTACGACGAGACCGCGTCCTACGGTGCCACCAGCGTCTTCGGCCCGCTGCCCGCGTTTCTGCGTTCCGAGCAGCGCGCCGGTCACTGTCAGTACTTCGCCGGCTCGATGACGGTGCTGCTGCGCATGCTCGGAATCCCGGCACGGGTCGCCTTCGGCTTCGCTCAGGGCCAACTGGATGGGGGCAGGCGTGTCGTCACGAACCGCGACGCCCACGCCTGGGTCGAGGTGCGGTTCCCGTATGCCGGCTGGGTCTCGTTCGAGCCGACGCCGTCGCGCCAGTTGGCGACGCCGACCTCGAGCACGTCGGCCGCGTTCGGCACGAGTGACATCGCGCTGCCCGGCGGCTCGCTCGCCGGACTCGCCGAGACGGAGGGGGAGACGCTGCCGAATGGCGCCGGCCCGAACCGTGGAGCGACCGAATCCTCGGCTGCCGCCTTGCCGCTCGGGGCCGATGCACCGTCGCCGTGGCCTCGCCGCCTGCTGATCCTGCTCGGTATTGGGCTGGGGGCGGTGCTGCTGGGTGCAGCGGTCTGGCTCGCGAAGGCGCTGCGACGTTGGCGCGCGCGGCAGACTGATGATCCGCGGCGCGGGGCTATCGCCGCGCATGCAGAGATCGCGGGATGGCTCGATGATCAGGGCATCTCGACGGAGGGGGCGACGATCGACGATGTGGGTAGGCGGGCTGCGACGGCGTTCGCGGTGCCGACCGAGCGGTGGGTCGAGGCCGTGGTCGTGGCGCGCTACGGCCCGCCGCTGGCCGCGCGGGCATCGCTGCAGACCGCGCGCACGGAGACGCGTCAGCTGACGCGTCTGCTGCGCGGCCGGGCGACGCGCCGAGAGCGCATGCGCGGTGCCCTGCGACCGCGGCGACTGCTGGATCGTTAGCCGTGCCGCCGCAGCGGCGTGGCGCTCAGCAGGGGAGGAGACCCTCCACGAGCTCCTCCTGGCCATCGCGCTCGCGGCGCACCCAGCGCCCGTCCTTGTCGTAGAAGATCTGGCCGACGCGCAGGAGCTTCGGGGCGTAGCAGTGGACGGTCACGCCGGGATCGCCGTCCGCGTAGCGGATCACGTGCATCACGCCGGGCACGCCGCCGGTGGTGCCACCGGTCTCGACGCGGGTGACCTCGACACCGCTGGGGCCGTTCCACGGACGATCCTCGAAGATCGCACCCCGTACGCAGGTCACGCCAAACGACGAGTCGCAGTGATCGTGGAAGCCGGTGGTCTGGCCGGGAAGCCAGGAGATCGCGTAGATGTCGACCTCGTCGCACTCATGGACGGCGCGCCAGTGGCGGTTGACGCCGTCGGCTGCATCGACGACGGGCTGCCAGAGCTCGCGCTCGGCGCCGATCGCGAGCGCCAGTTCGACGAGACGGTATGTGCCGTCGTCGTTGCGGTGGCGCTTGACGATCTCGTGCGTGTCGATGGCGTTGGTGGCCACTGCGGGCTCCTTGGTGAAACGATTCACAGACGGATGCGCTGGATCGTACCGCATCTCCGGCGCAGATCCAATTCTGGCCCACCACCATGAGCAGGAGCGTTGCGTGAAGGCCGCAAGCCCTTATGGCCAGCGTCGCATCCACCGGCGATCGTGACCGACTGCAGCGTTCGGGTGGCTGTGCCGGTGGCGCGCCCGGTCTACTGCTCGAGCTGCGCGAGTCGCGCGGCAGTCATGTCCTGCAGCAGGTGCGCGTCGACGTCCCAGTCCAAGGGGATGCGTTCCGTCTTCTTGTTGAGCTCGAGTCCGACGAGGCGCGGCGCGAAGGCGTCGAGGTTGCCGTCGCTCCACGGTGCGATCGGATGTGCCGCTTACCGACCGACGCGCCGAAGACGCAGCCGTTGCCGGACTTGAGCATCGGCTGCTTCCAGGCCAGTACGAGTTCGAGGTCGGGGAAGCGCTCGGTGATCGCGGCGAAGATCGCGCGCAGCGTCCTCGCCGCCGCCGCCGGGTCGGTGCCCTGGAGGTAGTCATCGAGCGTGCCGAACCGCTTCGTCGCCGCCGACCCGCACGCGAACATCACGACCGCGTTGGCGTGGGCCTGCGAGAACCCGTGCTCCTGACGGAGCACATCGATCTGGTCTTGGTACTTGCCGCTCGGCACGGCCTTGACCAGCCCGATCCAGTGGTCGATCGGCTGGCCGTGCTTCTTCTCAATCGCCGGCCAATGGGCCGTGCGGTCGCCGCTCTTGGCTGCCATGTGTGCAGTTTGAGGATCCGCCACAACGTGGGGGCCCGCGACCACACACGGCACTAGATCGCGAGGAGGCCGGCACCGGCGATGGTGATGCCCATCGCCGCGAGCTCTGTTCGCGTCAGACGCTCCCGGAGGAAGATCAGGGCGAGCACGGCGACCACGAGTGGTGCCAACCCCGTCAGGACCGAGACGATGCCGACGTTGCCCAAGTTCGCCGCCGTGAAGAACAGCACGTTGCCCATGGCGAGCGCCGCGCCGGCTCCAGCGAGTCGGATCAGCGACGGGCGGGTCAGGCCGCCGAACGACTTGCTGACGAACATCAGCATCACCGCGGAGAACAGAATCTGCGGTACGAGGGAGATCAAGACGGTGATGGGAATACTCACGCGCGAGCCGCGGTCCTCGAGCACGATCGCGAGTCCCCAGAACAGCGAGGCGACGAGCGCCAGGACGATCGCCTCCACGGAGTGGGTCTCTCCCGGCTGGCGCCGCATGGCGGGCAGGAAGAAGACGGTGATGCCGAGCGCGATCACGACGATGCCGACCACGTCCGACGGGGAGAGTGCCTCACCGATCAGGAACGAATAGGCCAGCGGCACGAGTCCGCTGGTGGCACCGATGCCCGCGACGACGCCCAGCTTGCCGCGCTGGAACGCCTTGAGCATCACCACGCTCGCGATCAGGGCACAGATCCCGGCCACCGTCCCCGGTAGCACGTCCTTCGGGGCGAACATCATCGCGTCGGTGCGCCAGGCGGAGACGAGATAGAACGCGATGCCTACCGTTGCGGTGACCAGCACGATCGCGTAAGGCGAAACGCGCCCGCGATACTGGCCGATGCCGAACTTCCAGACGCCGAAGAGGATGGCGCTCGCGATGGCCAGGGTCACCGACACTCGGGCCAACATAACGGATGGGGGAGTGGCGTCTGAGATGTTCTGTGCGCCGCTCTTGCCGCCACCGTCGGGCTGCCGGTCAGAGACGTGTCGGGCGCCGTGCCGATCGAGGCCGACACGAACATGCTGGGGGTCAGGGGGAACTGCAGGCAGCGCCGATGCAGTAGTGCGGTGTCCGGCGTGGCCCGAGCGAGTGCCGAGGCACGCTGGATGACGCCATCGTTCGGCCACTTGCGCACCGAGCCGCCGGGCTTCGTGAAGTACGTACCCGCCATCATCTTTACCGGGATCCCGTCAAGGAAGCCGGTCTGCGCGGTGTGCCAGGTCGGGGCGTTGCGCGGGTTGAGGAATTCGACGAACGTCCAGATGCCGGGGAGCTGAATCAGCGAGTTGACCAAGATCTCGCAATTCGCGAGCCCGTCGCACGCCGATGTTGGCTTGCCCGGTACCGTCGGGTCGGCTGCCATCGCCCCGTCCACGACGTGTTCTGACCTACCGTATCGTAACGTTGTGAGTGGCAGCTCATCCAAAGGAGGCCGACCAGATAGCCATGGTGGATGAAGGTCGCATCATCGAGTGCGGGAGTCACGATGAGCTCATGGCGCTCGGTGGTCATTATCGAAGCCTCGTGGAGCGTCAGCTGTGAGCACCATGCCCGAGTGGGTCGTCCGCATGGTGCGTCGCGGCGTGCTGCTGGTCGCGCTGGTGGGGATCGTCGGCCTCGGTGTGGCGGGGTGCGGATCGTCAGCGGGTGACGGCACGGCATCGCAGGCGGTGGCGACGGCACCGCCCGACGACGACGCGTGCGTGACCGCCAGCGAGGAATCGGACTGGAGCGTCGCGAAGGTGATCTGCACCGAGGCGGCCGAGCTCGGCAACCCGGAGGCGATGAATCGCCTCGCCCTCGACGCGGACCGGATTGGTGACACCGAGTTGGCCACGTCGTGGTGGGAGCGGGCTGCTGCGCTCGGCAACGTCAACGCCATGAACAACCTCGGCTTGAAGGCGAGGAGCGAGGGCGACGTGGAAGCGGCCACGTCGTGGTACGAGAAGGCCGCCGCACTCGGCGACGCGAGAGCGATGCACCACCTCGGCAGGTTGGCCCAGCAGGCGGGCGACCTGACGTTGGCCGAGTCGTGGTGGGAGAAGGCCGCTGCAGGTGGCGAACCGTGGGCGATGTTCGAGCTGGGTGTGCTTGCCAACGAGGCGGGTGACACTGCGTCGGCGAGGACGTGGTGGGAGCAGGCCGCCGAGCTCGACGACTCGATGGCGATGTACCAGCTCGGCGTCCTCGCCAAGCAGGCAGGCGACCTGAAGCTGGCCGAGTCGTGGTGGCAGAGGGCCGCCGAGCTCGGCGACCCGGACGCGGTCCAGGCTCTGGGAGAGTCGGGCTAGCGGCGTCGGTGGCATCACGCGGCCCTGCGGCCGCAGCTGTGGTGACGGAGTCAGCCGGTGACGGGCTCCTCCCCCGGGGCTGGAGGCCGCGAGGGGCAGGCGCGAGCGGTCGTCCGGCGGGCGTCCTCAGATCTGTGCCGGCGATGAGGCCCGCCGTGCCCTCCACCAGGCCACCAGCTGCAGCGTGAGGATCGCCGCGGCGAGGACGACGACGGGCAGCGGTCGCCACGGGTCCACGATCAGCATCAGGGCGAGCGGCACGGTCAGGATCGAGCACGCGAGCGGCACCCGCTGGAGGGGCAGCGCGTCGGCCGCGATCGCCCCGAACGCGAGGAACAGGATCAGCACCGCGGGCGGCCCGGCCAGGAGGTACGACATGACGTCGGCGGGAGCCAGCACGCTGCCCGCGACGATGCCCAGCGCGAGGGCGGCGATCAGGAATCGGAGCGTGTTCACGCCGCGGTGCTCCGGGCGTGGTCCCGGTCGTGCGATGGCATGACGTCCTACCCCGACCGCGGCACGTCGACCGCGTCGCGCGCCCGTCCCGCCTCGTCGATGAACTCGATCAGGGTCCGCTGCGCGTCGACCTGCACGCGCGCGAACCCGTAGTCGAGCGTCGAGAACAGTGCCTCCGGCGTCTGCTGCGTGAACTCTGCGGCGCCGGGTCCCTGGCCGCCGGTGCCGGCGGTTATGCACAGCACCCCGTCGACGAGGCGCCGCTCGTGCCGATGCAGGTGCCCGCTGAAGACGGCGGTCACCTCGCCGCGCACGACGTCGAGGATGGGGTCGCCGGGCTGCGGTGGCTGGTGCACGGCCACGAAACGGACGCCGTCGAACGGCTTGGCCAGCTCGGTGCGCACGTACGCGGCGGCCGCCGCGTCGGAGTAGATACCGGCGATGATCACCTGCACGCCGCCGTACGTCCACGTGTAGCGCAGTCCGGCGCCGCGCATCCCCACCGCGTCGATGATGGACCGGCCTCCGTCGACGAACGTGTCGTGGTCGCCGAGCGTGACGACGAGCGGCCCCTCCGCCAGCGCGGGCCTGAGTGGTCCGAAGATGTTGCGGTCGAGGAGCTGCGGCAGCGCCACGAGGTACGAGTTGTCCCCCGTTGTCAGGGTGAAGTCCGGGTTGATCGCCGCGAGCCCGCGCCCGACGGCGTATTGGTGCTCGTTGCCCGACCCGTAGTCGCCGATCACCCCGAATGTGACGGGCGCGTCCGGGTCGGCGGGCGCGGTCCGGAACGACCCCGACGCGGCCCCGATTCCGTCGACCGATGCCGTCCATACGTAGCGCCGGCCCGGCTCGAGCCCGCTGAAGCGCCCGTCCTCAGCCTCCACGGTCGTCCCGTCGGGCGCGGCCGCCACCAGGGTCACCAACGACGAGTCGGGCCCCGCGAACCGCACGACCGCCGTCTCGCGCGAGACGTCCGCCACGAACGGCCCGCGCGTGAACGGGCCCTCCTGCTCTCCCGCGAGCAGGTACTGCTGCCAGTAGAACAGCGTCGCGAGCACCGCCAGCAGGCAGAGACCCACGACCATGCTGGTCACGACGAGGGCGACCCGCAGGCGGCGGATCAGGCGCGTCGGATCGGCAGGGGCGCTCACGCCGTCGTGCTCCCGTCCGGACGCTCCGCGCGCCGCTCGTGCGCGGCGGCCGCCGGCAGCGCGAGGACGAAAGTCGTCTGCGCCGCGTCGGCATCGATGCAGAGCGACCCGCCGAGCGCGGTCGCCAGCTCGCGGGCGATCGCCAGGCCGAGGCCGAAGCCGTCGTCGGCCGCGGCGGTGGTGCCGCGGTGGAAGCGCCGGAAGGCGGCCTCGCCGTCGGGCACCCCGCTGCCCGCGTCGATGACCCGCAGCCAAGCCTCACCCGCAGTGGTCCCGGTGCGCAGCTCAATGCGGCCCCCCGGCGGGCCGTGCCGCAGGCCGTTGGCCACTAGGTTGGCCACGATCTGCTCGACCGCGTCCGGGTCAGCCACGGCCGTGGCCGGGCCGGGGTCCAGGCCGAACGGATGGTCGGCGCCGACGACGACGGTCTCCTGCCGACGCGCGATCTCCGCGAGATTGACCGGCACGGCGCTGAGCTCCCGGGGGCTCACCTCCGCGTCGGCGAGCCGCTCGATCTCGCCCAGCAGGCGCCCGAGGCGCACCACCTCGGCGCGCACCGACGCGACCTGCACCTGGTCGAGCGGCACCAGTCCATCCTCGATCGCCTCGAGGCGGGCCTGCGCGACCGCGAGGGGCGCCCTGAGCTCGTGGGCGAGGTCCTGCGCGAGCTGCACTCGCGCCGTGCGTTGGCGGCGGAGGTCCCGCGCGAGGTCGTCGATCGCGGTCGCGACGTCGCGCACCTCCCGCGGGCCCTCTTGGGGGATCACGGGTGCGGGGTCCGCGCGGGAGAGGCCCGGGGCGATCGCGGCGAGGCGCTGCAGTGGCCCCGCCAGGCGCCCGGCGATCAGGAATCCCACGAGCGAGGCCAGGAGCGCGGCGCTGAGCTTGGCGAAGAGGTGGACCCATTCGAGCCGGGTCGCGATCTCGTCGGCCGTGGACTGGGCGCCGGGCCGGTTGATCGTAAACACCTCGAGGACGTCGGAGCCACCCGGGACGACCCGTGTCGTCACGGGGACGGCGGCGTCGCCGCGTCGCGTGACGTCCGCGGTCTCGAAGACGACGCGCCCGTCGGCGTCGCGCAGCCGGTAGTCGAGACCGGACAGCGGCAGCTCCCGCGCGAGCCGGTTCCGTACGGCGGGTGGCCAGCCCTCGGTCATGCGGGCGTCGCCCACGGCCACGGCCGCGGCCGTGGCCGTCCGCTCGACCCGCTGGGCGCTCCAGTCGTCGACCTTCTGCCCGGTCGCCCATAGGGAGACGCCGTAAGCTGCGAGCGTGGCGACGAACGCCACGCCCGCGAAGGACAGCGCCAGGAGCGTGCGCAGGCGCACGTCGCGCATCAGGCGTCCTCCAGCGCCGTCGCGTTGAAGCGGTAGCCGGCACCGTGCACCGTGGCGACCAGGTCGCTTGCCCCCGCGCGGGCGGCGTCGAGCTTGCGCCGCAGGTTGCGCACGTGCACGTCGACGGTTCGCTCCTCGCCGTCGCCGCGATCGCCGAGGCCCAGGAGCTCCCCGCGCGACCAGACCTTGGCCGGGCGCCGGGCGAGCGCCCGCAGGATCCGCTGCTCGGTGTCGGTGAGATCGAGGTCGACGCCGTCCAGCTGCGCGGTGCGCGCGCTGCGGTGCAGGTGCAGGCGCCCGTTCAGCGCGACGGTGACGTCGGCCGGGTCATCCCACGTCGACGCAGAGCGCCGCAGCACCGCGTGCGCGCGGGCCACGAGCTCGCGCGGAGAGAACGGCTTGACCAGGTAGTCGTCGGCGCCGAGCGAGAGCCCGTGCAGGCGATCGGCGACGGCCGACTTCCCTGTCAACATGATTACGGGAACGCGTGAGATCCGACGGAGCTCCGCGCAGACGTCCTCGCCGGCGAGGTCCGGGAGCATGAGGTCGAGCACGACCAGGTCGGGCATCTGCGCGCGCGCATCCGCCAGCGCCAGCGTGCCGCTGATGGCCTCGCGGACGGTGAAACCGTCGGCCTCCAGATACGCGCGCACGATCCCGCGGATCCCGGGCTCGTCTTCCACCAGCAGCACAGTCGGCATGCGCCAAGTGTGGCGCAGTCGCCGATGGTCCGAAAGCCCCGGTCGCTTCCGTCTTCACAACCGGTGAACACGGGAGCTGTATCTGTTACGACATGACCGAGACCCTCAACCGGGATGTGCGCGCCGACTCGGAGGCCGCCTTCACCGATCGCGACGGCGACCGCATCCTGACTTGGCGCTGGCCGTGGCTCTACAGGGTGCTGTTCCGCCTTTCCCCGACCTCCCAGCGGGTGCGCGCCAAGGAGATCGACGCGGTCCTGGCCCGCATCGACGCGGTCAGCCGCCCCGGCCAGTCCGTGATCGAGGTGGGCTGCGGCCCCGGCACCTACACGCGCCACCTGGCACCCCGCTTCGCGCACGTGACCGCGCTGGACCCGGCGCACGGGATGATCGACCACATGACCAGGCGCATGGCGCGCGAGGGCCACCGCAACGTGATCGGCGCGCACGGCTGGCTGCCGGATGGCTTGAGCGCCGACGCGGCTGCCGACGGCGTCGTCGTCGTGGGGGTCCTCGACTTCGCCGACGACCTCGTGGAGTGGCTGAGCGCGCTGCGCGCGTGCGTGACGCCCGGCGGGTGGCTCGTGTTCACGGTGCCCAGCGCCCGCACCGTGCCCCGCATGGCCGGCGCTATGGAGGGCCTCCTCGCCGGCCGTGCCCACACGCGGGAGGTGTCCGAGGTTTACGGGGCCGCGGCAGACGCGGGGCTGCGGGACATCCAGCTCTCCGTAGTCGAGGATCGCGGCCGCGCCATCACGCTGGTCGGCAGCGCAGTGGCGTCCTGAGCGCGGGGCGTGCGGCAGGTTCGCCCAGCAGGCGGGCGACCTGACGTTGGCCGAGTCGTGGTGGGAGAAGGCCGCTGCAGGTGGCGAACCGTGGGCGATGTTCGAGCTGGGTGTGCTTGCCAACGAGGCGGGTGACACGGCGTCGGCGAGGACGTGGTGGGAGCAGGCCGCCGAGCTCGGCGGCCCGGACGCGGTCGAGGCTCTGGGGCAGTCGAACTAACGCAACTCCTCCCGCATCGCCTTCGGCGTCGGGGACTTCTCTCCACATGCATCATCGTGCCGAGCGAAGCTGTCCGCCAAGCAGGAGCAACTCCGATTTCTGCAGGGGGCTTGAAATCGTTGATGTAGCGCTACTGCTTGACCGCCCTGATCGCCAGCCTCGCCCTCGAGGGCTGCATTTCAACCTCCGCTGCCTCTGCAGCGGTCGAGGTCAAGGACAACCGACCCCCGCTGGTCTGCGCACCGAACTGCGAAGGGAGGACTCTGCGGGGCATGGGCCTGAGCGGCGTGAACCTGAGGCGCGCGAACCTCGGGTTCGCACATCTGAGGGGCGTGATCCTGATCGGCGCGAACATGTCGCACGCGGATCTGAGGGTCGCGGATCTGCGCGGCGCAAACCTGACGTCTGCGAGATTGGAGGAGGCGAACCTGACCTCGGCGTGAGGGAGCCGCGCGAATCTGACGCGTGCGTACCTCGGCGGCGCGGACCTGACCCGCGCGTACATGCCGGACGCGAGACTCGAGACGACGAATCTCAAGGGCGCGAATCCGACGAGTGCGACCCTGCAGAGCGCGAATCTGACGGGTGCGAATCTGGGGGCGCGACTGGCTGCTGGAGCGTCACGCCCGCCGGAACCCTCACTGGCCAGGGCTGCTTCAACGAGCACCAATCTCCACGCTCCCCCCTACGAGTAGGGAACGTGGGGTAGTGGTCTCGGCGAAGCGCCGCGGAAATCCCATCTTGTACGGGTATTCCGGGGCGTTCTCGTTTGGATGCTTCCATGCCCCCGGCATGATTCGACCATGCGACGCACGGTGTGGGAAGGCGCAGTGAAGCCGCGTGGATGCAGGGATGAGTCGGGTTTCTGTCTGACGCAGTGCATGAAAGAATGAAGAGTCACCCTGCACGTTCGCCGTGCGACCGCGCCAACGGCGACGTCGACAGCGAGCAACGCCCCGTCCCCTCTGAGGAAGCGATCCAGTGGGGTGCGACGGCTTTCACACTCTCCGTCCGGATCCGCTAGATTCACCGAGGACTTCAGGGGCTGTGGCGCAGCGTCCTCCCCGCGGAGCCTTCCACTGCATGGTCGCGGCCGCTGCCCTCACCCGAATCACTTGGACCGCGTTGGCCAGCGCGATCATCGCGGTCGCGGCGGCCGGCACCGCGTTCGCCGCACCTGGTGAGCGGCACGGCAGCGGTCTGACCCCCGAGCAACTGGCCGCCGTGATCGCCCTTGTCGAGTCCCATCAGCAGGCTGCGCCACCGGCCCGGGTCGGTGCCTGTCGCATCCAGGCGCGGACTCGATGTGCGGGTATGAATCTCGGCGGCGCCCGCCTGCGCTTCGCCACGTTGAAGGGCGCCGATCTGCGGCGCGCCAACCTCCAGCGCGCGGACCTGCGCAACGTCGACCTGCGCGGCGCCAACCTCGCGCGTGCCGACCTGCGCGGCGCGAACCTGCGCGGCGCGAACCTGACGCGGGCGAACCTGACCGGCGCGATCCTCACCGGCGCGCCGCGGCGCGCCGTGGAGCGCGCGCCGCGGGCGACGCCGGCGTGCGGGACGAACTGTGTCGGCGCGAACCTCGCCAACGCGAACCTGACGGCGGCCAATCTGGCGACGGCGAACCTCACCGGCGCGGTCCTGACCGGCGCGACGCTGTCGCTCGCCAACCTGTCAGGTGCGAACCTGACGAGCGCGAACGTCCAGCAGGCGGTGTTCAGCTCGACGCGGTTCAGCAGCGCGACCATTGTCGCGGGCGTCGTCAGCGGCGGACTGATCGGCACGCCGACGCCGCTGCCGGCCGGCTGGCGCCTCGACTACGGCTATCTGCTCGCGCCCGGGGTCAACCTCGCCGGTGCCAGCCTCGCCGGCGCGCAGCTCCAGAACGTCAACCTGGGCCCGGCCAACGTCAGTGGGGCGAACCTCAGCGGTGCGGATCTGACCGGCGCCGTGCTCAACGGCTCGGCGAACCTCGCGAACGTGAACCTCTCGAACGCGACCCTGGTCGGGCTGAACATGAGCGGTGTCGTCCTGACGAACCTCGCGGTCAACGTGACCGGTGCGGACATGACCAACGTGAACCTCGCGAACGCGGCGCTCGGATCGCTCAACCTGACCACGCCGAAGACGGTGACGGGCATGAACGCCGCCGGGGCGACGGTGCAGTCCGCGACGCTCGCCGGCGCCAATCTGGAGAGCACGAACTTCTCGGGGGTCAACTTCGCCGGCGTGAACCTGTCGGGGACGGACTTCAGCTACGCGACGCTCACCAACGCGAGCTTCGTCGGCGCGGCGATCGGCGGTCTCGCCCTCGGCGGCGCGAACGCGACCGGCACGAGCTTCCAGGGCATGGATCTGCGAACGATCGGCCCCGTCGGCGGGGCGACCTTCACGAACGCCAACTTCAGTGGCGCCAACCTCGCCGGCGCGTACCTCAAGTCCGCGAACTTCACGGGCGCCAACCTCACGAAGGCGAATCTGTCCGGCGCGTGCCTGTGCACCTCGGGCGCCGTCGGAACGATCCCGACCAACCTCACGCAGGCGATCCTGACGAGCGCGAACCTCAGCGGCGCCGACCTGAGCGGCGCGCTCCTCAACAGCGCCTCCGCCCAGTACGCGGACATGAGCGGGATGACGACCTACTACACGTCATTCGTCGGCGGCTACTTCAACAGCGTCAACTTCCAGGGCACCGACCTCAGCTACTCGACGTGGGGCACCGACGCGGTGACGGGCCTCAACTCGCGCGTCGGGAACGCCAATTTCACCGGTGCCACCAGCCAGTTCCTGACGAATTTCTTCAAGAGCGGGTACAACACGTCGACGATCTGCCCGAACGGGAGCAACGCGGTCTCCGGGGTCAGCCCGTTCTGCGTTGGCGGCTTCTACGCCCCCTGATTGTTCTTCCACGCTTTCCGCGAGACGCGGGGGATGGGTGGTTGGCTTCCGAGGCTGTCGTGGGGTCGGTGGCTGTTGTCCCAGTGACGCTGCCAGAGTCCATGGCGACTGCATGGATTTCACGGGAACCGGCCGCGTCGGGGTTGCGTCTCCGCGGATTCAAGGGGTCGAAATCGACTTGCCCGTCACTGGCACATCGGCTGCAGAAGCCCGCGAAATCGCTTGGAATCCGCTCAGCAGAACCGATGTACCCGGATGTACTCGAACCATCGCACGCAGTTCGGCAAATCGCTCCTATGGGGCCCAGTTGCTGATCATCGCCATCCGTGGGCGCGGCGAGAATCTCTACCTTCCTGTGGGGGTGTGCGTGACGCACGAGACCAACAAGATGTTGAGGGGTCGCAGTTATCGAGCCCTACTCGGGAAGTTCGTTTCTCAGATAGCCCAGTAGGGGTCGGAGAGGAAATGACCTGCACCCTTTCCCCGCTGGGAACCTTCTGGGGATGCACACGGGGTGGGTCCAGTTCTTAGCTGAAGTAATGCCCCCGGCATGATTCGAACATGCGACGCACGGTTTAGGAAACCGATGCTCTATCCCCTGAGCTACGGGGGCGGCGGGGTGATGATACGGCGGATCGCGCGGAGCAGGCCAGCTCCATCAGCCATTCCGCGACCAGATCGGGGACGAGGTTCTCATCGATAGCCCAGTCCAGCGGTACCGGGATCGTCTTCTCGTGGGCCGCGTAGGCTGCGCGACGCGGCTGCAGTTCGGCGAGGGCCTGCGTGCACGACAGTGTGATCCGGCTTGCACCACGGGTTGCCGGGATGCCAGCGCCACGCCTGTCTGGTACACTTCCTACGTCCTGCTTGACTATTCAGGGGCGGAGAGAGCATGCGCGGTACCCGGTTGACGAGGAAGTTCGCGCCGTTGGCCGCGGCAGTCGTTCTGAGCGTCATCGCACTCGGCGGGACCGCATCTGCGCAGGTGCAGTTTCAGGTCGGCCTGCCGAAGCAGTGCCTCACGGACACGGGTACCATCACGCAGCCGTACACCAACACCTGTGGTCTCATCGAGAACAAGGCCCGCGGGTTCGGTGTGCAGGGCAGCCTGCGGGGCCTGCCGCTTACGCGTACGAACGTCGTCATGTCCGACGGGCGGTGGCTCGGTGGTTCGACGAATGCAGGAAACCCCGGATCGTTCTGGGCATCGCTGTTCAACACCCTGAGCAGACCGGTCGGCACGGTCTTCTACGCGCCGACGTCCGGTCCGCTGGTCAACGATCCCGTTGAGATCAAGTTCGGCAATAGCGGCGACCCCAACCGGCCCGCAAAATGCATCAACCTCAAATTCTTCTCGTGCGAGATGCCCGAGACGCTGCAGACGATGGCAGTGCAGAATCAGCGTCTTCAGCCTGATCTCGCCGTCGTGATCGTGCAGTCGCATCCTGTCGTGTTGAAGATCATCAACCAGACGGATCAGCGATTGACCCGCTCCACCGACCTTCGTCTGACCGGGTTCGTCCAGGACACCGAGTCGACGAACGACGTGTTGGCCAAGAGCATCGCGCCCCTGCAGGGCTCGCAGCAGGGGCAGGCCTACTTCCACCTCTTCCGTGATCAGTCGGTTGCCAACAACGCGACGGTCGCGTACCAGTTCGCCGCGGGCGGTACCGGCGTGTTGACCGGCGCGATCCTCAACATCGACCTCAGCATCGGCACCGACGGCGTCGCCACGGGCACCTGCAACGCGGATCAGGGCCTGCTTGTGAACCTGTCGTGCTCGGTCGCCGTCCTCGGGGAGCCGAACGAGGGCCCGACCATCGCCGTCGTGAGCGTGGCCGCGTGAGCAGCCGACGCATCATCGTGCTGATCGGCGCCTTCGCCATCGCAGGCGTCCTGGGCTCCGCAGCGCAGGGGCAGACCTATTCGCCGGGAGGCAACATCCGATACGAGGCGAGCGGATACTCGTGCGCCCAGGGCATTAGCCAAAGCTACGTGAACGCCTGCGTGGACATGAAGAACAACATCAATGTGTTCACCGCGCCCGGCAAGCTCAGCATGGCGCGGCCGCTTCGCCTGATCCGCGTGGAGGAGTACTGCAAAGAGGACCCCTACGCGACCTCGACGAACATCAAGACGTTCCGGGTTGTGAAGACGGTTCCCGGTGGCACAACCGGCGGCGCTGGCATAGAAGGGCCGTACATGGGTTACTCCTGCAACGACGGGCTCTTCTTCTGGGCTATGCAGCGCCAGTCCGGGGTGCCGGTCGACTACCAGACGCTTGTCGTCGCGCGCATCCTCGATCAGCCGAAGAACCAGCAGGAGTTATCGAACTGCCTCGGCGAGGGCTACCTCGCGTGCTCGATGGGGCCCAACATCGACAACACCGGCGATAACAAGAACTGGCGCGTCGCAACCGTCACGTCGCGACCGCTCGACGTCAAGATCATCAACAGTCTCGGTCAGCCGCTGATCCGTGACGATGGTCCGTACTGGACCAAGGCGCTGCGCGCGCAGAACGGCGACAACGCCGCTCGGATCGCGGCTGCAACGACCGCGGGACCGGGCGTGGGCAATAGCGGGGCGCTCCGGTCGATATTCCGGACGTCGGGCTACGCGGCCGTGTATCGCGTGGGTATGGGCGCCGATCCGGCGAACTCGCCATACGCCGGCGCCGCCATCGCGATCAACATCACCGTTGGGCCCGACGGCAAGACGAAGAGCACTTGCACTCCCTTGGGTCGGCCGACCGCGCCATTTTCGTGCAGCATCGACTTCTCCGGCATCTACACCGGAGTGCTCACCGCCACCATCCGCGTGCGCGCCAACTAGCAATCAGGCACCAACCACTGTGATCTACCATCGCACTCACTCCGGTGCCCACCGGTGGCCCGTCCGACTGCTGGCGCTCGTGTCGCTCGTCGCGCTGCTCGCGCTCGGGTTCCTCGGTTCGCCGCCTCCGATCCACGCCCAGATCAAGTGGCAGGACCCGGTCGCGCTTCCGCCCATCCCGGGAGCGACGACGACGGGGCGCATCATGCCCGCGCCCCTCAACGTCGAGATCGATGGCACCTTCCCGGTCTCGGTCACGACCCAGCCGACGCTGGTCTGGAAGAACGTGCCCGCGGCCACCAGTCAGGTCGCCTTCAAGGTGGTGACGCTCGCAACGTCGAATCCGCAGACGATCTGGTCGAGCACGGTTGCCGTCGGGTCCGATCGCACCGCGCGCGTGCGCGTCGCCGCGGGACTCCTGCGGCAGGGGCACACGTACGCGTGGACGGCTACGTCGGTCGAGGCCCCCTCCAGCAAGGTCGGACCGTTCAGCATGACCATCGACATGCAGCGCGCGAGCGTGCAGCCGCTGTGGTCGCTCGGTGATGTGTCTGTGGCCGAGGCGACCGGTGAGCTCGTCTACACCTACGCGGGTCCGACCGTCAACGCGCTCTCGGGCCCGGTCGGGTGGTCGCTCACCCACCGCGACTCGAATCCGACACGTCCGGGCTCCGGGCTGCCAGCAGGCTGGACTCTCTCCATCTCCGGGAGCACCGGCTGGGAGACCATCAAGCTCAATGCCGGCGGCACGGTCACGCTGCTCAACGACGCCGGCGGGTCCGTCTCGTACACCAAGACGGGTGCCAACCAGTGGCAGCCGGCTGTCGGCCGCTACGCCTCCGCCGGGCAATCCACGCTCCTCACCCAGAACGCGGACGGCACGTTCAGCGCCACCGACGGCAACCGCACCGTCACCGTCTTCTCCAAGCCGACCGTCAACGTCGACGGCCACCCGACGAAGATCTGGAACCTCGACGCCCCGACCATCCAGCAGAAATGGGACGGCGGACGCCTCGCGACGCTGACCGACCCGGTCACCGACAGCGCGACCGGCTTCTTCTACGGCGGGCAGAACAACTGCGCCGCCGCGACAGACCCCGGCTTCATCGCCGTCCCGCAGGGGGCACTCTGCGGTGTCATCGACTGGGCCGGCAACGTCACGATGCTCGAGTACGTGAAGACACCCGGTGGCCCCCAGATCGGTCGCATCGTGACGGGCCTCGGCCTCGGCGCTGACGCACAGGTCACCGACATCGGCTGGGATGCGAGTGGCCGCATCGTCACGACGCGCGCGCCGTTCACCACGCGGGTCGTTGCCTCCGGCGCCGTCGACGGCCTCGGCACTAGGGACACCCGCGTGATGACGCGGGTCACCTACGACGCGCAGGGGCGTGTGGCGAGCGTCACTGCGCCCAAGGGTCTGAGGCAGAACGGCGCGACCGTGAGCAGCGCCACCGCGACCCTCTCGTACGCGCCCTTCACTGTCACCGTCTCTGGCACCGGTGCCACCACGGGTGTGGTTCAGCAGACCTGGCTCGATCCGATCACGCTGCAGAAGACAAAGGAGCGGGACAGCCTCGGCAACATCGTCCGCTACGACTACAACCCCGACGGCACGCTCCTGCGCACCACCGACCAGCAGAGCGGCACCGTCACGGAGAACCGCTACGACGCGCAGGGACGCCCGACCGAGCAGCTCGGCCCGACTCGCGACGCCATCACGAGCCCCACAGCGCCGCGCACGCAGACGGCCTACGACCAAGACGTCAACGGCGTGGCGTGGACCGGCCTCGCCACGCGCTACTGGGACAACGCGGGCTTCAACGGCGCACCGAAGGATGGGTCGACTGGCCCGATCATGCCCGACACCGGCCGCGTCGCCTCGGGTCTATCGATGAACTGGTCGACGAGCCCCGTCGGGAGCGGCCCCTGGGCGGCGCGCCTCACCGGCCTCTACGCCGCCACCGCTGATGGCGCCCACGCGTTCCGCAATACCACGCAGGCGAAGCTGTGGATCAACGGCTCGCTCTGCGCGCCCACCTGCACCGTCAACCTCCGCCAGAACGACACCGCGACGCTGCAGATCGACGTCGCCTCCGACGCGGGCGGCCCGGCCGGCGTCAACGCGCTCGTCACCACGCCGACCGGGACCACAACGCCGATTCCCACCAGCGCGCTGCGCCCCAACTACGGCCTCGCCACGTCGACCACGGTGCGCGAGCACCAGACGGGCGCCGGACTCCAGAACCTCGTCTCCAAGTTCGTCTACGACACGAACACCACGCAGCTACTGAAGACGATCTCGCCGTCCGGCGCGACCCAGTCGCGCACGTACGAGCCGTACGACCCGGCGAAGGGCCAGTGGGGGCGCTCGACCAGCGTGACCGACGCAGCAGGCAAGACGACCACCTCATCGTTCTACGACGCCAACGCCGCCGCCAACGACTGCGCGGGGCAGCCCTACGCACAGGAGGCCCAACCGCAATCGACTACCCTCGTCGGCGGCCGCACCGTCACGCAGGTCTCGGCGCCGTCCGGCGGCGCCCTCAAGGTGACCGACGGCATCACCACCACCTGCGGCTCGATGCTCGCCAACGGCATCGGCACCGCATCGACCACGACGGGCGTCGGCCCCGACGTCACGACGACGAGCTCCGAGTACGTCAACGGCAACCCGCTGGTCGTCTCGTCGTCGTCGACGTCGCAGGGCTCGACCGAGACTCAGATCGACCACGTGGATTCCAACGGCGCCATCTGGAAGAGCGTCGACGCCTTCGGCACGATCACCGTCTCGACCTCGGATCCGCTCACCGGCAACCTGCTCCGCATCGCCGAGAAGACCGCCGGCGGCGAAGAGCGCACCATCGACTACACCTACGCCCGCAGCGGCGAAGTCGCGACAGTCAGCGTCAACGGGCAGGTGCTGCTCACCAACGAGTACGGCGCCGGCGGCGCCTTCCTCCGTACGCGCCTCGCCAACGGCGCCGTGCAGACCGTCGAGCTCGACGCCAACAACTTCGGCAAGAAGGTCGAGACGACGTTCGCCGATGGCAGTGCGGTCTCCGAATCCGCGACCCACTCGCCGAGCGGACGCATCCTGTCGCACACGATCACCGGCCCCGGTGGCACTGGCACGTACACCTACCGCTACAACGTCGACGGTCGCCTCGTCACGACCAAGCTGACCGGCACGATCCCGACCAGCTCAACCGGATGGAGCAGCGAGTACACCGGCGCCGAGGGCGCCGGCGGCAACCGCGCCAGCAAGAGCGTGACGCGCTCTGACGGCACGACCGAGACGACCGCGTTCACCTACGGCGCCGACAACCGCCTCGCCTCCGCATCGGCCGGGCGCATCAAGGGCGACATCACCTACGACGCCGCCGGCCGCGCCACGAAGATCGGCGCCGTCGATCTCGCCTACGACGCCGCGGGGCACCTGCTCTCGGCCTCCCAGTCGGATCGGGCCTACACGTTCACCGACAACGGCCTGACCACGACCTTCACCCGCACCCAGACCGACGGCACCACGACCGCCGTTGCCGTCTCCCAGTCCGGGCAGTCGCTGATGCTCGGCGCGGACAAGACGATCGAGGCGCAGGTCGTCGGCCTGACCGACAACATCACCGTCGTGCTCGACAAGAGCGGCGCACCCGCGCGCTGGCTCTACGACGACATGCTCAGCAACATGACGTGGCGCTCCGCCGGCACCGCCGCCCCGGCGCGCACGCACCTCTACTCGCCCGGCGGCGAGCCAATCAGCGCCTCGCGCGGCGACAACCCCGCGACGCCGCTCGACCTCGTCGTCAACAGCCTCGGCTGGAAGGCCGGCCGCGGCGCGACGACGCTGCGCCTGGCCGTGCCGCTGATGATCATCGGTGCCCGCGTCTACACCCCCGACGGCGGGCGCTGGCTGCAGACCGACCCGACCATCACCGCGTCCCTCAACACCTACGAGTA
>JBILWG010000168.1:0-4418 GCA_044369995.1 Gaiellales bacterium | reverse complement strand
ACGACGACGGTCGCATCGCGAAGCAGCACGACGCCCGCCGACGCGTAGTCGGGCACCGGACCCGCCTTCGAGAGCGGGTCGCGTACGTAGCCGAGGTCGTGGTTGCCGAGGACCGCGAACGTCCCGAGCGGAGCGGTGCAGCGACGAAGCAGCGCGAGCAGCTCCTCGGCACCCCGTGCGTGACTGAGCTGGTCTCCCGTCACGGCGATCAGGTCGGGCTCCGCCTCCTCGAGCAGGTCCAGCGCACGCCACGCAGCTCGTCGGTTGACGCCCGGCGCACCGAGATGCAGGTCCGAGACGTGGGCGATGCGCAGACCACGCAACCGCGGGTCCAGGTCGGGAATCCGAATATCGCGCTCGAGCCGGACGACCGCCATCGCCTCGGCGGCACCGGCGATCAGACCCGCTGCAGCCAGGCCAATCAGGGGAAGCGCGCGCACCCGCACAGCCTACCGCCCGTCCGCGGCGTCCTGCTTCCCGGGAAACGCCGCGGCAAAGCCGCACGCCGTCCAAAGCCCACGGCCGTGCCGCCGCGCAACGCGGACGTCGGCCGCGATCCGCGGAGCATCCTGCGTATTCGGTGCAATCGGCAGCTCGCGTGCGAAGCCGCTGAGCGCCAGCGTGCGCGCCAGATCGCGACCCGCGATCGGACCATCGAGAGGCTCGACCCGCGCCAGCAGCCGGTCGTAGCGATCGCGTTGCTGCAGCGCTGGCTCCACCCGCACCAGTCGATCGGCAAGCCAGGCGGCAGTGGCCGCCGCCGCCTGCTCCCCGAAGCACCCCGCGGGCCTACCCGGATGCTCGACCTCCGGCGTATCGATCCCCACGACCCGCACCGGCCCCTCGTAGTCGGGCAGGCGAACCGTCAGCGTGTCGCCATCGAGCACCGCCAGCACGCGACCCACTCCCACTGCCACTGGGCCGCCCGTGCGCGAGGCGCGGTCCGGCGCGGGTGGATCGACCTGCCGCGCAACCGCAACGGCCAGCACCAGCACGGCGGCGACGACGAGGAACGAGCGGTGACGGCGCATGCGCGCACCATGGCGCAGACATGCGACAGCGGTGTGATCAGGAACGCGCGGGCTGCGACGCGTCCGTCAACGGAGCAACCACATCGAAGTACTCGACCGCGTGCTTCCCCGTGCTTCCTGTCGCGCGCCAGTCGTACCATGCCGCGGCAACGACGGACATGCCGCCCGGCAGCAGGCGCAACAGCACACCAGCGGTCCGGCGCTTCGCGATGCTCGCCACGATGTCGGTGCCCACCGCGGTGCCAAGGGTGAGCGCCGCCTCGGGTGGAATCGAGCCCGACTGGAGCTCGGCGACCGAGATCTCGAGCCCCTGCACCCGGATGATGTCGCCGTCGATCTCGGCGGCCCCGGCCGACAGGCCCAGCACCAGCAGGATGTCGAGGCGACGCAGCTCGGTCTGCTGCACATCCAAACCCCGCAGATGCGCCAGCGCCAGCACCATCCGCGCCTCGGCCACGGTGCGCACCATCTGATCCGCGACCGCAGACGCCAGCTCGATCGCGGTGCCGGCAGCGGGAATCACCGCGGGGATCGCGCTCACCGCGCCCCGGGCAGCACCCTTCCACGCCGCATCGCGCACAACCTGCCGCTCCAGGGCCCGCTCGTCGAGCTCGTTGCGCACCACGCGCGTGACATCCGCGCGCACCGCGGCGCTGCTGGCGAACTGGTTGACCGCGAAATCGATCGCCGTCAGCATCCCGCTCCCGACGCGCGCGATCAGCGGATGCACGCCCAGCTCGGCCACACCGGCGATTGCCTCCACCGAGGCATTGCGCGACGAGCCGCGCAGCATCGCACCCGTGACCCCGTTCTTCAGAAACGGCGCGAACTGCGATGCCGCGGCATACGTCTTCGGCGACTGGGCCGCCGCCGCCGCAGCCGACATTCCGGACCGCAGGATCTTGGTCTTGACGCCCATGCGGCCAAGCCTACCGGACGCCCGGCGGTCGAGAGCCTACGCCTCGGTTCCGACAGCCGACGGCACCTTCAGCTTGGCCTTGATCTCCGGGCTCAGACGGGTGACATGGCGCTTGAACTTCAGCTCCGATTCCTCGATGCCCGCGGCCGCGCCAAGCAGCTGCGCCAAGTGGAGAATCGGGATCTGATAGTCGCTGCCAGCGAAGGCAGAGGCCTTGCGCTGCCAGGCGTCGAGCGACAGGTGGCAGAGCGGGCACGGCGTGACGATCACGTCGGCACCAGCCTCGGTCGCCTGCTGCAGCGGCTGGACGAGCTCGCCGAGGGCGACGTCCTCGCGCGCCAACACGATCGGGAAGCCACAGCACTTGACCTTGGCGGGATAGTCGATCGGCTCAGCACCGCACGCCATGATCAGGCGCTCCAGCGACTCGGGACGATCCGAGTTCTCGAAGCCGAGAATCTTCGCAGGGCGCAGGATCTGGCAGCCGTAGAACGGCGCGACCTTGAGCCCCTCGAGGCTCTTGACGGCGATGCTCTTGAAGCGGTCGTAGCCCTCACCGGCCGAGACCTCCCAGAGCAGGTGACGGATATCAACGCCGCCCTGGTACGTGGCCGCGCCAACCTGCTTGAGGTTGTCGTTGACCCGGTTGAGCACGTCCTTGTCCTCCTGCAGGGCCTTGTTGGCCTGACGCAGGTTGAGGGTGCAGACGTTGCAGATCGTGAGGATCGTCTCGCACCCCATCTGCTCGGCCTGGCCGAGGATGCGCGCGGAGATGTGCAGGTAGTAATCCGGCTTCGCCTCGTGGATGTCGCCGGCACCGCAGCACGTGACGCTCGGCATCTCGACGAGCTCGATCTCGAGCTTCTTGGCGATCGCACGCGTGGAGGAGTCGAGCTCCTTCTGCGAGAGGCTGGCGAGGCAACCGGGGTAGTAGGCGTAGCGCTCCTGCATGGTCAGTCTCCCTGGACGGCGTCAGGATGCTTGGCCGTCGCGCGCCGCGGCTGTCCCTTCGCCTCCTTCTCAAGCAGCTTCCAGAGCCGCTTGACCTCGTCATTGTCCTTCGCCTTGTGCGGGCTCAGTGGGTTCGGCACCTTGCCGGCGCGTGCGAGCTGCAGCGCGAACGGCATGTCCTTGATCGCGTTGATCGGTCCGATCGTCTTCGGCACCAGCTCCGTCTCGCGGAGATAGCCGCCCTTGTAGGTCGAGTCGACGAACACCTTGGCGTGCTTCGCGCCCTCGTCCCGGGTGAAGCCCTCCTTGAAGGACTCGGCGCCGAGCTTCGCGATCGCGTCGCGCGGATCGACGTGCTTCGGGCAGCGCTGATTGCAGAAGTAGCAGCGGGTGCAGTCCCAGATGCCGTGCGCACCGTTGAGATCGCGCAGCCGCTCGCGCGTGTCCTGATCTCGGGCATCACCGACGAAGCGGTAGGCCTTGGCGAGCGCAGCAGGTCCGAGGAACTCCGGATCCGACTCCATCGAGTTGCACTCCGACACGCAGCAGCCGCAGAGGATGCAGAGCGACTCCTTGTGGATGAGATCGCCGTCCTCGGGCGCGACGCGCCACTCCTTGTCCGGCGTATCCGCGTCGCGCGTATCGAGGTACGGCTTGACGGCACGGATCTTCTGCCAGAACGGCGCCATGTCGACGACGAGATCCTTGATCACCGGCAGATTGCCCATCGGCGAGACCGTGATCGTGTGCCCCGCGTCGACGAACTTCTTCATCGGCGTCTTGCAGGCCAGCGCGGCACCGCCGTCGACACGCATGCCGCACGAGCCGCAGACCGCCATGCGGCAGGACTTGCGGTACGAAAGCGTGCCGTCGTGCGTGTCCTTGATCGCGTCGAGCGCGTCGAGCACCGAGGCCGTCACCGGGATCGTCACCGTGAAGGTGTCGAAGCGCGACTTCTTCGTGTCCGGGTCGTAGCGGCGCACGCGCAGCGTGGCATCCATCTTCTCGGTGTCGTACGCACCCTTGAGGGTGGTGAAGTGGGCGTTCTTGATCTCAGTCAACTCAGTAGCTCCGCGCCAGAGGCTGATGCTTGGTGATGGTGACGGGCTTGTAGTCCAGACGGACCTCGCCATTGTCGTTCCAGTTGAGCGTGTGCTTCAGCCACGCGTCGTCGTCGCGCTCCGTGTAGTCGAGGCGCGAGTGGGCACCACGGCTCTCCTTGCGGGCGAGGGCGCTCGTGACCAGGCAGTCCGCGCACTCGAGCAGCGAGTTGAGCTCGATCGCGGAGGTCAGATCGGTGTTGAAGATGGAGCCCTGATCATCGATCTTCAGCGTCTTGGCGCGCTCGCGCAGCTCGACGACCTTCTCCTTGCACTCGGCCAGCGCCTCCTCGGTGCGGTAGACGCCGGCCTTGTCGTACATCGTCTTCGCGAGCTCCTCGCGCAGCACGCCGGGGCGCTCGCCCTCGGTGTTGTTGACGATCGCGGCGATGCGCCGATCCTCGTCGGCGAGCACGG
>JBILWG010000167.1:0-4429 GCA_044369995.1 Gaiellales bacterium | reverse complement strand
TGGCGGGTCACCTCGACGCCGCAGCGCTCGCAGATGATGCCCTTGTAGCGGACGCGCTTGTACTTGCCGCAGTAGCACTCCCAGTCCCGCGTGGGGCCGAAGATGCGCTCGCAGAAGAGCCCGTCCTTCTCCGGCTTGAGGGTGCGGTAGTTGATCGTCTCGGGCTTGGTGACCTCACCGCTCGACCAGGACTGGATGTCCTTGGTCGACGCGAGGCCGATCTTGATGTAGTCGAAATCGCTGACGTCGATCATGTCTGTGTCTCCTTATCGAGTGGGATGCCGTTGGTCGCCGGGGCGCCCTACAGCTCCCCCTCCTCGTCAGCGGGCTCACCGGCGCCGAGCGCCAGTGCGTCCTCGTCTTCAGCATCGCCGGCCTCGGCGGCGAGGTCGATCTCCGAGTCGAGCGTGGCGTCGGCCGCGGCCTCGTCGGTGTCGTCCTCCATCACGTCGGCCTCGTCCACGTCGGCATCGCCGTCACCGCGGACGCGATCCGCGGACAGGTCGACGCCGAGCTCCTCGGCGGCGCGGATCAGCTCGTCGTCCTCCTCGGAGACGGCCACGTCGCGACCGTCCTCGCGCATCGGGCGGACGTCGAGGGCGAGGGACTGCATCTCCTTCAGCAGCACCTTGAAGCTCTCGGGGACGCTCGGCTCGGGGATGTTCTCGCCCTTGACGATCGCCTCGTACGCCTTGACGCGCCCGACGGTGTCGTCGGACTTGATCGTCAGCATCTCCTGGAGGGTGTGCGCGGCGCCGTACGCCTCGAGCGCCCAGACCTCCATCTCGCCGAAGCGCTGGCCGCCGAACTGCGCCTTGCCGCCCAGCGGCTGCTGGGTGACGAGCGAGTACGGGCCGGTGCTGCGCGCGTGGATCTTGTCGTCCACGAGGTGCAGCAGCTTCAGGATGTACATGTAGCCGACGGTGATCTTCTGGTCGTACGGCTCGCCGGTCTTGCCGTCGAACAGCTGAACCTTGCCCGACACGCGGCGGCCCTTCTCGTCGCTGTGCGCGAGCTTGACGGGCGAGTCCTTGTGCTTCTCGATCCAGTTGTAGAGCTCGTCATCGACCTCCTCGACGGTGGCGCCGTCGAAGACCGGCGTGGCGACCCACTCCGGCGGGCTGACGTCGTCGTCGGTGCGGTACTTGGCGGCGAAGCCGAGGTGCGTCTCGAGGATCTGCCCGATGTTCATGCGGCTCGGCACGCCCAGCGGGTTGAGGATCATGTCGATCGGCGTGCCGTCCTCGAGGAACGGCATGTCCTCGTCGGGCACGATCTTGGAGATGACGCCCTTGTTGCCGTGGCGACCGGCGAGCTTGTCGCCCTCCGAGATCTTGCGCTTCTTGGCGACGTAGACCCGGACCAGCTGGTTGACGCCGGCGTTCAGCTCGTCGCCCGCCTCGCGGTCGAAGGACTTGACGTCGATGACCTTGCCACCGTCGCCGTGCGGGACCTTCAGCGAGGTGTCGCGCACCTCGCGGGCCTTCTCCTTGAAGATCGCGCGGATCAGCTTCTCCTCGGCGGTCAGCTCGGTCTCGCCCTTCGGCGTCACCTTGCCGACCAGCAGGTCGCCGGAGCGGACCTCGGCGCCGATGCGGATCACGCCCATCTCGTCGAGATCGCGCAGCGACTCCTCCGAGCGGTTCGGGATGTCGCGCGTGAGCTCCTCGTCACCGAGCTTCGTCGAGCGGGCATCGACCTCGTACTCGTCGATGTGCACCGACGAGAGGATGTCGTCCTTGACGACGCGCTCCGACAGGATGATCGAGTCCTCGAAGTTGTAGCCCTCCCACGTCATGAAGGCGACGAGCATGTTCTTGCCGAGCGCAAGCTCGCCCATGTCCGAGGCGGAGCCGTCGGCGAGCACCTCGCCCGCGGCGACCTTCTGGCCCTCGAGGACGATCGGCTTCTGGTGGATCAGCGTGCCCTGGTTCGAGCGCATGAACTTGACGAGCTCGTACGTGTCCTCGCCGCCGTCGTTGGCCTTGACCGTGATCGAGTTGGCGTCGACGTTCGCGACGATGCCGGCGCGCGCGTTGACGACGACGTCACCCGTGTCGACGGCGGCGCGCGACTCGAGCCCGGTGCCCACGACGGGCGCCTCGGAGACGAGCAGCGGCACGGCCTGGCGCATCATGTTCGAGCCCATCAGGGCGCGGTTGGCGTCGTCGTGCTCGAGGAACGGGATCAGCGCGGTGGCGACCGAGACGAGCTGCTCGGGCGCGACGTCCATCAGCGTCACCTCGCCCGGCTCGACCTGCGCCAGCTCGCCGCCGTGCTGGCGGACGACGACGAGGCCGTTGTCGCCGAGCAGGTTGCCCTTGGCGTCGATCGGCGTGTCGGACTGCGCGATCAGGTGGTGCTCCTCCTGGGAGGCGTCGATGTACTTGACCTCCTTGGTGATCGCGCCGTTCTTGACCACGCGGTACGGCGACTGCACGAAGCCGAACTCGGAGACCGTCGCGTACGACGACAGCGAGCCGATCAGGCCGATGTTCGGACCCTCCGGCGTCTCGATCGGGCACATGCGGCCGTAGTGGGTCGGGTGCACGTCGCGCACCTCGATCGGTGCGCGCTCGCGGGTCAGGCCGCCGGCGCCGAGGGCCGACAGGCGACGGCGGTGCGTGAGGCCGGACAGCGAGTTCGTCTGGTCCATGAACTGCGACAGCTGCGAGGAGCCGAAGAACTCCTTCAGCGCGGCCACGACCGGACGGATGTTGATGATCGTCTGCGGCGTGATCGTGTCGATGTCCTCGGTCGTCATGCGCTCCTTGACGACGCGCTCCATGCGGTACAGGCCGACGCGGAACGCCTCCTGCACCAGCTCGCCGACGGTGCGCAGGCGGCGGTTGCCGAAGTGCTCGTACTCGTCCAGCTCGCGCGCGACCTCGTCGGTGCGGGCGATCTCGCGGCACGTGTCGGCGTAGTCGCGGATCTCGGGATCGTCGACGCCGAGCATGATCGGCAGGCGCACGATGCGGCGCACGAGCTCGATCAGGTCGCGGTGTGTGAGCACGCGGATGTCCGGATCGATGTCGAGGCCGAGCCGCGAGTTCAGCTTGTAGCGGCCGACGCGCGTCAGGTCGTAGCGCTTCGAGTCGAAGAAGAGGGTGTCGAACAGCTTCCGCGAGTTGTCGATCGTCGGCGGCTCGCCCGGGCGCTGCTTCTTGAAGACCTCGATCAGCGCCTGGTCGTGCGTCTTGGCCGGGTCCTTCTCGAGGGTGAAATCGATGAAGAGGTTCGGCTCGCCCGTCTCGGGGTCGCGGAAGAGATTGCGGATGCCCTCGTCGGTGTGCGTGTCGATCATCTCGCCCGTCGTCGCGTCGACCTCGGGGAGGGCGCGCAGCAGGGTGGTGACCGGCAGCTTGCGCTTGCGGTCGATGCGGGCGAAGACCTGCCCCTTCTTGTCGATCTCGAGCTCGAGCCACGATCCGCGCTGCGGCATCAGGTTCGCGGTGAAGACCTGCTTCGCCGGATCCTTCGGCTCCATGATGTACGCGCCCGGGGAGCGGACCAGCTGCGTCACGACGACGCGCTCGGTGCCGTTGATGATGAACGTGCCCGCGTCCGTCATCTGGGGGAAGTTGCCCATGAAGACCCGCTGCTCGCGGATCTCGCCCGTCTCCTTGTTCACGAACGCCACGGTCATGAACAGGCCGGACTCGTAGCTCTTGTCGGTCTCGCGGCACTCGCGCTCCGACACCGCCGGCGGCTCGAACACGTGGTCGCCGAACTCGACGGCGAGGGTGCCGGTGTAGTCCTCGATCGGGGAGATGTCGTTGATGACCTCGCGGATGCCGGTCTCCATGAACTGCTTGAACGACGCGCGCTGGATGTCGATCAGGTTCGGGACGTCGAGGATGCGCGCTGCCGGCGTCTGCTCGAGGTGGGAGAAGTTGCGGCGCTGGCGCTTCGGGCGGGGCTTTGCAGAGGCCACTGGCACTCCTATGGAAGAGAGATGGGCGTAGGCGCACGACGAGACGGGCGGAGTCGTCGGCGCGAAGGCGCACGGTACCACATTTCCGCAGAGCCGTGCAGCACCCCTACCGGGGCGGGGCCTTCGGACGAAGGGAACGTACCGCCGTCTGGGGGCCGCGTCCACCGAAATGTGATTATCGCTCCAGAAAGGTGTAGTATCTAATCGTGCTCACCATCGCCGAGGCAGCAGCCCGCTCGGGGCGCGGCGCGGAGACGATCCGCCGCTGGGTGCGCTCCGGCCGGCTGGCCGCGCACCGCTCGGGTGGGCGCCTGCTGGTGCACGCGGAGGAGCTCGACGCCCTGACGGCCCGCCCCGCCCACGACCTGCCCGCCGGCTGGGGTCGCACGACGTGGGGCACGCGGCAGCCCGACTGGGTCACCGAGGTACGACGGGCGCGCGGTGGGCGGAGGTTGGCGCAGTGACGGTTTCGACAGCAGAATGCAGACAGGA
>JBILWG010000166.1:0-4476 GCA_044369995.1 Gaiellales bacterium | reverse complement strand
ATCACCCAGGACGCGGACACGCAGCTCCACTACTCGAACGACAGCGGCGCGCACTGGTGGCCGATGCCGTCGCTCGGCCTGTGCCCGCGGCCGCGTGGAATTGCCGTCGGGGGTGCCAAGGGCAAGGCCAACGAGCGGCTCTGGGTGGCCTGCGGGCGCCGCGGCCTGCTCGTCTCGACCGATCTCGGCGTCAGCTTCCAGGCGGTACCGGGTATCTCGAACGCCCGCTCGGTGGCCGCCGCTCGCACCGCCCCGGGCCGGATCGCGGTGACGACGCCGCAGGTGCTCGTCACGCGCGACTACGGTCAGTCGTGGACGCTCAGCGGACTCAACGCCACGGCCGTGGCGATCGATCCGCGCAACCCGGATCTCGTCTTCGCCGTCAGTTCGGACGGGCGACTGTTCGCCTCGCTCGACGGCGGTGCGTCCTTCTAGGCGCGCAGGGCCGTCGTGCCCTCGCCGAGATCGTGGAGCCACGCGGGCACGCGCAGTGGTCGTCCCTCCCGGTTGACGCACGCATGCGTCGTGACGGCGGAGAGCGCCACGTCGTCGCCGACGGTGACGAGGTAGGCGATCTGCAGCAGCGTGCGCGAGACCTCGGCAACGCCGGCGTGCACGACGACGGGGTCGCCGAAGCGCACCGAGCGGCGGTAGCGCGCCACCACGTCGACGACGGCGAGGTCCAACCCGCCGCTGTGCACCGTTGCGTAGTCGTGACCGCCGTGGGCGAGCAGCGCGACGCGCGTCTCCTCGAGCCACGGGATGTACGAGGCGTGATGGACGACCCCCATCGCGTCCGTCTCCGCGAAGCGCACGCGGATCGGATGCGCGAACGGGTAGCGCTCGACGGCCAGCGGCGGGTCGATCAGCGGACGGGCCACGGCTAGGTCCCCGCCTCGCCGCTCGGATGAATGCGTCCCGTCGTGTCCTTGAGGTGACGACCCGAGCGGCCGGAGCGGTAGGCGACGATCTCGGCGAGAATCGCGACGGCCGTCTCCGCAGGGGTGTGGGCGCCGATATCCAGGCCGACTGGCCCGTGGATCCGCGCGACCTGCTCGGCGGTGCTGCCCGACGCCAGCAGGCGCTCGTTGCGCTTGTCCTGCGTGCGCCGCGAGCCGAGCGCACCCACGTAGCCGACGCCGACGGCTAGGGCGAGCGACAGGGCGGGGTCGTCGATCTTCGGGTCGTGCGTGAGCACGACGAGGTGATCGGCGGCCTCGAGCCCGAGCTCCGGGTACGCCTTGTCGGGCCAGCTCGTCAGCAGCACGTCCGCGCTCGGCATGCGCTCCGCGGTGCCGAACTTCGTGCGCGGGTCGACGACGGCGGTGCGCCAACCGAGCGTGCCGGCCATCCGGCAGAGCGCCTCGGCCGTATCGACGGCGCCGACGACGACGATGCGGGGTGCGGGGTGGACGCTCTCGACGAAGAGGGTGCTGCCGTCCGCGAGGTCGATCGCGCTCGACGTCTCCGTGGCCACCGCCTCGGCGATGCCGGCCTCGGCCGTGGCGCGCAGCGCACCTTCGAGATCGCCGGTCAGCAGTTCCGCATCGGCATCGAAGACCAGCGCGCGGCCGTTCTGCTCGCCGCCGAAGCTCCGGGCGATCGCGCCACGGCGGAGGTCCGGGCGGGGGCGATAGCGATCGAGCGAGACCCACAGCTCGCCTCCGCACGCCAGCCCCACCTCGAGGGCGAGGTCGTCGGTGATGCCGTAGTGGATCAGGCGCGGCGCCTCACCCGCACCGCGGAACAGCTCCTGCGCGGCGCCGTAGATGTCGCCCTCGACGCAGCCGCCCGACACCGAGCCGGCCATCTCGCCGCTCGATGACACGGCGAAGACGCTGCCGATCGGACGGGGCGCCGAGCGGTACGTGCGCACGACGGTCGCCAGCGCGACGTCATCGCCACGGGCAGCCCAGGTGGCCGCGGTCTGGAGGGTCTCGTCGTTCATGCTGCTGCCCGGAGTGTGCCGGGTCGCACGCCCGAGTGACGCCCATCGATCCTGCGCAGCGCCTCGGCCAGCGACTCGAGCGCGTGCAGATTGTGGCCGGGTAGGAACGTATCCACGAACGGGAGCGCCGCGGCCATGCCGGCGGCCAGCGGCTCGTAGCCCTCGGTGCCCTTGAGGGGGTTGACCCAGATGATCGAGTGGCAGCGCCGCCGCAGGCGCGCCATCTCGGTGGCGAGGGTCGTGACGTCGCCGCGCTCCCAGCCGTCGGACACGATCACCACGACGGCCCCGCGCGTCAGGCCACGCCGCCCGTAGACGTCGTTGAAGGCCTTGAGGTTGTCGCCGATGCGCGTGCCGCCCGCCCAGTCGGGCACGGCGCGCGCGGCGCGCTGCAGCGAGGCTTCGGGGTCGTAGCCGCCGAGGAACGGCGTCAGGCGCGTCAGGCGCGTGCCGAACGTGAAGGCCTCGACCTTGCGGCCCGCGCCGACGGCCGCCTGCAGAAACAGCACGAGGGCACGGCTGTACGGCTCCATCGAGCCGGACACGTCGCAGAGGAACACGACGCGCCGCTCGACCTTCTTGGGACGGCGGAAGGCCCGCTCGATCGGCTCGCCCTCGTGCCGCATCGCGCGGCGCAGGGTCTCGCGCGGCGCCAGCTGCGCGCCGCTGGCGGCGAGCTCGAGGCGCCGTGAACGCCGCGTGGGGAGGACCCGCACGAGGCGATCCATCAGGCGCCGCAGGCGCAGCAGCTCGTCGCGTGTGAGCGTCGAGAAGTCGCGGTCCCGCAGGCTCTCATCCGCGCTGTACGCGGCGAGGACGTCCGGCTGCTCCTGCTCCTCGTCCTTGCCGTCGGAGTCGTCGGCGTCGTCGGCCTGCGGGGCGGGCGGCGGGGGCGGCGTGCGCTCGTCGATGCCGATGCCCAGATCGGGGCGCCGGCCGTCAGTGCGCGTCGGATCGCGCTCGAACCACGCGCGGAAGGCGCGATCGAACAGCTCGAGGTCGTCGCGACGTGCGACGAGGGTGCACGCCAGCGCGGCGTAGACCTCGTCGCGGCGACGCAGATCGACGCGGTCGAGCGCACGCAGCGCATCCTGGATGCGGCCGGGGCCGACCTCGACGCCGGCCTCGCGGAGGATGCGCCCGAACGTGACGAGCTTGGTGACGACGGCGTCGCCGGTGCTCATCAGCCGGCGGGAATCGTCGCGTCGTCTGCGGCCGCGCGGGCGCGCTCGACGAGCTGCTGGAGGTCGGCATCGCGGACGCGGCCGATGTCCTCGTGGAACTTGAGGACCGAGCCGAGCGTCAGGTCGACGACGTCGGCCTCGAGCTCCTGCTGGCCGAGGGCGAGCAGCGCCTGCGTCCAGTCGATCGTCTCGGCGATGCCCGGCTGCTTCGTCAGGTCGAGCGCCCGGATCTCGTGCACGAAGGCGGCGGCCTGGGCCGCGAGACGGGCGGAGGCCTCGGGCACGCGGGCGCGGACGATCCGGATCTCGCGGTCCAGATCGGGCATCTCGACCCACATGTAGAGGCAGCGCCGCTTGAGCGCCTCGTGCAGCTCGCGGGTGCGGTTCGACGTGAGGAACACGATCGGTCGGCGCGTGGCGGTGATCGTGCCGATCTCCGGGATCGTGACCTGGAAGTCCGACAGCAGCTCGAGCAGGAACGCCTCGAACTCGTCGTCGGCGCGGTCGATCTCGTCGATCAGCAGGACCGGCGGCACCTCGTCGTCGCACGAGATCGCGTCGAGCAGCGGGCGGCGTTCGAGAAAGCGCGGGCCGAACAGCTCGTCCAGCATCTCGTCGCCCGTGCGCTGCTCGCCCGTCGCCTCGAGGCTGCGGATGTACAGCATCTGGCGCGCGTAGGCCCAGTCGTAGAGCGCGTGCGAGACGTCGATGCCCTCGTAGCACTGCAGGCGAATCAGGCGCGCGCCGAGCGCGTCAGCGACGACCTTCGCGAGCTCGGTCTTGCCGACGCCGGCCTCGCCTTCGAGCAGCAGCGGCTTCTCGAGCGCGAGCTGCAGGTGCACGGTCGTAGCGAGCCCGCGATCGGCGATGTACGACCGCTCGGCGAGCGCGGCCTGCACGCCGTCGATCGATTCGCGCATCTGACTCTGGCTCACTGCGGTGCTCCCGGTGGTCGCGGTGACCGGACGATACCCTCCCAGCGGGCAACGCGCCGCTGTGGTGCCCTGGAGACGGTGGCACATGCCCGCCGAGAGGAGGCAGTCATGGAGGACGTCGAGGCATTCGCAGCCCGTGCCGTCGCGGCGATGGAGGACCCGCAGCTGGCCTGGGTCGGGGACCCTGCCACCGTCGAGGCGCTGCTGTCGCTGGCCGCCGATGCGGCGCATGGCGTGGTGCGCCCGGCCGCGCCGATCGCGACCTTCCTGGCCGGGGTGGCGCTGGGCAGGAGCGGCGGCGACCCGGCCGCACTCGAGCAGGCGCTGATCCAGATCCGCGCCGCCATCCCGCCGCCCGCAGCCGCGTAGAGCTTTGCAAGGGGGTCTGGGCCCCTTTGTTAAACAAACG
>JBILWG010000039.1:0-13135 GCA_044369995.1 Gaiellales bacterium | reverse complement strand
TGCGCACCTCGACGCGCACAAGGTCGCGCACGCCGTGACGTTCCCGCTGCACGACCCCGATCGCGGCGAGAACTACACCGTGCCGAACGATCGCGTGCTCGAGTGGGCGGCCGCGTCGAACGGCCGCGTGATCCCCTTCTGCCGACTCAACCTGACGGGCGACCCGCTGGCCGAGGCACGTCGCGCGATCGCCGCCGGCGCCCGCGGCATCAAGCTGCACCCGCGCGCCCAGGCCTTCAGCGTCGACGACGAGCGCCTCACCCCCGTCTTCGAGATCGCGGCGGAGCATCGCCTGCCGATCCTGATCCACGCCGGCCGCGGCATGCCGCCGATCGGCGAGGCGCTCGCCACCGCGGCCGAGCGCAACCCCGACGCCACGCTGATCCTCGCGCATGCCGCGATCGTCGATCAGGACCGCATCGCCTCCCTCGTCGCCGGCCGCCCGAACGTCGTCTTCGACGCCTCCGCCTGGAGCCCGATCGACCTGCACGGCCTGCTCACCCGCGTGCCCCCGGAGCAGCTGGTCTGGGCCTCCGACCTGCCGTACGGCACGATCCGCGAGAGCCTCTTCGCCACGCTGGCGGTGCTCTGCGAGATCGGCGCGGACATGAAGACGCGCGCGGCCGTGCTCGGCGGCACCACGGAGCTGCTGCTGCGGGGCGAGCACCCCACGCTGTCCGCCAAACCGCTGGCGCCACGCGACCGCGTCGTCAACCTGGCGCGTCAGCGCCTCGGTGGCTACCTCACCGCGATGCTGCCGATGATCTGGCAGCGTCGTCCCGACCACGTCGGCCACTTCGGCCTCGCCGCGGCGGTCTGCCGCGATGAGGAGGGGCAGCTCGACGGCATCGGCGACCTGATCCGCATCGCGGAGCGCCGCTGGGACCATGCGCTCGCGGGCGATGCGCGACCTACCCTCGAGGATGTGCGCGAGACGTTCGAGGTCGTCCTCGCCGCGTGGGTCCTCGCCTACTCGCCCGCCACCCAGGCGCGCTGGAACGAGTTGCCCGCATGATCGCCACCATCGTCCTCGCCGCCGGCCGCTCCGAGCGGTTCGGCTCGCCCAAGCTGCTCGCCGAGTGGTGGGGCCGCCCGCTGGTCGAGCGCGCCCTCGAGATCGCGCCGCCCGGCCTGAAGGTCGCCGTGGTCGGCACGCATACCGCGAAGCTCCTGCCCGTCTTCCAGGCGCACGGCTTCCAGTGCATCCGCAACCCGAAGCCCGCCCAGGGCCAGTCGTCATCGCTGCGTCTGGCGCTCGACGTGATGCCGGCCGAGGTCGATGCCGTGCTCGTGCTGCTCGGTGACGCGCCGGCGGTCCCGCCCGCCGTGATCGAACGCATGCTGACGGCCTACCGCCGCCTCAACTGCGCCGTCACGTCCTCGTACGAGGATCGCACCGCACCGCCGGTCATCATTCCCCGAGCCGACTGGGACAAGATCGCCGCGACCGGCGATAGCCCCGGCGCTGCCCTCGACCCCGTCGCGATCGACATGAGCGATCTGCTCGACGGCGGCGAGGACGTGGACACACCAGAGGATCTCTTCGCCCTGTCCGCTCGTCGGGCGGGCGTCGACCTGCTCGAGCCAGCCGACCAGGCCGCGCTCGATGCCCGCCTCGACGATCCCGAGCCGTTCGCGGTGCGCCTGCGCCGCCGCAACACCGCCGGGTCCGAGCGCCTCGCCGTCACGCCCCTTGCCCTGGAGAAGCTCGCCATCGAGCACTTCCGCGGCACCGAGGTGATCGCCCGCGTGGGCGACGAGTACGTCGCCCTCCTCGGGTAGGACATGATCTGATCGCGCTGCACGCGCGCGTGCAGCGCGCCCCTCGCCTAACAGGCCGCGTGCTTCTGCAGCAGCGTCATGAGGTCGACGAGGAACGCGTCGCGCTGCCGCTGCAGGTCCGCGATCGAGCGGCCCGCGGCCTCCTCCTCGCAGCCGGCGACCATCTTGTCCCGCAGCTCCTTCGTCAGCTCCGGCGCCTCGAGGCGCGTCCACGGCTCGAGCAGCGAGTCGCCGAAGTGGTCGAGCATGTGCCCCATGCCGCCTTCGCCACCCGCCAGGTGGAAGGTGAGGCCGACGCCCATCTGCGCCCAGCGCACGCCCGGGCCGTAGACGAGCGCGACGTCGCACTCCTCGACGGTCGCCTCGTCGTTGGCGACCATGTGCAGCAGCTCGCGCCAGACGGCATCCTGCAAGCGGTTGGCGACGAAGCCGGGCAGCTCGTTCGAGCAGCGCAGCGCCTTCTTGCCGGCCCGCGTGTAGAAGTCGAGCGACCAGTCGACGACGGCCGGGTCGGTCAGGTCGCCACCGACGACCTCGACCAGCGGGACGAGGTACGGCGGGTTGAACGGGTGGCCGACGACGAGGCGCTCGGGGTGCGCGGCCCCGCCGGCCATGTCGGTCATGCGGTAGCCGGACGTGCTCGACAGGATCGGCACCCCGGCAGGCGCGGCGGCGTCGATGCGCGCGAGCATCTCGATCTTGAGGTCGAGGACCTCGGGACAGCTCTCCTGGATGACGTCGGCCTCGGCGCCGACCTCCTCCAGCGTGGCGGCCATCCGCAGGCGGTCGCGCGAGGCGCCCGGTGCCAGGCCGAGCTGCTCCAGCGCGGGCCAGGCGATGTCGTGCAGGCGCTGCAGCTTCTCGGCCGCGTCGGGTGCCGGATCCCACGCGATGACGTCATAGCCCTGCGCGAGGAACTTCGCGGCCCAGCCGCCGCCGATCACGCCCGTGCCGATCACGCCGACGGTCTGCACGGCGTCAGGGGTGGTCTTGGGCGTCCAGCTCATGCGAGTCCTCCGAGTCAGCCGTCACACGACGGTCGGGCGGAGCGTATCGCTCGCGATCGGGGGCGTTGGATGCGCCCACGGGTTCAGACCCGTTGGCGCATCAAACGCGGACTACTCGCAGTCGCAGTCGTCGCAGATGCGACGGAGCTCGGCGCGCAGCCCCTCGGGGCACGGCTCGTCGCACGCCTTGCGCATGACGGTGCGGACGCCGACCTCGAGGCCGTAGCACTTGGCGCAGCACGGACAGGCGGCGAGATGCGCCTCGACGACGGTGACCTCCTCGGCGACGAGCGTGCCGTCGACGTACTCCTGCACGCAGCGCTGCGCATGCAGGCAGGCCTCGGAACGGACGTGCGTGCTCATGCGGCCTCCGGGTCGGCATGGTCGGCGAGCGCCTTCTTGAGCACACGGCGCCCGCGGTGCAGGCGGCTCATGACGGTGCCGACGGGGATCTCGAGAACATCAGCGGCCTCCTGGTACGAGAGGTCGCCGAGATCGACGAGGACGACGACCTCGCGGAACGGCAGCGCGAGCTCGCCGAGCGCATCGAGCACGGGCCCGGGCGACAGACGCTCGACCAGGCGATCGACGTCGGGGGCGGCGGGACCGTTGAGGCGGTCGTAGAGGTAGTAGTCGTCGGCCTCGAGCCCGAGTTGCTCGGGCTGGCGCTGCTGCTTGCGGGCGTTGTCGATGGCGAGGTTGTGGACGATGCGCAGGAGCCACGCACGGAGGTTCGTGCCCGGCTCGTACTGCTTCCACGAGCGGAAGGCCCGCGTATACGCCTCCTGCATGAGATCCTCCGCGGCCTGCGGATCGCGGGTCAGTCGCCGCGCCACGCGCCAGACGTCGTCGGCCAGCGCCAGCGCCTGCTCGTCGAAGACGAGGCGAGCAGGATCCGTGACGGGTGCATCGGTCGTCTCGTCGGCCACGTTCCGAGCGTACCACCCGAGGGTGGCCGGTCCGGACGGCCCAGAGCTGGCGGCAACTGCGTGCATGCGTTCGTAAACGCGTCGCCGCGCCGCTGCATTCCGCCAACCTCGGTGATACTTCGGGCGTGCGCGCGTTCCTGAACCGCATCACCGGCCGCAACGCCTTCCGTCCGCTGGCGGTGATCACGCTGATCGCGATCTACGTGAACGTGGTCTCCGGCGCGCTCGTGCGCGTGACGAACTCGGGCCTCGGCTGCCCCGACTGGCCGCTCTGCAACGGCAAGCCGACGCCTCCGCTGCAGTTCCACGGGCTGATCGAGTTCACCAACCGCGTGCTCGCGTTCTTCGTGATCGTGGCCGCCGTGCTGCTGGCCGTGTGCGCGTATCGATCGCTCCGCGGCCAGAGCCGCTGGCTGTGGCGCGGCGCGCTGGCGATCGGCGTGCTGACGTTCGCACAGGGGCCGCTCGGCGGAATCACCGTCCTCGTCGACCTGCACCCGATCGCCGTGCTGTCCCACTTCCTGCTCGCCATCGTGGTGCTGCTGATCTCCGTGGTGATCGTGCTGGAGCTCTACGGCATCAGCGGCGGCTGGACACCGCGCCCCCCGGGCTGGGTCCCGTGGGTCGGTATCGGCCTCGCGGCCTGGGCGTGGCTGACGATCATCTCCGGCGGCGTCGCCACCATGTCGGGCACCCATCCGGGCAGCGACAACGTGCCACGCCTCTGGAACCTGCTCGATGCCGTCTACGTCCACGTGCGCGTGGCCGCCAGCTTCGTGGTCGCACTCGCGATCATGTTGATCGTCCTCTCGCGCGTGCTGCAGCCACCACGCGCCGTCACGCGGATCGCCTGGGGTCTCGTGCTCGTCGTGACGCTCCAGGTGGTGATCGGTGAGTGGCAGTGGCGGACCCAGCTGCCGTGGTATCTCGTGCTCGTGCACGTCGCGGTCGGCACGGCCGCCATCGCGATGGCGACAGCCTTCGGCTGGGTCCTCGCGGTCTCCCGCCGCAGGACCCCCAGCACCACCGACTAGCCGCCGTCTGCGATGATGAGCCCCGGGTGGATGGGATTCTGATTCCGATCGCGGGCGTCGTTGCGGCGCTCGGCGTGGCGCTCCTGCTCGTCACGGGCACGACGCTGGTACGTGTCGTGGGCGCCGTGCTGGCCGGGGTCGGGGGCGTCCCGCTGGTCCTGTCGAGGGCATCGCAACTCGACACGGTGCTCGACCGTCCCGTGGTGCTCGGCATCGGCATCGTCGCGGGCGTGGTGGCGCTCGCGCTGCTGACGCTGCTCTTCATGCGCTACCCGTGGCTCGTGCCGCCGATCGCGCTGGTGATCGGCCTGCGCATTCCGCTGCGCACGCCGCCGAGCCCGACCGATCACCTCCTGCCGCTGTATCTGATCCTCGCCGCCGGCACGCTGGCCCTCGTGCTGCGCTCGCTGCGTGGCACGGGGCCTCCGAACCGGCTCGGCTACGTCGGCTACGCGCTCGCCGCCTACGTGGTGATCGCCGCGGCGAGCCTGGCCTGGACGGCCGATGTCGATGCCACCGCGTACGCCGTGGTCGCGTTCACGCTGCCACTCGGCCTGCTGGCCGTGCTGACCGGCACACTGCTGCCGCTGCCGCCGCTGACGCGCGTGCTGCCGTGGCTCCTCCTCATCGCCGCGGTGGTACTGGCGGGTGTCGCCCTCTGGCAGTGGCAGGCACAGGAGATCTTCTGGAACGAGAAGCTGATGCGCACCAATGCCTACGGCGGCTTCTTCCGGACCAACTCCCTGCTGTTCGACCCGAGCCTGTTCGGGCGCGTCGAGGCGCTCGCGCTGGTGACGATCGTCGGGCTGCTGGCGCTGTGCCGACCGCGCCGCATCCTGCTCCTGGCCGCCCTCGCCGCGATCCCGATCTTCCTCGGGCTGGCAACGTCGTACTCGCAGTCGTCGCTGCTGGCACTCTGCGCCGGCATTCTCGTGATCGCGTGCGTGGTGTGGCGCTGGAAGGCCGTGATCGCGCTTGGCGTGATCATCCTCATCGTCGTGGCTGGTGCCCTTGTGACACCGCAGGGGCGCGAGCTGATGGACGAGCCTGCACAGAAGGCCTCGAGCGCTCGCCTCGGCCTGGTTGAGCGCTCGATCGATCTGTTCGAGGCCCATCCGATCGAGGGCAGCGGTCTCGGCGCCTTCGCGACGGCGACGGACAAGAAGAAGGCGGCGCCGCACAACGTGGTAGCGGGCACCGCGGCCGAACTCGGCATCCTCGGCGCGCTGTCCCTGCTCGGAGTGCTGCTGGCCGTGCTCTGGTCCGTGCGCAATCGCCGACCCGACGCCGATCGTCCGACGCACATCATCCTCGCCGCGCTCTTCACGACGATCCTCGTGCATGCGCTCTTCTACGACACGTTCTTCGCCGATCCGTCGACCTGGGTGATCGTCGCCCTGCTCGCCGCCGGTGCGGGGCTCGCGCCGCTTGCTCCCGAGCCCGATCCCGACGACTGGATTGCGAGGCGCGCGACGTGAGCGCCCGGTCCCGCCCGCTCGGTCTGGCGCTGCTCGGCGTTCTGCTCGGGCTCGTGCTGATCAACGTGCCGTGGCTTGGCAGCGATGCATGGCTGTTCGTCGCGCCCGATGCCAGTGGGAACGGGTTGCTCGGGCCGCTCGTCCGTGCGGCGGGTGGGCAGTGGGATCTCGGCGTCGTGCGAGCGCCGGCGCTGCTGGCCGGCGTGCTGGTGGCCGTGCTGGCGATCGTCCTGCCGAACCGCGAGCCGTTGCGGCGGGTGCTGCTGATCGTGGCCACCGCCGGCGTCGTGCTCGCACTGCTCGTGCCCGCCACGCTGTTGCAGGCCGGCCTGCGCGATGGCACTGCGCCCTGGTTCCACACCAACGACGCCGCGTTCCAGGTGGAGCTGGCTGGCGAGCGGATCCTCCACGGCGAGAACCCCTACGGCTTCGACTACACCGGCACCGGCCTCGAGCGCTTCTACTCCCTCGATGGCACGCCCGTCACCGACGGCCGGATCGAGACGGTCGCACTCGAGCACCTCGCCTACTTCCCCGGGCTGCCGCTGCTGGGTGCCGTCAGCGCCGCGCTGCCGGGACCGCTCGGCGACGTGCGCGTGCTGATGCTCCTGTTCGCGCTCGCGCTGGTGCCGGCCGCGCTGCTGCTGCCCGGCCCGCTCGAGCTGCGCCTCGGCGCGGGTGCGCTCCTCGCCGCCAATCCACTGCTCGTCCGCAGCACCTGGTTCGGGATCCTCGACGCCCCGGTCGTGCTCGCGCTGGTGCTGGCCTTCGCGCTCGCGCTGAAGGGCCGTTGGGGGTGGACCGGGGTGCTCGTCGCGTTCGCGCTCGTCGAGAAGCAGTACGCGTTCGTCGCGATTCCGTTTCTCGCGGTCGCCGCCTGGCAGGCCGGTGGACGCCAGGCGCTGGTGCGCGCCGGTGCCTGGCTGGTCGGCGTGACGCTCGTGCTGACGCTGCCGTTCTTCGCCTGGGGCCCACGCGCCTTCATCGACGATACGATCGTCTACGGCACAAGCGCGTACCGCATCGTCGGGTATGGGCTCAGCGGCATCCTCGTGGACCTCGACGTCGTGGCACGCGACGGCGCGTACCCGTTCGTGCTGATCGCGCTCGTGGTGTGGCTGCCCCTCACGCTGCTGGCCCTGCGCCGCCAGTGGCTCGGCCCGGCACCGTGGCGTGCTGCGTTCGGCTTCGCGCTGTCGTTTCTGATTCTCGCCTGGATCGCCCGCTACTTCCAGACCTCGGGCTTCGTCTACCCGCTCGCAGGCCTGCTGGTGGCCGCCACGATCGCCCTGGCCCCGCTCCTCACCAAGGACGCCGACTGATGCACACACCGCTCCTGCTCGCCCGTCACGGCCAGGCCACAAGCGGTCCTGATCACCGCTGGACGGCCGAGGATCCCCTGACCATCCTCGGCCTGCAGCAGGCACAGGATCTGGGCGCAGCCGTGCAGGCCCGCACGCCCCAGCCGGATCGCATCGTGGCGAGCCCGGCCGTGCGTGCGCAGCAGACGGCGCAGGCGTGCGCCGACGCGCTCGGCCTGCCGATCGAGACGGATGCGCGGCTGATGGAGTTCGGCAGTGGAGCGCTGAGTCCCTTCACCCTCGCGGAGATGATCGAGCTCGCGCCGTACGACGACATCTGGCATCCCGAGGATGCGGCGTGGGACGGCGAGACGATCGGCGCGTTCTGGCAGCGCACCGGCGAGGCCGCGGAGGCGATCTGGCAGGCAGGTGGCCGCCCGCTGATCGTGTCGCATGTCGGCACGACCCAGGGCATCCTGCGCTGGTCGATGCGCATTCCGCCAGCTGCGCCCGACTCGTTCTCCCTGTTCGTGGGCAACGCGAGCCTGACCGAGATCGTGGTGCGCGTCGATCGGCACGGTCGGCGCCGCGCCGACCTGCATCGCCTCGGGGCCACGGATCACCTGTCGACGACCACGGACATCTGACCCACGGCGTCTGGTAGCGTCGCCTCGATGGTCAGCAGCAGCGACACCCCGTTCGACGAGGATCTCGGCGGCGTCTTCGCCCCGGTGCGCACGGCGAACGCGTTCGAGCAGACCGTCGAGCGACTCGGCCGGGCGATCCGCATGGGCCTGCTCGCACCAGGCGAGCAGCTGCCGAGCGAGCGCGAGCTCGCCCTGCACCTCGCGCTGTCCCGCTCGACCGTGCGCGAGGCGCTGCGCGTGCTGCAGGAGTCGGGCTACCTCGAGGCGCGCCGTGGTCGCGGTGGCGGCACGTTCGTCTGCGAGACGCTGCCCTCCGATGAGGATCGCCCAGCGGCCGATGGCGTGCGCGACCTGCGCGGCGAGGAGCTGGCGGCGCTGCTGCGCTACCGCCGGGTGCTCGAGACGGGTGCGGCCGAACTGGCAGCCGAGCGCTCCACCGCGGCCGATCGGGAGCGGCTCGCCCATCTCGTCGACGAGATGGGCGGCTTTCACCTGTCGGATTACGGTACCTACCGCGGCATCGACTCGCGCTTCCACATCGCGCTCGCCGCCATCGCCGGGTCCGCCGATCTCGTCACTGCGGTCACCGATACGCAGGCGGCGCTCAGCGACGTGCTCAACGCGGTGCCGCGGTCGGAGGAGTCGATGATCAACTCGCAGACCCAGCACCGCCGCATCCTGGCTGCGCTGGAGGCCCACGACCGCGATGCCGCGCGCGTGGCGATGCGCGAGCACCTCGAGGGCATCGAACACCTCCTCGCGGTGCTCATGCCGAAGGGCGGCGCATAGCGCCAGCGACCCCGCCAGCCCTGTAGGCTTGCGGCAATGGACGTCAAGGGACTGGTCTTGTCGGGTGGCGCAGGAACGCGTCTGCGCCCCATCACCCACACGCGCGCCAAGCAGCTCGTGCCGGTCGCGGGCAAGCCCGTGCTGTTCTACGGGCTCGAGGCGATGGCCGAGGCCGGCATCAAGCAGGTCGGCATCATCATCGGCGACACCGGCGACGAGATCCGCGCCGCCGTCGGCGACGGCTCCCAGTTTGGTCTCGAGGTCACCTTCATTCCGCAGGATGCGCCGCGTGGCCTGGCCCACGCCGTGTTGACCGCCGAGGAGTTCATCGGCGATAGCGCCTTCTGCATGTACCTCGGCGACAACCTCCTGCGCGATGGCGTGGCGGGCTTCGTCGATGAGTTCCGTGCCGGCGACGCCGACGCGATGATCCTCCTCCAGCACGTGCCGAACCCGTCCGAGTACGGCGTCGCCGAGCTGGACGAGAGCGGCGCCGTCAAGCAGCTGGTCGAGAAGCCGAAGGAGCCGAAGAGCGATCTCGCCCTCGTCGGCGTCTACCTCTTCACGAGCTCGATCTTCGCCGCCGCCAAGCAGCTCGAGCCCTCGTGGCGCGGCGAGTACGAGATCACCGACGCGATCCAGGGCCTCGTCGACGGCGGCCTGCGCGTCGAGCCGCACGTCGTGACCGGCTGGTGGAAGGACACGGGGCAGCTCGCCGACATGCTCGAGGCCAACCGCCTCGTGCTCGATGCCCTCGATACCGACATCCAGGGCGAGGTCATCGACAGCAAGATCGAGGGCCGCGTCGTGATCCAGAAGGGCGCGACGGTCGAGCGCTGCCACATCCGCGGCCCCGTCGTGATCTGCTCGGGCGCAACCGTACGCGACGCATACATCGGTCCGTACTCGGCGATCTCGGAGGACGCGCACGTCGAGCGCGCCGAGATGGAGCACGCGATCCTGCTGGAGCGCTCCAGCATCATCGGTATCGACACCCGCATCGAGGACTCGCTGATCGGCGCCGATTGCCAGATCCGCCGCTCCGATGCCATCCGCTCCGCGAACCGTCTGCTGGTCGGCGATGGCTCGCGCATCGAGATCCTGTGAGCCCCACGCCGCAGACCACGCCGATCGACGGCGCGCTCGTCGTGCCGCTGACCAAGCACGAAGACAGCCGCGGCTGGTTCCTCGAGGCACGCAAGGAGTCGTGGTTCCGCGAGCTCGGCGGCAAGCCCAGCATGCAGACGAACATCGTGTACTCGCGCCAGGGCGTGATCCGCGGCCTGCACTTCCACGAGCTCGGCCAGGACGACCTCTTCTTCTGCGCCCAGGGCATGGTGCGCGTCGTGCTGTTCGACCGCCGCGAGGACTCGCCGACGCACGGCACCGCGTGGAGCATCGACATCGGCGACGAGAACCCCTGCGCCGTCTACGTGCCGGGCCGCACCGCGCATGGCTACGAGTCGCTGACGGATTGCCTCTTCTGCTACCACGTCACGCACGAGTACAACCCGGACGACGAGAACACGTTTCCGTGGAACGACGAGCGCGTCCTGCACCTGTGGTCGACCGATTCGCCGATTCTCTCCGCGCGGGACGTGATGGACGGATGACCGTGCTCGTCACGGGTGCGGGCGGCCAGGTCGGCCGTGCCGCCCTGCGCGAGCTGGGCGACCGCGGCATCGGCCTGCGGCATGCCGAGCTGGACGTCACCGACGCCACCGCAGTCCTCGCCGCGGCCGAGCAGCATCGTCCCGGGCTGATCCTCCACGCCGCCGCCTGGACCGACGTCGACGGCGCCGAAACGGATCGCGAGGGCGCGACGCGGGCGAACGTCGACGCCAACCGCAATGTTGCCGAGGCCGCCAAGGCCGTTGGCGCACGGCTCGTCACGCTCTCGACCGACTTCGTCTTCGCTGGCAGCAAGCGCGAGCCGTACGTCGAGTCCGATGTCGTCGGGCCAATCTCGTTCTACGGCGAGACGAAACTGCTTGGTGAGCGCGCCGCACTTGAGACCTACCCCGAGGGCACGTGGGTCGTGCGCACCGCGTGGGTGTACGACGAGGAGGGCACGAACTTCCCGCGCCTGATCATGCGGCTGGCCGAGACGCGCGACACGCTGCGCGTCGTCGAGGATCAGAGCGGCAGCCCGACGTACGCCGGACACCTCGCCCCGCTCCTGCTCGCCTTGCCCGATCAGGTGCCGCCGGGCATTCGCCACATCGCTGGCTCGGGTGCCGCCACGCGACGCGAGTGGGCCGAGGCCGTGCTCGCCGCTGCTGGTCGCAGCACGGTCGTGGAAAGCGCGACGAGCGACGAGTTTCCCACCCCCGCCCAACGCCCCGCGTATTCGGTGCTCGCCTCCGAGTACACCGACACACCCGTGCTGCCGCCGTGGCGCGCAGGCGTGGAGGCCTGCATGGCAGGATTCGTGGCATGAACAAGGTCCTCGTCTCCGGCGGCTGCGGCTTCATCGGCTCGCACCTCGTGCGGCGCCTGCTGCGCGAGCATCCCGACCTGCACGTCGTCAACATCGACCTGCTCACGTACGCGGGGCGCCCCGAGAACGTGCGCGACCTCGAGGACGATCCGCGCTACACGTTCGTCCACGGCGATATCGCCAACGCCGATGACGTCGCGCGCGCCGCGGAGGGTGTCGACGGCATCATCAACGTCGCCGCGGAGAGCCACGTCGACCGCTCGATCATGGGCGGCGACGAGTTCATCAACACCAACGTCTTCGGCACCAAGCGCCTGCTCGACCACGCGCGCCAGCACGACCTGCGCTATCTCCAGGTCTCGACCGACGAGGTCTACGGCGACGTCGACGCCCCGCACCGCTCCAAGGAGGGCGATCCGCTGCACGGCTCGAGCCCGTACGCCGCCTCGAAGGCCGCCGGCGACCTGCTCGTCCAGTCGTACGCGCGCACGTTCGGGCTGAACGCCTCGATCACGCGCGGCTCGAACACGTACGGTCCGTACCAGTTCCCCGAGAAGCTGATCCCGCTGTTCACGACCAACGCGTTCGACGGCAAGGACCTCCCGCTCTACGGCGACGGCATGCAGGTGCGCGAGATGCTGTTCGTCGAGGACCACTGCTCCGCGATCGATCTCGTGTTCCATCACGGCCAGGCCGGCGAGGCCTACAACGTGGGCGCCGAGCACGAGGTGCCGAACATCGAGACGGCGCGCAAGATCATCGAGTTGACGGGTGCCGACCCGAGCACGCTCAAGAGCGTCGCCGATCGCCCCGGCCACGACCGCCGCTACGCACTCGACTGCAGCAAGCTGCGCGGCATCGGCTGGGAGCGCCAGACCGACTTCGACACGGGCCTCGCGTTGACGGTCGAGTGGTTCCGCGAGAACCGCGCCTGGTGGGAGGCGATCAAGAGCGGCGAGGCCTTCGCCGACTACGCCGCGAAGAACTACGGCGCGCGCGGCTAGCCCGTGCGCGTCCTCGTCGCCCGCTGCTCGATCGGGTACTCAGGCCGTCTCACCACGCGCCTGGCGAGCGGCGATCGCATCATCATCTTCAAGGACGACGGCTCCGTCTGCGTGCACGGTCCGAAGGGCTTCAAGCCGATCAACTACATGTCCGGTCCGACCGCGATGACGGAGGAAGATGGCCTGATCACGGTGCGCCGCCCCGAGACGGGCGAGACGCTGATGATCGAGGTCGAGCAGGTCATCGCCGACGACGCGCATGGCCTCGAGGACACCGCCGTGCTGGAGCGCGAGGGGCGCGAGCTCGAGCTGCATGCCCTGCTCGAGCGCTCCCCCGACCTGATCGAGGAGGGCCTCGAGATCCTCGAACGCGAGCGCTCCACCGACGTCGGTCCGGTCGACTTCCTCGCCAAGGACACCGAGGGCCGCATCGTGCTGGTCGAGGTGAAGCGCGTGAAGGCCGTCGTGGCAGCCGTCGAGCAGGTCGTCCGCTACCGCGAGCACATCGAGAAGGACGCCGCCTACGCGGGTGCCCGCGCGATCGTGCTGGCACCGGAGTTCGCTCCGCAGGCCCGCAAGCTGGCCGAGCGCCGCAACGTGGAGTGCATCGTGCTCGACGTCGCCGCGCTGTACGCGGGGGTCGAAGAGCTTCCGCGCCTCTTCTAGGTGGACATCACAACCGCGCGGATGTCACGTCCACCTGCGCTCACGCGCGGCGTGTCCA
>JBILWG010000165.1:0-4500 GCA_044369995.1 Gaiellales bacterium | reverse complement strand
CACCCAGCACGAGAGCGAGTCCGGCGAGAACCGCGAAGACGATGAGGATGCCGACGATCACGGCGCTGACGCCGAGGAAGATGGGGAAGAGCGCGACCAAGGACTGCATCACCGCCACGATCCACAGCGCCTGGCGCAGCGCGTATGGCAGTCGCTGGCGCAGCAGCACGTAGAGGAAGACCGCTGCCACGGCGATGGCCAGGAGACCGATCCACTGGTGCAGGTAGCCGCCCGGGCCGAAGCCGAGGATCAGCAGCTCGACGATGGCCAGCGCGAGCGCGATCTTCGCACGGTGCCGGCGCAGGAAGGGCAGGGGCGTGCCGGCATTCGGCGGCGGCGCTCCGTACGCGTACGACTCGGACACGACGACGCGAACGTCGCTCGGATCGACCTCTATCCGACGGGGTGCGTCCCCACTGCTGCCGTTGCCGTCCATGGTGCGCCCTCCAGATTCGCCGCGGCCGCCGTCGCCTCCTGCTCCGTGCGGAACAGGCCGAAGACGACGGAACCGCTGCCGGAGACGCATGCTGCCATCGCTCCGTGGTCGGCGAGCTGCTCGCGCAGGCTGCGACACCCCGGCTCGAGCGCCTCGGCCGGTGCGGCCAGGTCGTTCTCCACCAGCACCGCCATCTCCTCGAGGGTACGAGGCAGGTGCAGCGTGGTGGGGAGGGGGCGTGCGTCCGCCGAGTAGCGCTGATACACGTCGCGCGTGGCCAGCGGACGTCCCGGGTGCGCGAGCGCGAGCCAGCCGGCCGGCAGGCTGCCGAGCACCTCGACCCGATCGCCGCGACCGCGCGCCAGCGTGGCCTCATCGTGGAGGAGCGCGGGGACGTCGGAGCCGATCAGCGCCGCCAGCCGGTGCAGCTCGCTGTCGATCAGCGGACGCGGCAGGAGGTCGTTGGCGAATCGCAGCGCGGCGGCGGCGTCGGCGGAACCGCCCCCGAGTCCCGCGCCATGGGGAATGCGCTTGTCGATGTGGACGTGGAAGCCCGCGGGGTGGCCCGCCGTCTCGCAGAGCAGACGGAGTGCGCGGGTGACGAGAGTGTCGCCGCCGGGGATCGCCGCGCAGTCGACGGACGTCTCCGGCGCATCCGAGATCAGCAGGACGTCCGCCAGCGAGATGCGCGCGATCAGCGTGACGAGCTCGTGGTATCCGTCCTCGCGCCGCGGGCCGACCCGCAGCAGGAGGTTGATCTTCGCGCAGGCCCGAACGATGGCGGCGTCCTCGGTCATGACAGGGTCACCGTAGCCGCAGTCAGCGCGGCCAGCAGCGGCGGCCAGCCGGCCGGCGGGATCGCCTCGGCGCGGATGCGCACGTCATGCTCGAGCTCGGTCAGCACCGCCTCGGCCTGCGCGCGGGACGCCAGCTTGGCCATCGTCAGTCCGTTGACCAGCGTCTTGCGTCGATGCTGGAAGCCCGCGTGGACGAGTCGCGACAGGCGCGCCCAGTCGGGCGAGCGCTCCGGCCAGTCGACGCGTCGGCGAAAGGCGACGAGCGCCGAGTCGACGCGAGGCGGCGGATCGAAGACCTCGCGCCCGACCGGGTGCAGATCGGTGCGCTCGCAGGCCAGCTGCATCAGCACGCTGACGGCCCCGTACGCCGGGGTCGAGGCCGTCGCGAACATGCGATCCGCGATCTCGCGCTGCACCATCACGCACCAGCGCGTGATCGTCGGCAGCTCGGGAATCGACCGCAGCACGAGCGGCGTGGCGACGTTGTAGGGGAGGTTCGCGACGAAGGCGGTCGGCGGCGGATCGAGCTCGGCCAGCGGCACCTTCATCGCATCGCCCCAGGTCAGGCGCACGTTCGGGTGCGCGGCCAGCAGCGGCGTCAGGTGCGGCTCCAGCACGCGGTCGATCTCGATGGCCTGCACGGTCGCGACCGTGCAGGCCAGCAGCTCGGTGAGGATGCCCTTGCCCGGACCGACCTCGAGCACGACGTCGTCGGCCCGCAGGTCCGCGCGGTCGATCGCGACGCGGGCGAGGTTCGGGTCGCGCAGGAAGTTCTGCCCGTAGCGCTGGCTCATCCGGCGATCGCGTAGGCGGCGTCGGCGTTCGCCTCGACCTGCGCCGCGAGCTCCTCGGGTGCCACGCCCCGGACGAGCGCGACGGCGCGGAGCGTGTCCATCACGTAGGCCGGCTCGTTCGGCGTGCCGCGATGCGGAACGGGCGTGAGGTACGGGGCGTCCGTCTCCAGCAGGAGGCGATCGGCGGGGCACCGCGCCGCGGCGAGCAGGAGGTCGGCGGCCTTGGGGTACGTGACGTTGCCGGCGAACGAGCACCACCACCCGTTGGCGATGGCCTCGTCGAGCCGGTCTGGCACGGCGAAGCAGTGCAGGATCACACGCTCGGGCCCCTCGTGGACGAGCAGGGGAAAGCACTCCGCGTCGGCGTCGCGGCAGTGGATCGTGACGGTCTTGTCGAGCTCGCGGGCGAGCGCCAGTTGGCGGCGGAAGACCTCGGTCTGGGTGGCGCGATCGACATGCTCGCGGAACCAGTCGAGACCCGTCTCGCCGATCGCCACGCAGCGCGGGTGGGCGGCACGCTCGCGGATCTGGGCCTCGAGCTCGTCGCTCCACTGGTCCGCGCTGTTGGGATGCAGGCCCGCGGTGGTGTAGATCCCGGGCTCGGCGAGCAGTGGCGTGACCGCCGACATCTCGGCGGCACTCGAGCCGATCGTCACCATGCGCTGGACGCCGACCTCGCGCGCCCGGGCGATCACCTCGAGCGGCGGATCGTCCGAGCTCGTGAGATGGGTGTGGGTGTCGATCAGGAGGCGTCGCCCCCGAGCGGCTCCTCGACCCGGGGGAAGAGCGGTCCCACGGGCACGGTCCGCGTGCCGCCGGCCAGCAGATTCGGTGCGGCCTGGCTCCAGTCGACGGACTCGTCGGCGCCGAGCGCGGCGAGGATGCGCGGCGCGCTCTCGGGCAGCACGGCGGCCAGTAGGATCGCGACGGCGCGGGTGCCGTCGGCGAGCGTGTAGAGCGCCTCGTCGAGCTCGGCGGCCCGTTCCGGATCCTTCGCCAGCGTCCACGGCGCGCGCGCGTCGACGAAGCGGTTGAGGTCGCGTACGACCTCCCAGGCCGCCTCGAGCGCCTCCGTCAGCTCCATGTCCGCGACGTGCCGCCCGACGGCCTCGCGCGCCTGCTCGATGGCGCCGGCCAGCGTCGCGTCGCACTGCGCGGTCGGGATGGCGCCGTCACGGTACTTGCCGATCATCGCGACGACGCGGTTGACGAGGTTGCCGAGGTCGTTGGCGAGCTCCGCGTGGTAGCGCTCGTGCACGGCCTCGTACGAGATGCCGCCGTCGCCGCCGAAGCGCACGTCGCGCAGGAGGTAGAAGCGAAGCGCATCGACCCCGTACGCGTCGATCACGGCGAACGGGTCGAGCACGTTGCCGACCGACTTCGACATCTTCGCCTCGCGCACGGTCAGGTAGCCGTGGATCATCAGCCGCTGCGGCAGCGCGTAGCCGGCGCCGAGCAGCATCGCGGGCCAGATCACCGCGTGGAATTTGAGGATGTCCTTGGCGAGCAGCTGCCAGCGCGGCGGCCAGTACTGGGCGGTCAGGTCCTCGCCGGGGCGCGCGTAGGTGAGGGCCGAGGCGTAGTTGAGCAGCGCGTCGAACCAGACGTAGCAGGTCTGCTCGGGTGCCCAGGGCAGCGGCACGCCCCACTCGATGGAGGCGCGGGACAGCGAGACGTCGTCGAGGCCGCCGGCGATGAACGAGCGCGCCTCGTTGTAACGCGTCTGCGGGCTGACGAAGTCGGGCGTGGCGTCGTAGTGGTCGAGCAGGGGCTGCTCGAAGGCGCTGAGGCGGAAGAACCAGTTCGACTCCTGGAGCCACTCGGGCTTGGTGCCGTGGTCGGGGCAGAGCCCGTCGACGAGCTCCTCCTCCTTGTAGAACGCCTCGCAGCCGGTGCAGTAAAGGCCCTCGTACGTGCCCTCGTAGACGTGCCCGTTGTCCTTCAGCGTCTGCAGGAAGTCCTGGACGAAGCGCATGTGGCCCTCGTCCGTGGTGCGGATGAAGAAGTCCTGCGTCGCGCGGACGTCCTCGGTCATGCGCAGGAAGTTGGCGCTGTTCCGGTCGACGAACTCCTGGGGGGTCAGCCCGAGCTCGGCGGCGACGCGCGCGTTCTTGTCGCCGTGCTCGTCCACGCCGGTCAGGAAGAACACGTCCTCGCCGCGTTGCCGCATGTGGCGGGCGTAGACGTCGGCCGCGATCGTCGTGTACGCGTGGCCGAGGTGCGGCTGCGCGTTGACGTAGTAGATCGGCGTCGTGAGGAAGGTCGGCTGCACGGCCACAGGGTATCGGCGCGCGGGGCGCGGGGCGGAGGGCGGCGCAAAACCCCCTCGCGATGTCGTCCTGACATGGTGGGCCCGGGCCCACCATGTCAGGAGACGTCCCGCATGATGAAACCACCCCTCGCGAGGCCAGTGTCCACGCCGACGTGACGAAGACGTGAAGCGCGCGCGCAGCGCACCCGCGCGTGTCATGTG
>JBILWG010000005.1:0-33984 GCA_044369995.1 Gaiellales bacterium | reverse complement strand
AGGATGGAGCCCGCGCTGGCAAGGGACAGGATCGAGCCCGCGCTGAACGCCGAGAGGATCGACCCAGCGCTGGCGAGCGATCCGATCGACCCAATGCAGCCACGCGACCGCAGCGACGACGAGCGTGGGGTGTCGGGCAGACGCATGCGAGCGATTCTTGCACGAACCGCTGCGTGCGCCATTCCGAACGCCCAGCGCGTAGGCTACGCCTCGAGACCGACACGGAGCAGAACACCCCATGGCTGACACCTTCAAGGCACTGATGATGCGCGAGACCGAGGACGGCAAGGTTGCCGCCGCGATCGAGGAGATCGGCGTTGCCGACCTGCCTGAGGGCGAGGTGCTCGTCAGGGTTGAGCACTCGACGCTCAACTACAAGGACGGCCTTGTCGTCGACGGCAACAAGGGTCGTCTGGCGCGCAACTTCCCGCACATTCCGGGCATCGATCTCGCCGGCACCGTGCTGGAGTCGTCTGATGCGCGCTACGCCGAGGGTGATCGTGTGGTCATCACCGGCTGGCACATGGGCGAGCGCTACTGGGGCGGCTTCTCCGAGCTGGCCCGCGTGCGCGCCGACTGGCTGGTGCACGTGCCCGAGTCGATGACGACGCGCCAGGCGATGGCTGTCGGCACCGCCGGTCTGACGTCGATGTTCGCACTGATGGCGCTTGAGGAGCATGGCCTGAAGCCCGGTGGCGACAAGCCCGTTCTGATCACGGGTGGCGCTGGTGGCGTCGGCTCGGTCGGCATTGCGCTGCTTGCTCGCAATGGCTACACCGTGGCGGCCAGCACCGGCCGCCCGGAGCTCGGCGACTACCTCAAGGGCCTCGGCGCGACGGAGATTGTCACGCGCGAGGAGCTCGCCGAGGATTCCGCGGCACCGCTCGAGTCTGAGCGCTGGGCGGGCTGCATCGACGCCGTCGCCGGCTCCACGATCTCGCGCGTGATCCGTCAGCTCGAGCGTGGCGCCTCTGTCGCCGCCTGCGGGCTGGCTGGCGGTGCCACGTTCGACGGGCACATCATGCCGTTCCTCCTGCGCGGGGTGAACCTGCTCGGCATCGACTCCGTCGCCATGCCGTACGAGCGCCGCGTGATTGCGTGGAACCGTATGGCGAGCGAGCTTGACCTCTCGCTGCTCGACGAGATGACCAGTGGCTGCGCGCTCGAGGACATCCCGGCGCAGGCCAAGGCGATCCTCAAGGGACAGGTGAAGGGTCGGCTCGTGGTGGATCTCGCCTGATGAGCGACGCCGCGGTCGACGTGGCACCGGAGGTGCCCGAGAAGATCGCGCTCGTGATGCGCCGGCAGCGCCGGTCGCTGCGTGCGCTGCGGGCGGAGGGCATCGTGTTGCCTGTGCTCCTGCTCGTGTTCGTGCTCGCGATCACCGCGCTCGACGGTGTCGTGCCTCTCGGACTCGGGCTGCTGCTGGCGTTCGTCCCCGTGCCACTCGTGGCCGCCATCCTGCTGCGCCTTGATCGCTTCGAGCCGGAACCGACGCGGCTGCTGGTGCGCACGTTTCTGTGGGGTGCCGGCGCGGCCACCTTCATCGCCCTTGTGATCAATACCGCCGTGGGGCTCGCGTTCGGCGAAGACGCAGCGGCGGTGGCATCCGCTCCCATCGTGGAGGAGAGCGCGAAGGCGCTGGCGCTGCTGTTCGTGATCCGCCGGCGTCCCGGCTTCCTCGACGGTGTGCACGACGGCATCGTCTACGCCGCGTGGGTGGCACTCGGGTTCGCCACCATCGAGAACATCCTCTACTACGCGACCGCATGGAACGAGGGCGGCCTCGGTGATCTGACCGCAGTCTTCGTGCTGCGCGGGCTGATGACGCCGCTCTGTCATCCGATCTTCACCGCGATGACCGGCATTGCGCTGGGCATCGCGATCAAGCGACACGGTGGGCGTGCCGGCAAGATCGCCATCGTGCTCGTGGGGCTCCTGCTCGCCGTGATCCTGCACGCTCTGTGGAACCTCTCGGCCGGCATCGGCGCCGCACCGATTGCGTACCTCGCCGGCTACCTGCCGCTTGCCGTGATCGGGATCGTGCTCCTGATCGCGGGTGCGCGGCGCGAGCGCGGCATCCTGCGCAAGGGGCTGGAGCAGGAGGTGGAGCGCGGCACGCTCTCGCAGGCCGCCTATCTGCAGCTGATCGCCGGGGGGCGCACGCGTGGGCGTATGCGCCGTCGTGCGCGCCGTGCTGGGCGGGAGGTGCGGCGCCTGCTGTACCAGTACGAAGCCGCCGCGTACGAGCTGGCGCATGCGAACGTGCGCGGCGAGCGGCCAGGGCGTCCCAACATCATCGAGACGGCCGCCGCCTGCCGCACCTGCTTGATGAGCGCCCGCGCTGGGATCGACGAGCAGGTACCGGGTCTCGTCGCGACCTGACGCCATCGCCTGTCGCTATGGTGACGCCATGCGTGTGGTGATCATTGGCGGCGGGGTCGTGGGTCTGGCCTGCGCGTGGTCGCTGGCACAGAAGGGTGCCGAGGTCGTCGTGCTCGAGCGCGACGTGATCGGCGAAGGCGCGTCGAAGGGCAACACCGGCTGGGTGTCACCGACGATCTCGTTCCCGCTCGCCTCGCCCGGCACCCTGATGATGGGGATGAAGAGCGCCTTTGATCCCAATGGCGCGCTCGTGATTCGACCCGAGCTCGATACCCGCTGGCTGCGCTGGCTGTGGGCGTTCCGTGGTGCCGCATCGCGTGAGCGATTCCTGAAGGGCGTCGAGGCGCTGCACAATCTCAACCGCCGCACCTTCGAGGTCCTCGATGCCTACCAGGCCGACGGCATCCCGTTCGAGATGCACTCCGGCGGCATCCTCACGCTCGGCAAGACCGAGAAGGGCATCGCGTGGTTCGGCCCCGTCTTCGAGGATCTGCAGAAGATCGGCTTCGAGGGGCAGATCGAGACGCTCACGCCGGAGGAGGCGCGGGCCATCGAGCCCGCCATCGGCGACGACGTGAAGTTCGTGGTGCGCACGACCATCGACCGCTACGTGCAGCCGCAGACGCTGATGCGCGGCCTGGCCGACCGTCTGGTCGAGCTCGGGCAGGAGGTGCGCGAGCAGACGTCGGTCACCGGCATGCGCCCGGCCGCGTCGGGCTGGGAGATCGAGACGAGCGGCGGGGTCGTGCAGGCCGATCGCGTGATCGTCGCGACGGGTGCGCTCAGCCCCGCGCTGCTCAAGCCACTCGGCATCGACGTGCCGATCGTGCCCGCCAAGGGCTATTCGATCACGCTCAAGGGCGACGGCACCCGCCCCTCGCAGGCGCTGTACATGACGGAGTCGAAGATCGGCGTGTCGGGCTTCGACGAGGGCGTTCGCATCGCCGGCGTCTTCGAGCTGCCCGGCAAGGACCTGACGATCGATCGGCGCCGTCTCGACCAGGTCGTCAGCGACGCCTGCTCGTACCTCTCCGATTGGCATCCCTCGACCAGCGAGACGAGCGTGGAGGGGTGGGCGGGCTTCCGTCCCGCGACCCCGGACTCGCTGCCGTTGCTCGGTCCCGTACCCGGCCACGACGGGCTGTTCCTGGCCACGGGGCATGGGATGCTCGGCGTCACGCTGGCGCCCTCCACCGGCGCGCTGCTGGCCGAGATGATCGTGGACGGCGCGGCGCCCGCCTGGGTCGCGCCGATGCGCCCGGACCGGCGGTTCTAGCCGGTCGCCCCGATCGGTAGCATGGCGTCATGACCCTGCACGTCTGCCAGCATCCGCTCGTCCAGCACAAGATCGCGCTGCTGCGTGCGGTCGAGACCTCGACGCGCGACTTCCGCGCGCTGTCGAGCGAGCTCGCTGGCGTGCTCGCCTACGAGGCCACGCGTGACCTGCAGCTCGAGGACGTCACGGTGCAGACGCCGATCAAGGAGACGATCGGGCGCCGCGTATCGGGCAAGAAGGTCGGCGTCGTGCCGATTCTGCGGGCCGGCGTCGGGATGCTCGACGGCGTCCTCGCGATGATCCCCGTCGCGCGCGTCGGCTTCCTCGGCATGTACCGCGACGAGGAGACGCTGCAGCCCGTCTCGTACTACGAGAAGCTGCCGAAGGATCTCAGCGAGCGCCTGATGCTGATCATCGATCCGATGCTCGCGACCGGTGGCTCGGCCTCGTACGCCGCGACCGTCTGCAAGGAGCGCGGCGCGCACAAGGTCAAGCTGCTCTCGCTGCTCGCCGCGCCCGAGGGAGTCGAGCGCATGCAGACCGACCATCCGGATGTCGACATCCACGTCGCGGCGCTCGACGAGTGCCTCAACGAGGTGGGCTACATCGTGCCGGGCCTCGGCGACGCGGGCGATCGCCTCTGGGGCACGCGCTAGCGGCGCGTGGGCCAGGCCAGGCGGATTGCCGCAGCGAGGATGAACGCCGGCAGCGTCGCCCCGAGCGCGCCGTCAAGCAGTGGTGTGACGTGGTCGCTGATGCCCAAGAGGCGGGTGGGGCTGAGCCACTCGTAGAGCAGGAAGCCGGCGATCCACGCGACGATCGTGGCGTGGGGCGCGACCGGGCGGATGCGATCGGCGAAGACGCCGCCGAACAGCGGCACGAAGACGGCCCCGAGCAGGAACAGGAAGTCGAAGAAACGATCGAGTGAGATCGTCAGGGCCCCGATCGTCACGATCGCGCCGACGACGATGACGATCGGCGTCTGCGGCGCGCGTGGTGCGAAGTTCCGCACCGACACCGCGGTCGAGTAGATGTTCGCGAAGCCCTTCTCCGACTCGTCGACCACGAGAATCGAGGCGACGAGGGTGCCGAGCGGCACGGCGAGGATCACGGCGACGCCTGCTGAGGCCGAGTCGAGCCCGCCGGCCTGAAGCGCCGCGAGGATGCCGACGCCGAACGTGAGCGTGCTGGCAACGCCGAAGCCGAGCCCCGCACCGAGCGCGGCGCCCTTGACCGAGCGGGCGAAGCGGGTGTAGTCCGGCACGAGCGGCTGCCAGGACGCGAAGTTCGCGACGACCAGATCGATCGCCGCCATCAGCCCGAGACCGCCGGCCGCGGCGACTGCCAGCTCGGATGACGTGCCGTCGATCAGCAGGCGCAGCAGCAGGTAGACGATGGCGATCGCCACGAGTGGCGTCACGAACCGCTTGAGCACACGACGCGTCACGTTCTCCGGCCCGATGATGGACAGCGCCGTTCCGAGCGCGCCCGCGGCAAGGGCGAAGGGCCAGCGCGCGTCGACATCGACGATCAGGCGCGCGGCCTCGGCGATCACGAGGATCTCGAAGGTGCCCCAGCCGAGGCCCTGCAGGATGTTGAGGGCGGTGGGGAGGTACGAACCGCGGTCGCCGAGCGCGCGGCGCAGCACCACCATGCCCGGCTGGCCGGAGGCCGCACCGAGTGCACCGGCGGCGGCCAGCATCAGGCCGCCGATGACGCCGCCGATGAGCGTCGCGATCAGCGCGCGGGTGGAGCCCGCGCCGTACGCGATCAGGCCCGCGCCGGCGACGATGCCCAGCAGGCTGACACCCATGTTCGACCACAGGATGCCGACGTCGAAGCCGGTCAGGTGGCGCTGGTCGACCGGAATCGGCTCGGTGATCGGCCGTTCGGGAGGGGCGGGCATGGGCAGAGGTCTCCGGCAGCAGTGACGATGGATGCCGGCACGCTGTCCCGCGCCGTCGAGCAGCGCCAGCGTAGCGAACCCGCGATGGATCAGAGGCCGAGGGCGGAGCCGTCGACGAGTCGCGTTGCGGCCGCATGGCCGACGACCTCCGCGGCCATGTCGCGGGCCACGTCGAGGCGCACGGGCGAGCGATCACCGTGGCCGTCGGAGCCGATCAGGTCGATCAGGCCCTCGGCCAGCAGTCGCCGTGACTCGACGTCCGTGTTCGGTCCGTCGTCACCCGTCAGGCCGGAGGCATCGAGCTGCAGCAGCGCACCGGCGTTCTTCATCCGCTCGGCGAAGCCCGGATCGGGTGGTTCCCGTCGCCAGGCGGCACGCCGCTCGGGGTGGGCGAGGATCGGCGTGAGGCCCTCGTCGCAGATGCGCCGGACGAGGCGCTCCATCGTGGAGTCGCCGAACCACGGGGCGGCCTGCGGGCCGTCCATCAGCACGAGTTCGGTCCCCTCGAGTCGGAAGCGCGCAGGGTCGTCGCTCTGGCGGAGGCGCTGCGGACGCGCCGTCACCTCGAAGCCGAGGCGCACCTCGATGCCCGCGGGAGCGCGCGCCTGCAACGCCGCGAAATTGCGGCGGATGCGCGCGATGCGCTGCTCCGACGCGTTCCAGTTGAGGTACGGCGGCACGACGTGCGGCGTGGCGAAGACGAGGCGCGTGCCGGTGTCGCGCGCCTCTGTCAGCAGGGCGACCGCATGATCCAACGATTGCGCGCCATCGTCGACGCCGAACACGAGATGCGAATGCACATCGACGAAGCCAGCCATGGCCACAGTGTGCCAAGCCGCAGCCCGTTCCCGTGACGGTGGCTGCGACGATCCGACCGTGCTGTTCCTGCTACCGCCCAGCGAGGGCAAGGCGACGCCCACCACGGGCAGGCCGCTCGATCTCGCCCGTCTCTCGTTCCCGTCGCTGACCGCGGAACGCGCGCGGCTGCTCACGCCCGCGCTGCGGAGCGCGCCTGCGCGTCCGGCGCGCGACATCTACACCGGCGTGCTGTATGTCGCGCTCGACCTGCCGTCGCTGCCGGCCACCGCACAGCGGCGCTTCGTGATCATCTCGGCGCAGTACGGCGCCGTCCGCCCCGGCGATCGCATCGCGACGTACAAGCGCGCCATCGACGCCAAGCGGTGGCGTCCACTGCTCGAGCCCGAGCTCGCCAAGGCGGCGGGTCGCGGCGTGATCCTCGATTGCCGCTCCGCCGCCTACGTCGCCGCCTGGCGTCCCGCGGGTGTGCTCGCAGATCGCACCGCGCACATCTCCGTGGTCCGCGAGGTCGCCGGCCAGCGCAGCGTCGTGTCGCACGACGCCAAGAAGACGCGGGGCGAGGTCGCGCGCTTCGTCGCCGAAACGGGGGAGACACCCAGGGACGTGCACGCACTCGCGGCGCTGATCCGCCGTCGCTTCCCCTGCGAGCTGGACCCGCCGGAGCGCGCCGATGCGCCCTGGCGCCTGACGATCGTGACGACCTAGGCACTCCGCCGCTGCGCCGGTGATTCACACCCGATCACCCGCGTGACGCACGCCGTCGCCGGCACCGCAGCCCCACCCGTACCGGCGCATAGGCAGAACGCCTAGGACAGGTGCGCCGCGAGGCGTGCGAACGTCTCGACGCCGAGTGGATCGTGCTCGTCGCGCACCGGGTGGATCGCCACGTGATCGGCGCCGGCGGCATGGTGCGCGCGCAACCGCTCGGCGATCGCGTCCTCGTCACCCCAGAAGACCAGTTCATCGACGAGGCGGTCCGACCCGCCGTTGGCGACGTCCGCCTCGCTGAAGCCCAGCCAGAGCAGGTTCTTCACGTAGTTCTCGGCGCCGAGGTACCACGCGATCTCCGCGCGTGCCTTGGCGCGCGCGATGTCGGGATCCGACTCCAGCACGACCTTGTGCTCCACGAGGAGCAGGGCCTCCGGGCCCATCACCTCACGCGCGCGGCGCGTGTGGTCGGGGGTCACGAGGTACGGATGCGCGCCGAGTGAGCGCTCCGCAGCCAGGCGGAGCATCGGTGGACGCAACCCGGCCAGCACGACATGAAGCGGTGGCTGGTCATCGCCGAGCGGGACGGCATCGCCGGCCTGCTCCATCGCGTCGAGGTATGCGCGCATCGTGGCGACGGGCTTCTGATAGACGTGCCCGCGCGCGGTGATCAGCGGGCGGTGGCTGACGCCGAGCCCCAGGATGAAACGGTCGTCGGAGGCGTCGGCGAGCGTGCGGGCCGCCTGCACCGAGGCGCGTGCGTCGCGCGACCAGATGCTGGCGATACCCGTCGCCACGCGCAGGCGCTCGGTCGCCGCGAGCAGCGTGGCGGCATTCGTGTAGGCCTCGTGGCTGTCGAGCGTCTCCGGAAACCAGAGACAGCCGTAGCCGGTGGCCTCGATCGCCCGCGCCGCCTCGCACATCGCTGCGGCCGGCGCGTAGGCGAAGCCGAATGACCAGGCGCCCCACGGGCCAACTGCGGCGCGGATGCGTGCGCGATCAGTGGCGAGGTCGGCGGTCATCGAGAGCGGGTAGGGAGAATCGAACTCCCGTATTCAGCTTGGAAGGCTGCTGCTCTACCATTGAGCTATACCCGCGGGACGGCGCAATCGCCGTGCTGGAGCCGAAGTGTACGCGGGTGGACGGTGTCGACACCCCACTACGAGGAAGTATGTGCATCTCTTCGTGATCAATTACTTGTAATCAAGACTAAATGATGTATAAATGCGTGTACCGACAGGCTGAAAGGCAACCACCTCATGGCACTCGTCCGACCCACCGACACCGATGAAGCGCTCGTCGCTCGCACCGCTCAGGGCGACATGGACGCCTACTCCGAGCTGTACAAGCGCTACCACTCGATCGTCCGCGCCTATGCGCGTCGACGGACGGGCGATATGGATCGCGCCGACGAGCTGACGCAGGAGATCTTCCTCGACGCATGGCGCAGCGCCGAGCGCTACGACCCCAAGGTCGCGCCCGTCGCCGCCTGGCTGCGCACGATCACGGCCCGGCGCGCGGTGGACTGGACGCGCCGCGCCGCGGTGCGTCCGCCGCTCGCGCAGCACGAGGGTCGCGAGATCGTCGAGGACTCGATGGACGACGCCCTCGTCGACCGCATCGACTTCACGGACGCGCTGAAGGAGCTGCCGGAGGCGCAGCGCGAGACGCTGACCCTCGCCTTCTACGGCGACCTCACGTACCCCGAGATCGCCGAGCGCACCAACACCCCGCTCGGCACCGTCAAGAGCCGTGCCCTGCTGGGCATGCGCCGGCTGGCCACCGCTTCGGTTGCCGTCGACGCGCGACCGAACATGGCACAGTAGGGATATGACTGACGGACCGATCCTGATCACCGGAGCCACGGGCTTCATCGGCGGACGCCTTGCGCGCCGACTCACCAGCGCTGGCCTGCCCGTACGCGCGATGGCGCGCCGCGCCGATGCGGCCGTCCCCCCGGGGGCCGAGCTCGTCGTCGGCGATCTCGGCAATCCGGAGTCGCTGCAGCGCGCCTGCGAGGGCGTCTCGGCCGTCATCTCCTGCGCCGCCATCACGGGCGAGAAGAAGGCGCCTCCCGGCGGCTACGACCCGATCAACGCCGACGGGATCATCGCACTGGCCGAGGCGGCGACCGCCGCGGGCGCTGGTCGCATCATCCACTTCGGCGGCATCGACAACGGCGGATCCAAGCCCGGTCCGTACCTGGCGGGTCGCCGACGCGGCGAAGAGGGTCTCAAGGCGGCGGGCGTGCCGTGGACGATCCTCCAGCCGTCGGTTCAGTTCGGTCCGCACGCGCCCTTCATCGCCGCGATGGCGGGTCTGGTCAAGGGACCGATCGTCCCCGTCGCCGGCAACGGCAAGACCCGGATCCAGATGATCCACGTCGACGACGTCTGCCGAGCGGCGCAGGAGTGCCTGACGGGCGAGCAGCGGCTCGGGCGCTACATCGAGCTCGGCGGCACCGAGGCGCTCGAGTACGACCAGATCCTCGACATCATCGGCAGCGCCATGCACAAGACGAAGGTGCGCAAGATCCACGCGCCGCTCGCGATCGTGAAGCTGCAGGCGTCGCTGCTGCAGGTCCTGCCGAACCCGCCGGTGACGCCGGCGGCCGTCGAGCTCCTCGAGCGCGACAACGTCGCCGCGAGCCTGACCGGCGTCGAGCAGGAGTTCGGCTTCGTCCCGGTGGGCTTCGCCGCCCATGTGGCGTCGCACGGACTCGAGCTGTAGATCGCCGATACTGCCGGCGTGGAGCTGATCCTCGCCTCGACCTCGCCGCAGCGGCGCGCCATCCTGACCGGTCTTGGCGTGCCCTTTCGCGTCGTCGCGCCGACCTATGACGAGGTGCCGCTGCCTGGCTCGCCCGAACGCGTCGTGCAGGAGCGAGCGCTCGGCAAGGCGCGCTCGGTGGCGGCGCAGTGCGAGCAGCGCCCGGTCCTCGGCGTCGACACCGAGGTCGTCATCGAGGACGGGGAGGTGCTCGGACAGCCCGCCGATGCGGCGGCAGCGCGCGCGATGCTGACGGCGCTGGCTGGTCGGGAGCACCGCGTGCTGTCCGGCATCGCGCTGCTGGGAGCGCACGAGCAGGTGGCGGTCGTCGAGACCCGCGTGCGGCTCGTTGCGCTCCAGGTCGCCGACATCGACGCGTATGTCGCGCGCGGTGAGTGGCGAGGCAGGGCCGGCGGCTACGCCATCCAGGAGACCGGCGCGGCGCTGGTCGAGAGCATCGTCGGCGACTATGCGAACGTCGTGGGGTTGCCGGTGGCACGGCTCGGGGCACTGCTGGCGGGCGAGGGGATCAGCCTCGTCCGTGCAGGAGGGAACCCGGTTTCGACGTAGAATCCCGATTCTGAAGCGGCAGTCCCTGCCGCATGGGAGCTTGTCATCGGCATCAGGAACTGGACCCTCGGCTTCGGCAGCCGCGACATGGCCGTCGATCTCGGTACCGCGAATACGCTCGTGTACGTGCGTGGCCGCGGCATCGTGCTGTCCGAGCCCTCGGTGGTGGCGCTGGATCAGATGACGCGCACCGTCCTGGCCGTCGGCATCGAGGCCAAGCGCATGCTCGGGCGCACGCCCGCCTCGATCACCGCGATCCGCCCGCTCAAGGACGGCGTGATCGCAGACTTCGAGGTGACGGAGGAGATGCTCCGGCACTTCATCCAGAAGGTGCATCAGAATCGCTGGGCTCATCCGCGTGTCGTCGTGTGCGTGCCCTCGGGTGTCACCGGCGTCGAGAAGCGCGCGGTCGAGGAGGCGGCGCTGTCGGCCGGCGCACGCGTCGCCTACCTGATCGAGGAACCGATGGCCGCGGCGATCGGTGCCGGCCTGCCCGTCTCCGAGCCCGCCGGCAACATGATCGTCGACATCGGCGGCGGGACGACGGAGGTGGCCGTCATCTCGCTCGGCGGCATCGTCGTGGCGCAGTCGATCCGCGTCGGGGGTGACGAGCTCGACGATGCGATCGTCAAGTACGTGCAGCGCTCGCACAAGCTGCTGATCGGCACGCAGACCGCCGAGCAGGTCAAGATCGAGATCGGCACTGCCTACCCGCGCGCGGAGGATCAGGCGTCCTGCGAAGTGCGTGGTCGCGACCTCGTCACGGGGCTGCCGAAGACGATTCTGCTGGGTGCCGACGAGGTGCGCAGCGCGCTCGAGGAGCCGCTGATCGAGATCATCGGCGCGATCAAGTCCACGCTCGACCAGACCCCGCCGGAGCTGGCCGCCGACATCATGGACAAGGGCATCGTGCTGGCCGGCGGAGGTGCGCTGCTGACGCGCATCGACGAGCGGATCCGCGCCGAGACGCAGATGCCCGTCCAGATCGCGGAGTCGCCGCTGACGTGCGTCGCCGTCGGCTCCGGGCGCTCGCTCGACGAATTCGAGGTCCTGCAGCGCATGCACATGAATCAACGCACCCGCGGCAAGCGCCGTCGCTAGAGGCCGTGGTCCGGCGAACGCCGGGCCTGTGCGAGACTCCGAGACTGATGCAGTACATCGACGTACCGACTCCGAACGAGCCCGATCCGCGACCACTGGCCGCTGGCGTCGTCGGTGCCTCCGGGTACGCGGGGCAGGAGCTGATCCGCATCCTGGAGGCGCACCCTGCGCTGCGTCCCGCAGTGCTGCAGGCTCGCAGCGAGGGGTTCGACGACATCTCGGCGGCGGGCCTCAGCGCGTGTGACGTGGTGTTCCTCGCGCTCCCGCACGGCGAGTCGCGCGAGCTCGGCGAGCAGCTGCTCGAACAGGGTGCCCAGATCGTCGATCTCGGCAGCGATTTCCGCGTCGACGGGTGGCCCTACGGGCTGCCGGAGCTGCACCGCGATGACATCCGCGTGGCGCGGGCCGTCGCCAATCCGGGCTGCTACGCCACGGCCGCGATACTCGGTGTCGCACCGCTTGCCGCCGCTGGCTTGCTGGACGGTCCCGTGCACCTCGACGGCAAGTCGGGCGTCACCGGCGCTGGGCGCACCCCGACCGAGAAGACCCACCTGCCCGAGCTGTACAACGGTGTCACGCCGTACGCCGTCACGGGACACCGTCATCTGGCCGAGATCGAGCAGGAGCTCGGTCGTCTCGCCGGGGCAGCCTGTCCGGCGACGTTCGTGCCGCACCTGCTGCCCTCCAGTCGGGGCCTGCTCGTGACAGCGCACGTCCGCCTGGTCGGAGCACTCGATCAGGCCGATCTCGATGATCTCTATCGCCAGCGCTACGACGATGAGCCGTTCGTGCGGCTCGGGGGGATGCCCGCGCCGCAGAAGCTGGCCGGCTCGAACGTCTGCTGGATCAACGGCTGGATCGACCCGCGCACCGGGACGGCGCTGATCACCGCTGCGCTCGACAACCTCGTCAAGGGAGCCGCGGGACAGGCGATCCAGAACGCCAACATCATGCTCGGCATCGAGGAGACGGCCGGACTGACGGTGCGGGGCCTGTGGCCGTAGGGGTACTGCATCCTCGGGGCTTTGTGGCCTCCGGCGTGACCGCCGGCATCAAGGCCTCGGGGCGTCCCGACGTGGCGATCATCGCGGCCGCTGACGCCGTACCCGCGGCTGCGGTGTTTACGCGCAGCGCCACGGCGGCGCCGCCGGTGCACCTCTCGCGCGCCCACATCGCCAATGGCTCGGCTCGTGCCGTCATCGTGCAGAGCGGCAACGCCAATGCGGCCACCGGCCAGCAGGGCAGGCGGGACGCCGAGCGGATGGCGACGCTGGTCGCCACGGGGCTCGGGTGCGACGTCTCGGAGGTGCTGGTGGCATCGACCGGGGTGATCGGCGTGCCGCTGCCGATGCCACAGGTCGAGGCCGGTATCGAGGCGGCTCTGCAGGCGCTCGGCCCGGACGGAGGCGCCGACGCGGCGCTTGCCATCACGACGACCGACGCCGCGCCGAAGCTCGCGGAGCGCACCGTCGCGACCGCACTGGGTGAGGTGCGGGTTGGTGGCATCGCCAAGGGGGCGGGGATGATCCGTCCCGATCTCGGCACGATGATCGCCGTCGTCACCACGGATGCGCCGCTCGACGCGGCCCAGGTCGAGCAGGCCCTCCGTGACGCCGCCGACGCGACCTTCAACTGCATCACCGTCGATGGCTGCACCTCCACGTCGGACACGGTCGCGCTGCTGGCCAGCGGTGCTGTCGCCGGCACGCTGACCGCAGACGACCTCGCTGCCGTGCGCGCTGCGATCGTGGACGTCTGCGCGGATCTGGCGCTGCAGATCGTGCGCGACGGGGAGGGGGCCCACCGGATCGCACGCTGGGAAGTCACCGGAGCCGAGGATGATCGTGCCGCGAAGGCGCTCGCGTACGCCGTCGGCGAGGCCCAATTGGTCCGCTGCGCGCTCAACGGCGGCGACCCGAACTGGGGGCGTATCATCGCCGCCCTGGGGGTCGCGGGCGAGCGGATCGAACCTGAGCGCATCACGATCGCCGTCGGCGGGCACGTCCTCTGTCGTCACGGAGCTGGGGTGCCGATCGCCGATCAGGCGGCCGTCGACGCGGCGGCGGCGCAGGCGACCGTGGAGATCACCATCGATCTCGGGCTCGGCTCGGGACACGCCACGATCTGGGCGTCCGATCTCTCCAAGCTGTACGTCGAGCTGAACGCGGAGTACACGACATGAGCGGAGCCTTCGTCGCGAAGCTCGGTGGCAACGCGCTTGCGCTGCTGCCGGATGCAATCGCGGCCGCCGACGGTCGGCCGCTCGTGCTGGTTCATGGTGGCGGTGCGCAGATCACGGCGTTGATGGAGACGCGTGGCATTCCAGCGCGCTTCGTCGACGGGCGTCGCTTCACCGACCTGCCAACCCTGGCCTGCGCCCGCGTGGCGCTCGCCGACGTGTCGGACGAGCTCGTCGCCGTGCTGCGTGAGCTCGGCCGTGAGGCGCAGCCGTTTCGCAACGGCGAGTTGATCGCGTGTTCGCGGCGGTTCGACCTCGGACTCGTGGGTGAGCCTGTGGGCATCACGCCGGAGCCGATCCTCGCCGCGTGGAATGCGGATCGTGTTCCCCTGATCGCGCCGATCGGCCGCGATGGCACCTCGCCGCGTCTGCTCAACGTCAACGCCGACGACGTCGCCTCCGCGGTCGCCATCGCCCTGCAGGCCGACGAGCTGGCGTTCCTGTCGGACGTGCCGGGCGTGCTCGATGCCAGCGGCGCCGTGCTCGCCACGATCTCCGCGGCCGCACCGCCGGCGGCCAGCGGCGGGATGCTGCCGAAGCTCGAGGCCTGCAGTGCCGCCCTGGCGGGTGGCGTCCGACGCGTCCGTATCGGCGCCGGTACCGAGGTTCTCGCATGAGCATCGCGAAGCGCGGAGCTGCGGTGATGATGACGAACTACCCGCCGCGGCCGCTTGCGCTGGTGCGCGGCGAGGGCTGCTGGGTCTGGGACGACGCGGGGACGCGCTATCTCGATCTCGTCGCCGGTATCGCCGTGGTGACGCTCGGCCATGCGCACCCGGCGCCGGCACGGGCGCTCGCCGAGCAGGCGGCGGTGCTCGGGCACGTGTCGAACCTGTACTGGTCCGAGCCCGCCGTCGCGCTGGCCGAGCGCCTGTGCGCGCTGAGCGGCCTCCAGCGCGCGTTCTTCTGCAACTCCGGCGCCGAGGCCAACGAGGCGGCAATCAAGCTCGCGCGGCGGCACGGACGTGAGGTCGGGGGAGCCGGGAAGCACGAGCTCGTCAGCCTCGAGGGCGCGTTCCACGGTCGTACCATGGGCGCGCTGGCCGCCACGTGGGGTGAGTCCAAGAAGGCCCCGTTCGAGCCACTGCCCCGCGGGTTCTCGCAGGTGCCGCGCAACGACATCGCGGCGCTGCGGGCTGCGGTGGGGCCCACGACGGCGGGGGTGCTGATCGAGCCGATTCAGGGCGAGGGCGGCGTCAACGTGATCGACGGTGCCTACCTGCAGGCGGCGCGCGAGCTCTGCGATGCGCACGGGGCGCTGCTCATCCTCGACGAGGTGCAGACCGGGATCGGACGGACGGGATCGTGGTTCGCGTTCGAGCGCTCCGGCGTCCGCCCCGACGTGATCACCCTCGCCAAGGGGCTCGCCTGCGGTCTGCCGATCGGTGCCGTGCTGTCACGCGACCTCGTCACGGGCTTCCGGCCCGGTGACCACGGCACGACGTACGGCGGCTCGCCTGCGATCGCCGCGGGCGCTCTGGCGACGCTCACCGCGGTGGCCGAGGAGGGGCTGGTCGAGAATGCGCAGCAGATGGGGGCGCGGCTGGCCACGGGCCTGCAGGCGCTCCCGGGCGTGAGCGAGGTGCGTGGGGCCGGGCTCATGCTCGGCGTGGAACTCGTCGGCGGCGACGCGGCTGGCGCCATGCTGGCGCTCCGCGAGCGGGGGATCCTCGTCAACGCCGTCTCGGAGACGGCGCTCCGCCTGATTCCGCCGCTGGTGATCGACGACGCCCAGGTGGAGCTCGCCGTGGGTGCGCTGGCCGACGTGCTGGCCACCCGGGCCTGATTCCAGTTGCGCCGATCGGAGAGGTGCCCGACACTGACGGTATGACCCAATGGCCACTCTTCGACTACCTCTCGACCTTCGGGCTCGGCTACTTCTTCGGCCTCGGCGCGCTCGCGCTGGCGCACTACTTCACGACCTGGCCGGCCACCTATCAGGACGCCGCGCTCCTGGCCCTGCTCAGCGGTGCCGGTGCGCTCGGGACCAAGCTCTATAACCAGCGCCTGCAGCGACCTGCGGACGACGAGTAGCCGTGCGCCTGCACGGCATCCATCACGTCACTGCGATCACGGCGGATGGCCCGCGGAATGCGGAGTTCTACGGGGGCGTGCTCGGGCTTCGACTCGTCAAGAAGACCGTCAATTTCGACGACCCCGGCGCCTATCACCTGTACTACGGCGACCGCACCGGGGCGCCGGGTACGGCGCTGACGTTCTTCGAGTATCCGGGGGCGCGGCTGGGCCGGGCCGGTGAGGGCATGGTGACGCGGATCGACTGGAGCGTCCCCGGCGAGGAGGCCCTGGACTGGTGGGAGCGCCACCTCGCAGGGCGCGCCACGACGCAGCGCGGGGCGGCAGGGTTGGATATCTGGGACCACGAGGGGCTCGTCACGCGCCTCGTGGTCGAGCGGGAGAGCGCAACGCTGCCCCACGCGGAGGCGCCGCACGTCCCGGCCGAGGTCGCGCTGCGGCGCATGATCGGCGTGCAGGCCCAGGCGCGGGCGCCGGAGCGCAGTGCCGCCGTGCTCGCTGCGCTCGGCTTCGACGTCGACGGCGGCAGCTGGCGGACGGAGGAGGCGGGTCGCGGAGCCGCGTACGAGCTGGTGCCGGCGGACGATCAGATCGCGGTCGGTGGTGCCGGCACCATCCACCACGTCGCGTGGGCCAGCACCGACGCCGATCACGTGCAGTGGCTCGGTCGGGCCATGGAGGCCGGTGTGCAGGCCACGCCGATCGTCGATCGCGACTACTTCCGCTCGATCTACTTTCGCGAGCCGTCCGGCGTGCTCTTCGAGCTGGCTACGGATGGCCCCGGCTTCGCGGTCGATGAGCCGGAGGAGACGCTCGGGTCGGCTCTCTGCCTGCCGCGCCAGCACGAGCATCTGCGTCCCCTGCTCGAGGAGCGCCTCGCGCCGATTCCCGATCCCTGGGCGCCCTACCGGTGAGCGGTCTCGTCGAGCGGATTCGTCCGGCGCGGGGCGAGCCGGAGGGGGCGCTCGTCCTGCTGCACGGCCGCGGCGCGGATGAGCATGATCTCCTGCCGATCATCGAGGTGCTCGATCCGGAACAGCGGCTCGTCGGCGTGACGCCGCGGGCGCCGCTCGATCTCGGTATCGGCGGGTGGCACTGGTACGTGGTGCCCCGCGTCGGGCACCCCGACCCGGAGACGTTCCTCGCCTCGGTGCGCCTCCTCGACGACTGGCTGGATGGCCTGCCGGAACGCATCGGCGTGCCGGAGGACCGCATCGTGCTCGGCGGCTTCTCCCAGGGGTGCGTCATGGCCTATGCGATGGCGCTCGCGGCCAACCGCACACCACCGGCGGCCCTGCTGGCCATGGTGGGGTTCATTCCGCACGTGCCGGAGCATCCGCTCGATCTGGTCTCGCCGGACCGCCCGCCGGTCACCATCGTCCACGGCAGCATCGATCCGGTGATCGACGTCTCGTTCGGACGCGCTGCTCGCGACGAGCTGGTCGCCGCCGGCCTCGACGTGACGTATCGCGAGACCCCGGTGCCCCATACGATCGATGCCGCCTGGCTTCCCGATCTGCGCCACGAGATCGGCATGGCGCTGCGCTTCGACTAGCGGTTCCGTCGGGGCGTCGCCAGCGTGCTTCGCGGCTGCTCAGCGTCGAACCGGGCCGCGCGGCGGCAGGCCGTCTACCCGACGGTGGCGGCGGTCCACGCCAGCGGCGTGAGGTCCTGCAGCGCGGAGGTCATGGTGACCGAGGTGGTGGTGACCGTGACGGCGCGACCAACCGACGCCGCCGGCAGCAGCGCGGGATCCGCACGGAGCGCGATCGTGCCGGGGCGCGTCAGCTTCCCACCGGCCGACGACGTGATCTCGGAGGGGCGGATGATCAGGCGTCCCTCGCCGCCGACCGTCGCCGTCCACGCCACGACACCCTTGATCGTCAGCGCGACCGGTGGCGTGACGCCATTGGCGCTGAGGGGATTCGTCGCGTCGAGCGGCACGATCGTGGCGGCGCGCAGAAACGCGTAGGGGTTGTAGACGGCACGGCCGCGATGGAGCTCGAAGTGCAGATGGCAGGGCGCGCCGACGGCGTCGCCGGTATTGCCGACGTAGGAGATGATCTGGCCCTCCTTGACGCGCGAGCCGTCCTTGAGGCCCTTCGCGAGTGCGCTGCGGGCCCCATCGCGCCCGTCCATGTGGATGTAGCGGTACCAGCTGGAGCGGCCCTTGAGCGTGACCATCCACCCGGAGCGATCACCCCAGTCGAGGGTGACGGTACCCGCCACGACGGCGAGCACCGGGGTGCCGCAGGGCGCGAGCAGATCGATGCCCTCGTGGCTGCCGCCGCCGCGGGGATCGCCGTAGTCGTCGGTGAAGTTCGCGCCGCCGATGACGGGGAACAGCGTGAAGGGCGCCGCCGCGGAGGCGAGAGCGGGAGCGGTCGCCAGCAGAGCCAGACTGGTGATGATCAGCGTGAGAGTGCGCATACGTCCGGCGGGGAGCACCCCGCTGCCGACGAAGGCTACACCGCGTGCAGGGATCTGGACGCCGACACCGCGAACCGCAACAGCACCGTGACATTGCGTCACATGCCACGCGCGCAGCGCGGGAACACGGTATGGTGCCGCCAAATGCAGTTCGTACGCGACTGGGACACCGCGCACACCCCGCCTCGCTGAGCCATGACGAGCAGCCTTCGCCGCACACCCCTGTACGACCGTCACGAGGAGCTCGGCGCTCGCATGGTCGAGTTCGGTGGCTGGGAGATGCCGGTCTACTACGTTGGCATCAACGAGGAGCATCGCGCGGTCCGGGCGCGGGCGGGGATCTTCGACGTCTCGCACATGGGGCAGGTCGAGATCACGGGCTCCGGAGCCGAGAACCTGCTGCGCAAGGCGCTGGCCAGTGACATCGATCGCCTCGAGGAGGGGCAGGCGCAGTACTCGTTCCTGCTCAACGAGAAGGGCGGGATCATCGACGATCTGATCGTCTACCGCCTGCCGGAGAAGACGTGGCTTCTGATCGTCAATGCCGGCAACATTGCCACGGATGTCGCGCACCTGAAGGGCCTCAAGCAGCGCGGTGCGGTCGTCACCGATCTCAGCGACGCGACCGCGATGATCGCGCTGCAGGGTCCCGTCACGCTCGAGCTGCTCGCCGACATCTGGCCGAAGAAGACGCCGAGCCCTGACACGCTCAAGCCCTTCACGATCGTCGATCGCACCATCGCCGGCGTGCCGTGCCGCGTGGCTCGCACCGGCTACACGGGCGAGATCGGCGTGGAGATCATGTGTCCCGCCGATCGCGCCGGAGACCTCTGGGATGGCATCCTGGCGCGCCGCGAGCACGGCGTGGTGCCGAGCGGGCTGGGTGCGCGCGACACGCTGCGCCTCGAGATGGGCTACCCGCTGCATGGTCATGACATCGATACGAAGACGACGCCGATCGAGGCTGGGCTCGGACGGTTCGTGCACCTCGGGCGCGACTTCATCGGCAGCAGCGTGCTGGAGAAGCAGGCGGCCAAGGGCGTCAAGCGCCGGCTCGTGGGCATCCAGCTGCTCGATCGCGCGATTCCGCGCGAGGGCTATCCAATCCTCAAGGACGGCGTGAAGATCGGCACGATCACCAGCGGCACGCTGTCGCCGAGCGTCGATCGCGGCATCGGCATGGGGTACGTCGCGCCCGAGTACGCCGAGCCGGGCACTACGCTGCAGGTCGATGTCCGTGGCCGCGAGCGCGACGCCGAAGTCGTGCCGCTGCCGTTCTACAAGAAGGAGTCCTGAGTCATGGCTGAGGAGAGCTACCCCGTTGATCTGCGCTACCACCGCGATCACGACTGGGTGCGCGCTGACGGCGACGAGGCGATCTTCGGCATCACGTGGCACGCGCAGGACGCACTGGGCGAGGTCGTCTACTTCGAACCGCCGGCCGTGGGATCGCGCATCGACGCCGACAGCTCGTACGGCTCGCTCGAGTCGGTCAAGGCCGTCTCGGACGTGATCGCACCGCTCGGTGGTACGGTCACCGCCGTCAACGACAAGGTCGTCGAGACGCCGGAGCTCGTCAACGAGTCTCCGTACGCCGACGGCTGGCTGATTCGCGTGAAGCTCGACGACGCCAGTGCGATCGACGGCCTGCTGGACGCCGACGCGTACCAGGCGCTGCTCTAGCCGTTCTGCCTCGCTTCCTGCGCGGCGGTTCGGGCGGGGATTCCGGTGCCGGCGTCGACGACGGACTGCATCTCACCGGCGCAGACGGGCTGCGCCGCACCGGCGCAGAGGCAGAGCAGCGAGCGCCGCGTGCGTCGACCGGGCTGGCGTGCCACGATTGGCGCATGACGATCGACCGTGAGTCCTCCTGTCGGCGCTGCCGCGTCTACTGCGACTGGGTGGTCGATCCGGTGGGATGCCTCGGTTGCGAGCGCCTGTACGCCTACGACGCCAAGGACGGTCGGCGGTACGTCGGCTGCGTCGAGGGCGTCCACCGCGCCGAGCTCGACCTGCGCGTACTCGAGGCGTGCGTGGAGGAGGGGAGGCGGTTCGGCGGCGTGCGTGCGTCGCGCGTGCCGCTGCCGATCTGCAGCGCGACCACGGAGGAGGCCTACCCGCAGCGACTTCCCGCAATTGGCTGCGTCCATCCCGAGTTCCATGAGCCCCCAGGCGGAGGCACCTTCACCGTCAGCGTGCGCGGGGCCGCTTCGCCGCCGTCTGACGGCGCTTGACGCCGTTCGCGTGCAGGGTGCGCAGTGCGGCGAGCTCCTGCGCATCTGGGCCATTTCCCTCCTGGCCCGGCGTCTCCAGCAGCATCGGCAGGTCGGCAAGGAGAGGATGAGAGAGCGTCACGGCCAAGCCGGCACCCATCTCGCCCGCACCGATGTTGGCGTGGCGATCCCGGTTCGAGCCGCAGGCGGCTGCGGCGTCGTTGACGTGGAGGCAGCGCAGCCGCTCGATGCCGATGCGCGTGTCGAGCTCCTCGACGAGCGCGTCGAGCTGCTGCGGGTCGGTCACGTCGACGCCCGAGACGAAGGCGTGGCAGGTGTCGATGCACATGCCGAGTCGGGGATGGTCGACCGCATTGATGATGCGGGCGAGCTCGACGGGGTCGCGGCCGATCGTCCCGCCGGCACCCGCGGAGTTCTCGAGCAGCAGCCAGCAGGGCGCCTGCAGTCGCTTGAGCGCAGTCTTGAGCTCCTTGACGATCTGCGGCAGCGTCGCGTCGAGCCCACGGCCCTTATGCGACCCCACGTGCAGGACGATGCCGTCGGCGGCGATCGCGTTGGCCACGTCGATGGTGTTGGCGAGCGCCGTGCGGCTCTTCACAAGGAGCTCCGGCTCGTCGGTGGCGAGGTTGATGAAGTAGATGGCGTGGCAGACGATGTACTGCACCGCACCGCTCTCGCGGGCCGCGCGCAGCACGGCGAGGTCCTCGGGACGATGCGCCGTGGGCTTCCACGTGCGCGCGCTCTGCACGAAGACCTGCACGCCGTCGGCGTCGATCGCAGCGGCGCGCCCGGGCACGTTGTGCATGCCTCCAGCCGAGGAGATATGGGCGCCGGCGATCACGCGATCAGCATAGGAGGGGCACCCGCGGACGAGACGGCGGTGCGGCAGCCCGCGCCGTCTGTGCGCGGTGCTGCGTGACGAAGGCCCACGCAGCGGTACGTTTCCGTCCATGACTGTCCGCGTCCGCTTCGCACCTTCGCCCACCGGCTTCCTGCACGTCGGCGGTGTGCGCACCGCCCTCTACAACTGGCTGTTCGCGCGCCACCACGGTGGCGTGGCCGTGCTGCGCATCGAGGACACGGACACGGAGCGCGAGGCGGCTGGCGCGATCGAGCAGATTCAACGCTCGCTGGATTGGCTCGGTCTCGACTTCGACGAGTCCCCGCGGGCGGGCGGCGATCACGGCCCCTATCTCCAGAGCGAACGCGCCGAGACGTATCAGGCCGCCGTGGATCGTCTGCTCGAGCAGGGGCTGGCCTATCGCTGCTACCAGACGCCGGAGGAGCTGGAGGCCGCCCGCACCGCCGCCCGTCACACGGATGACCCGGCAGCACCCACGCGCCTGCACCGCGAGCTCACGCGCGAGCAGGCCAGCCGCTTCGAGGCGGAAGGGCGCCCCGCGATCATCCGCTTCCGCACGCCGCTCGAGGGCGAGACGATCGTGGAGGATCTCGTGCGCGGACGCATCGCCTTCGAGCACCGGCTGCTGGGCGACACGGTGCTGATGCGCGGTGGCGGAGCGCCGACCTACCAGCTCGCCAACCCGCTCGACGACATGGCGATGGGGATCACCCACGTGATCCGCGGGGAGGACCTGCTGCCCTCTACGCCGCGGCAGAAGCTGCTGGTCGAGGCGCTCGGCGGTGTCTTCCCGACGACCGCGCATCTCTCGATGATCCTGGGGCCCGACAAGAAGCGCCTCTCGAAGCGGCACGGCGCCGCCAGCGTGGAGGAGTTTCGCGAGCAGGGGTACCTGCCGCATGCGCTCGTCAACTTCCTCGCCCTGCTCGGCTGGAGCTGGGATGGCGAGACCGAGCTGATGCGTCTCGACGAGCTGATCGAGCGCTTCTCGTTGGAGCGCGTCAACCCCGCGCCCGCGGTGTTCGATCATCAGAAGCTCGCATGGATGAACGGGGCCTACCTGCGCGAGCTCGAGACCGCGGCCTACGCGAACGCCCTCGAGGCGCACCTGGCCGATGCCGGGTCCGCGTTGGCGACCGATCCACGCCTCGGCGAACTCGTGCCGCTCGTGCAGGAGAAGCTGGGTTCGCTCGGAGAGTTCGATGCCCTGGCCGGCTCGCTTCTGGACGATCGCGCGCCCGACCCCGGCGCCTGGGACCGACTCAAGGCCGATCCCCAGGCGCCGCAGATCCTCGATGCCGCGATCGCCATGCTCGGCGCGATCAGCGTCTTCACGCCGGAATCCATCGAGGCGGCGCTGCGGGGCATCTGCGACCTGCTCGAGCTGAAGCCGAAGCAGGCCTTCACGCCGATCCGCATCGCCATCACCGGCTCCACGGTGGCGCCGGGACTGTACGAGTCGATCGCGTTTCTCGGCCGCGAGCAGGCGCTGGTGCGCCTGCAGCGCGCTCGCGCCGCAGTGTGATCCCGCGCAGAGGAGTGGGGGCGGCCAGCGCGTATCGTGGGGGCAATGGCTCCCCGTACGCGCGACACCGAACCACCTGACGAGGCAACGCCCGTCGAGCGGCGCCCCAAGCGGCTGCGCGGCGTGATCATGGCGTTTCTCGCCGCGTTCATCATCATCATCGTGACGGCGGTGGTGACGACGATCGTCGTCGACACGATCCATGGTCGCAGCAACCCGCTGGTCGACGCCACGACCCAGCAGGGCCAGAGCAGCGATCCGGTGGCCGACGCGCGGACGGCCGGCTACAAGGCCGGAGTGCGGGATACCAAGCAGCAGAACCGCGACAAGCTGGATGCGCGCTACGACCAGGGCTTCGCCAAGGGCTACGCCAAGGGTCGCAGCGACGTCGAGAACGACCAGGGCGAGGTTGGCGGCTACGCCGAGGGCTTCAATGCGGGCGTGACGGCCGCCGTCGATGCGTACAAGAAGGTGATCGCGCAGGCGCAGCAGATCATCGCGGAGGCGAATCAGCAGCCCGCGGCGACCGTGCCGGCGACGACGAGCACCGGCTAGGGCCGCCGCGGGTCGTCAGCTGCACGGTTGATCGGTTGGCGCGGCGCGCACGCGCTCCCACCGTCCAACCGCGTGCGCGTCCAGCAAGCGACCCCTGTGGTGACGTCGAATCGCGTCCGACGTCACCACGGGTTCACTGTGTCGAGCTCGCCGCTAGGCGGTGAGGTCGGCGGCCATCTCCTCGAAGGCGTCGACGAAGCGCGCGCAGTCCTCGATCGTGTGGGCGATCGAGAGCGTCCACTCCTCCTCGCGACCCGGGGTCATGAAGACGCCGCGGTTCATGTTGTAGAGCCACGCCAGATCGCACAGCTCGCCGTCCTGCTGCGCCTTGAAGGACTCGTAGTCGACGATCGGATCCTTCGCGAACGTCACGCAGCCCTTCGAGCTGATGCCGACCGTGTAGCCCGGCAGGTTGTGCCGATCGAGGACGGCGGAGCAGCCCTCGAGCATGAAGTCGTTGAGCGTGTCGAGATGGGCGTAGGCCTCCGGCGTCAGCACCTCGAGCAGGTTGGCGCGCGCCGCGGCCATGCCGAGTGGGTTGCCGTTGTAGGTGCCGACCTGATACACGGAGCCGTCGCGGACGACCTCCATGATCTCGTCGGATCCGCCGATCGCACCGATCGGCAGGCCACCGCCGAGGGCCTTGGCGAGCGTGACCATGTCGGGCATCACGCCGAACTTCTCGACGGCGCCGCCCGCGGCGATCGTCATGCCGGTCTTGACCTCGTCGAAGATCAGGACGATGCCGTGCTTCTTCGTGATCTCGCGCACAGCCTCGAGGTAGCCGGGCTCCGGGAGCACGACACCGAGGTTCATCATCGCCGCCTCCATGATCACGCAGGCGGGCAGACGCCCCTCCTCGGCGAGGCGCTCGATGCGGCGCTCCATCGCGGGCGCGTCGTTGAACGGCACCGGGATCGTCATGTCGGCCACGGCCTTGGGGATGCCGCCGCCGTAGGGGAGGGATGCGTAGTTCTCGCGGTCGCCGATCGAGGCGTAGTCCACGCCGATCGACACCATCACGTAGTCGTGATGCCCGTGGTACGAGCCGAAGATCTTGATGATCGTGTCGCGGCCGGTTGCGGCGCGCGCGATGCGGATCGCATCCATCGTGGCCTCGGAGCCGGAGTTCGTGTACCGCCACTGCGGCAGGCCCCAACGGCGCTTGAGCTCGTCGGCGACGATCACCGCGTCCTCGGTCGGGGCGGCGAAGTGCGTGCCCTGCTCCATGCGCTCGACGACGGCCTTGGTGATGACCGGGTGCGCGTGGCCCTGGACCATCGAGCCGAAGCCGTTGTGGAAGTCGATCATCTCGGTGCCGTCGACGTCCCAGACGTGCGAGCCGACGCCGCGCTCGAGGTAGATCGGCCACGGATCACGGAACTGGTACGACGAGGCGACGCCACCCGACAGCGAGCCCTGGGCGCGCTCGTACATGCGACCCGAGCCGGCCGTGTTCGCATCCAGCTTCTTCGCCTCGCGGGCGGTCAGCTCGGCGATGCGCTCGCGATCAAGTTCGATAGGGGTGCGTACGGCCATGGTTCCTCCTCGGCGCGCTGATTGCGCGGTCACTACCGTGCACGATAGGCGGGCAGCGGGGGAAGCGTCAATTCCGCAGCGGCCAGACGCGAGCTGCGCCGAACCGCTAGGAGGCGGTGAACAGCGTCTCGGCGACGTCCTGCCGCTCGCGGATCAGCGCCCGCACGCCCTCGCTGTCGCCGTTGCGCAGCATCTCGATCGGATCGGGCTCGCCGTTGACGATGCCCTCGAAGAAGACCTTGCGGTCGTCGTACGTGGGGAAGAGGTCCTTGGCCCAGCCACGGATGCCGTTGAGCATCACCGCGAGCTCGGCGTGGGGCTCGCCGTAGGTCTCCAGGATCTCGCGCTTGAGGCGCTTGGCCAGCGCGGGGCTGGCACCCGACGTGGAAATGGCGATGGAGATCGGTCCGCTGCGCACGATCGCCGGGAGGATGAAGTTGCAGAGCGGTGGGACGTCGACGACGTTGACCAGCATCGCGCGCTCCTCGGCGGCGCGGTAGATCGCGACGTTCAGCTCGGTGTCCTCGGTGGCGGCGACGACGAGCAGGTGGCCGACGAGATCCTCCGGCGTGTACTCGCGCTCCTCCAGGGTGATCGCGCCTTCGGCGGCGAGCTCCTTCACCTCGGCGACGGCCTGCTTGGCGACGACGTGCACCTGTGCGTTGGCGGCGAGCAGGCCCTCGATCTTCTCGAGGCCGATCGGACCGGCGCCGACCACGAGGCACGGGCGGCTGCCGAGGTCGAGGCAGGCCATGTAGAAGGTCTTCTCGAGCATCTTCGCGTTGCACGTGGCATCGCAGCGGTCGAGTTTGGCGTCACAGACACAGGGGCGAGGAGGCATATGCGAAGCCTATCGCGGGCAGGTGGCCTGCGGATGGGTCACCATCCAGCCATGGGCGACGTCCGCCACCTCTACGTGCACGTGCCGTTCTGCGCGCACCGCTGCGGCTACTGCGACTTCGTGACCGTCACGGGGCACGACGAGCGCCATGGCGCGTACGTCGATGCACTGCTGCGCGAACTCGAGGGGCGCGGGGACGTGCTGGGTGCGGTGGAGACCGTGTACATCGGCGGTGGCACGCCCTCGCGCCTCGGTCCCGAGCTGCTGGCGCGCCTGCTCGACGAATTGCCGCAGGCCTCGCTGGAGACCACGGTGGAGTGCAATCCCGAGGGGGTCGATGCGGCACTGGCCGCGGTGCTCGGCGCACGCGGCGTTCGCGTCTCCCTCGGCGCGCAGACGTTCGCCCAGCCGCTGCTCGACACGCTCGAGCGGGAGACGACGCCGGAGCAGGTGCGCGCCGCCGTCGCCACCTTGCGGACGGCGCGAATTCCGTCGCTCTCGCTGGATCTGATCTACGGCATCCCGGGTGAGCGCGAGAGCGACCTGGGGCGGGATCTGGCCACGCTCGAGGAGCTCGCGCCCGACCACGTCTCGGCGTACGAGCTGGAGGCCAAGCCCGGCACGCGCTTCGCGGTGCACCACGGTGCCCGACTCGAGGAGCAGGCCGAGCTGCTGGAACGGCACATGGAGCTCGTGATCGCCTCGCTCGCGTATTCCGGCTACGACTGGTACGAGATCGCCTCGTTCGCACGGAGCGCCGAGCATCAGGGACGACACAACCGTGCGTACTGGGAGGGGCGCGACTACCTCGGCCTCGGTGTGGGCGCGGTGGGGACGGTGGCCGGGGAGCGGCGCGTCAACGGCCCGAGGCTCGCGGCGTACATCGATGATCCGCGCACCGCCCCGGCGACGATCGAGGTGATCAGCGAGCGCACGCGCCTCGAGGAGCGCCTGATGCTCGGGCTCCGGCTGGCGGACGGCGTGGCGCTCGACGAGATCGCGCCCGTGCTGGATCCGGCAGCGCTCGATCGCCTGACCGGCCTTGGCCTCGCGCAGGTCGAGGACGGTAGACTCCGGCTTGCGCAACGTGGACGCATGCTGCTGCACGACTGCGTTGCGGAGCTGATCGACGATGAGCCTGCCTGACCTCGACATCACCGAACGCCGCCAGCAGGTGCTGCGCGCCGTCATCGAGGAGCACATCTCCTCGGGCCAGCCGATCGGCTCGAAGACCCTCGTCCAGAACCGCGGCTTCGAGACGTCGGCCTCCACGCTGCGCTACGAGCTGGCCTGGCTCGAGTCGGTCGGCCTGCTCGGGCATCCGCATACGTCGGCCGGCCGCGTGCCGACCGAGCTCGGCTACCGCTTCTACGCGGGCACGCTGCTGGCCGAGCGCGTTACGGCCGAGCCGCTTCAGGTGCAGCTGACCGAGGCCTCGCGCGAGGTGGACGACGCGCTGCGCGTCACCACGGAGGCGCTCTCGCAGGTGACGAGCCTGCTGGCGATCGCCAGCGCGCCGAGCATCGCTGAGGCCGACATCCGCCACGTCGAGATCCTGTCGCTGCAGTCGCAGGTGGTGATGGTGCTCGTGATCAGCGGCTCGGGCGCCGTCGCGAAGCGCGTCTTCGCCTTCGACGCTCCCGTCGACCACGGCCTCACCGAGTGGGCGCGGGAGTACCTCAACGAGACGCTGACGGGTGGCGCCATCACCGAGCGCAGCGTGCGGCGCCGGATGGAGGACCCCGAGCTGCCCGTGCGCGAACGGGCCTTCCTCGATGCCATCGCGCCGGTCTTCCACGAGCTGTTCGAGGCGGGTGCGGATCGCCTTGTCGTCGGCGGTGCCTCGCGGCTGATGAGCGAGCTGCGCGCGCAGAACCAGCAGGAGCTCTCACAGCTCGCGGCCGTGCTCGAGGAGCGGGCGACGATGCTCGGGCAGTTGCGTGCCGCCCTGCGCGGCGACAGCATCACCGTGCGGATCGGCGAGGAGCACGAGGAGGCGGCGCTGCGTCCCGTCGCGATGATCACCGCCGGCTACGGCCTTCCGCACCGCACCCTCGGTGCGGTCTCGGTGATCGGACCGATGCGGATGGACTACGCGCAGGCGATCGTCGCCGTGCGCGGTGCGGCGGCCGTACTCAGCGCGTACGTCGAGGACGTGTACGAGGATTGAACTGGGCGCTGCTCGTCGCCGGCGTGGGCCTGGCGGCGTATCAGGTGTGGGCCATCACGGTGCGCGTGCTTGGCTCGCGGCAACTTGAGCCGCCAGAGCGCAAACTCATGATCATCACGCTGATCATGACCCGCGGGCTCGGCTTTCTGCTCGGTCTCCTGCTGATCGCGGGCGCTGTGTGGCGGTCGCTGGAGTAGACCCCGGATACCATGCGGCTGGATGTCCACGCCGCGCGATTTCTACGAGGTCCTCGGGGTTCCCCGCGATGCCTCCGACGATGACATCAAGAAGGCGTTCCGCAATCTCGCACGCCAGCATCATCCCGACGTCAATCCGGACGATGCCGAGGCGGGCGAGCGCTTCCGCGTGATCGCCGAGGCCTACGAGGTGCTGTCGGTCTCGGAGTCGCGCGTGCAGTACGACCGGTACGGGCACGCCGCCTTCTCCGGCCAGCCCCGGGGCAGCGCCGACTTCGGCGATCTGAGCGACATCCTCGGGATGTTCTTCGGCGACGGCATGTTCGGCGGGGGTGGTCGGGCGCGGGGGCCGCGCGGTGGACAGGACGCCGCCGTTGGCATCTCGCTGACCCTGCGCGAGGCCGCCGTCGGCGTGCAACGCGAGCTCGACGTGGAGATCATCGGCGACTGCGAGCGCTGCGGTGGCTCCGGTGCCGAGCCGCCGACGCGCCCCGTCGGGTGCGAGACCTGCGGTGGCATCGGCGAGGTGCGGCAGGTATCGAATACGCCGCTCGGGCAGATCATGCGACAGCTGCCGTGTCCGACCTGCCGTGGCCGCGGTGCGATCGTGGAGACGCCGTGCACTGCGTGCAAGGGGCAGGGCTCCCAGCCGGAACGCCGCACCGTCAGCGTCGGCATTCCCGCCGGCATCGATTCGGGCCAGCAGGTCCGCGTGGTGGGGCAGGGACATGCCGGCGATCCCGGCGCACCGCCCGGCGATCTCTACGTCCAGGTGCAGGTGGAGGATGATCCCGCGCTGGAGCGCAACGGCCTCGATCTCTACGTCCGCGTCGACCTCACCGTCACGCAGGCGCTGCTCGGTGCCACCGTGCATGTCCCCACGCTGGAGGGCACCGAGACGCTCGTCCTGCAGACCGGCACCCAGCCGGGCGAGCGCAAGACCCTGCGCGGCAAGGGCATGCCGATGATCAGCAACGAGAAGCGCCGTGGCGATCTGCACGTGGTCTTCGCCGTGCACGTGCCACACTCGATCGATCCGCAGGCGCGCCGACTGGCCGAGGAGCTCGACAAGGCGATCCCCGCGGAGGCCTACACGAGAGAGGGCGGCGGCCTGTTCGACCGCCTGCGCGGTCGTCATCGTGGTTGATCCACCGCTGACCCGCTGGCAGATCGACGTTCCCGTCGAGCGGGTCGAGGAGGCGATCGCGATCCTGCTCGAGGCGTTTCCCGGTGGCCTGCAGGAGATCGCGCGCGGCTCCACGACCGCCTTCGCCGGGTTTCTCGGCGTCGATGAGCCCGCCCCTGAGTTGCCGGCGTGGCTGGTCGCCGTACCGGAGGCCGTGCCGGACGGGTGGCGCGACGCGTGGCGGCAGTTCCACTCGCCGACCCAGATCGGCGACGTCTGGGTGCGGCCGCCGTGGCTCGACGAGCCCGCCGCTGCGATCATCCTCGAGCCGGGCCACGCCTTCGGTACGGGCTCGCACGGCACGACGCGGGGCGCGGGGCAGCTGCTGCTCGAAGAGCAGCCTGGGCGCCTGCTCGATCTCGGCTGCGGCTCGGGCCTGCTGTCGCTGCTCGGCGCCCACCGCGGGCACGCGCCGATCCTCGCGCTGGACATCGATCTGAACGCCCTCGACTCGACCCGCGAGAACGCGCTGGTCAACGGGTACGGCGATCGGATCGAGGTGCGCGAGGGCGACGCCATCGTCGCGCCGCTCCCGGCCGCCGATCTCGTGGTCGCCAACATCGAGCGCAAGCTGATCGAGATGCTGCTGCAGCGCGAGGGCTTGCCCGATCGCATCATCGTCAGTGGCCTGCGTGTCGAGGACGCCCTCGACCACCGCGGCTGGGAGCTCCAGCGCGAGGTCGTGCTGGACGGCTGGCGCTCCGCCCTTCTGACGCGCTGAGCAACGCGCGACCCAGGTTCGGCGCGGGGGGGCTGGCCCCTGACCGAACCTGAGCCGCAGTCGCGCTACGTCACCGTCTTGCGGAAGTTGTCGATCGCGATCGGCGAGATCGGCGGAGTCGCCGTGGCGTCTCCGAACCAGGCGACGAAGGCCGCGTTCTGCGAGGCCTGCAGGTTCGACGGCAGCGGTGCCTGGATCTCGGTGGCCATCGCGTGGGCGAGGACCTTCTTCATCGCGCGGACGAATCGCTGTGCCTCGGGCTTGTACGCGATGTTGTCGAGCTCCATCCGACCTGCGCGGGTGCGGTAGTCGTAGACCTCCCACTCGATGCCCTGCGAGGCGTCGATCTCGTAGCCGCCGTCCTTCCAGTACGCGTAGCGCGCGAGCTTGCCGATCCGGGTGCGCACTGCCGTGATGTGGCTCGCCCCGGGGTAGACCGTGGTGCCATCGCCGCCGAGCTGCGCCGGCAGGGTGGCCACCTCATCGGTGGCGTGCGCGATGTACGGGCGCCCCTTGGCCGTCGGGTCCTTGAGCGCACCTGCGATGTCGGCGCGCTGCTTGAGGTGCGCGTAGCGCGGATCGTTGCGCCAGTCGTCATTGCCCGTGGCGAGCGTGAGAAACAGGGGGCCGAGGTCGACGCTGGAGAACAGCTGCTGGCGCGCGGCCTTGGTGTCCTTGGTCCACGTGTTCGTCGGGTCCTTGACGATCAGCGGCACACGGGAGCCCTCCTCGTAGAACGAGAAGCCCTTGCCGCGCATGCCGTGGGCGCCGTTGTACTCGCCGTGGTCGGAGGTGAAGATCACGATCGTGTTGTCGGCGAAGGGCGAGTTGGCGAGCTCCCGGAGAGCCGAGTAGATCTGGAGATCGACCTCGTTGGTCATCAGCGCGTAGGTGTCGAGCATCTTGCGCCATGGCTGCTCCACGCGGACCTTGCTGGGCAGGTCCCCGAACGTGTCGTTGTGGGCGTCGACCGATGACTGCTGGAGTTGCGGCTTGCGGCGCTCCGCGCGCTGCCCGTCGGTCTCGAAGTTGGCCGCCATGTCCCTGTACAGCTGGCGCGGGAACTGCTGTCCCTGGATGCGACGCGTGTAGTACGGGTAGAACTGGATGTCGTGCGGGTTGATCAGGCTGAGCGTCGCGAACCACGGCCGCTCGCCGGTCGGGCGCTTCTTCAGCCACTCGCGGAACTGCTGGCGCGTGATCGGGTCGATGAACTGCCCCTGCCCGGCGCCGCCATCCGGCGACGGGCAGGTGCCGACGTCGGGGTCGGGCACCGTGAAGCCGTAGGCCTCGTAGGGGTTGGCCATGCAGCCGTTGATCGTGCCCGCACCCGTCACGTCGGACGGCGTGACGTGCCACTTGCCGAACCAGTACGTGTCGTAGCCCTGCTCGCGCAGCGCCGTGCCGAAGGTCGGGAAGCCCGGGTTGAGTGCCGCGTCGCCGGTCGTGCCGAAGATGCCGATCTGGTGGGTGTAGAGGCTGGAGATCTGCGCTGCGCGGGCGGGGGTGCAGTCGTTCGAGACGGTGTAGTAGCGGTCGAAGCGCACACCGTCGTCGCCGAGCTTCGTGATCGACGGGCAGACGAACTTCTGCATCGCGGGCGACATGTAGGCGTACGGGGAGCGCAGCTGGTCGACCATGATGAACAGGATGTTCATGCCGCCCTTGGGCGTGCTTTCCTGCGCACTGGCCGATGGCATCGTCCACTTGGGCAGCGCAGCCGCGGCACCCGCAGCGAGGCCGGTTGCGGCGACACCCTTCAGGAAGGTCTTGCGCGAGAATCCCGCGCGCTCTACACCGGTCATGATGACTCCTTCTGATGAACCGTCGCAGCGTAACCGCCGACCCAGTCGTCTGTCCGCTCCGTGGGACGCCGTCTTCCGACGGGTGTGCTCCGGGTTACCCTGCCGGGCGTGGCCCACGTCTTCCGCTTCTTCCTCCCACCGGCCGGTGCGGTCGCCGCCGGCGAACGGGTTGCGCTGTCCGAGGATGACGCGCACCGACTGCACAAGGTCCTGCGACTTGATGCAGGGGAGGTGGTCGAGGCTGCCGACGGCCGTGGGCGCGTGTTCACGGCGGTGGTCGACAGCCCGAAGCTCGGCACGCTGGTGCTCGGAGACGAACGACCCGGGCAACCCGCGCTGGCGCCCATCCGCGTGTTGCTCGCGCAAAGCGGTCCGCGCGCCGATGACGCCGTCGAGAAACTGGTGGAGCTGGGCGTGGCCGAGATTGGTCCGCTGCTCGCCGCCGGGCGCCGCCGCGAGGCGCGCACCGACCGCTGGGAGCGCATCGCCACCGGTGCCGCCGCGCAGGCCAAGCTCTCGTGTGTTCCCACCATCCTCGAGCCGGTCGCGTACGCCGACGCGCTGGCGGCGGGCGGCATCGTCTGTTCGCACGAGGAGCACGACACGTCGCTCGCAGATGCACTCACGACAGCCACGCGTCCGATCACGCTGTTGATCGGACCGGAGGCGGGGTTCGGTGCGGAGGAGCTCGCGGAGGCGCGAGCAGCGTCGTGCCCGATCGTGACGCTCGGCGCCACCGTGTTGCGTACCGAGACCGCCGCCATCGTGGCGGCGGCCTTGGCGCGCGAACGATTCGATTCCTAGACGGTCACGCCGATGCGGTACACGCCCGCCCAACTCGGATCGATGCGGACGGTGCCCCTGCAGGTGAAGTCCGACGCCTCACTCGCGTAGGAGCACCCGAAGCCGCCGCTGAGGCGGTTGGCATCGAACCCACCGCCGGCACCGACGAAGCCGTAGTACTTCGACCCGCCGGGCTTGGTGTAGATCGAGACGCCGAAGACCATGCCGATCGTCATCGTGCGGGAAAACGTCCGGTTCCTGACACGCTTGCTGATCGCGCGCGTCCGCGACATGCTGACGGCGCCGACCAAGGCCGTGCCGAACGGCTTCTCGCTGGATGCGAGCTGCCAGCCGTTGTTGTTCTGCCCCTGCGTGAGTTCGGTGAAGGTGCCGCCGTCGCGGTCCAGCGCGAGGCGGAGGCGGCCCGTGTACACCTCGATCGGCGACGTTCGGTGCTCGATGTCAAGGGCGAGCCTGAACTCCGTCAGCTGACCGCACACCATCCTCATCGACCCCTCATGCAACGTGTAGGTCTTCTTCTTCATGACGACAACGCCGCTCTGATACCCGTAGATCGTCGAGCAGCCGCTGGCCGGCACCGTTACGTTGGTCTTCATGCGGAACTGGGTGATCTGGAAGCTCTCGGTCTTGAACGCGAGATCGGCGCCGGTGATCTCGAGGGCCATCTGCGTGGCGGTGAGGCTCGCGTCGATCGTGAACGTCCCCTTGTCGCTCTGCATGATGCCCTCGAGGCGCGCTGCCTTCTGCAGGGACGAGACGCTCAGCTTGACGCGCGGGTAGGTCGTCTTGCCGAGCACGAGGTTGGTGATCTCGGACATTCCCTCGAGGCCGCCCCTCACGATCGAGAGGTTGATGTCGACCGTGCTTTCGCCGATCGAGTAGCCCTTCAGCGTGAGTTGTGCGTGCTTGGAGCCACCGACGTTGCTGATGAAGCCATCGATGTGGTTGAGATTGATTCCGTTCGTCGGTGACGATGCGGAGGTGGCGGTCGACGTGGCGACGAACGTGATTTTCCAGTGGTAGTTGTTCGTCCAGACGAGGGTGCCGTTGATCGTGCCGCCACTGCCGCCTTCGAGTGCCACGCTCGCCGTGATGACGCCGTTGATGTCGGACGCGACGGTGATCTGCCTGGCCAGCAGCCTGTCCGGGACGACCCAGACGTTCTGGACGGAGGTACCGGGGGTCGGGATGGCCTGCTTGAAGAACGATCCGGGCTGGCGTGCGTGGTCAAACCGCGTGGCAGCCGAGGCGGTACCGGTCGTGAACAGCGCGACCAGAAGCAGCACCAGTGGGATCAGGAGACGTATT
>JBILWG010000164.1:0-4589 GCA_044369995.1 Gaiellales bacterium | reverse complement strand
TGGGACCCAGGCTCACGAACTTTGCAAAGGGGTCAGGCCCCTTTGCTTAAGCAAAGGGGCCTGACCCCTTTGCAAAGCTCGTGGGGGGTTGTGGCCGGTAGCGACTGCGGATGGCGCCGGAGAGGAACGCCACGAAGGCGATCATCAGCGCGGCGGCGATGCCGACGACGATCGTGCCGACGATGCTGGATCCACCGCTGCCGCCAAGCGCGATGCGGATGATCTCGGCCAGCACGAAGGCGGCGATCGGCGCAGTCGAGCCGACGGCGCCGCGCAGCGAGCCGTAGCGCCAGCCGAGGATCGCGGCGATCACGAAGACGAGCAGCGGGCCGAAGGCCGTCGGATTGCCGAGCAGCATCAGCAGGCCGGCGAGGATGCCCTCCGCGATGAGACCGGCGGCAATCGCCTCGATCCAGAGACGCCGCGACGATTTGGCGGGGGCTTTCTGCAGGTTGGCGCGAAACGAGCTCATGCACACATCTTCGCGCAGAAAGATGCTTGGGGCGTACATCCACGTTGCCATATGCTCTCCGTGTGCGTCGTCCCTCTCCTGCTCTCATCATCGCCGTGCTCGCCTTGTTCTTCAGCCTTGCCGGCACCGGGTGGGCTGTGACGCAGTTGCCGCGCAACAGCGTCGGCACCGCGCAGATAAAGTCGGATGCCGTGACGGGCGCCAAGGTCAAGGACGGGGCGCTGACGGCGCGCGACTTCGCCGCTGGGACGCTGCTGGTCGGCGCGACGGGGGCGACCGGGGCGACCGGGGCGACGGGGGCGACCGGCCCGGCAGGTCCGCAGGGCCCACAGGGCGAGCAGGGCGTGCTCGCCACCGCCAGCGCCGTCCAGAAGACCAACCAGGTCTTCACCAGCAGCAGCGTGGACATCATCTCCACCGATCCAGCCGCCGCCACGCCCGTCCCCTGCTATTCCAACTGCCGCGGGAGCACCGGCCCCATCGTCGTGTCCCAGGCGAGCCGTATCGTGATCACGGCTCAGGTGTCGATCCGCAACGCGGGCGGCGTCGCCGATGCCCTGGCGTGCACGCTGTTCCTCGAAACCGTCGGTCTGCTGGATCTCACCTACGGCGGCTCGGCGATCCAGTCCCTCGCCGTGAGTGCGACGACGACGATCGGCCTCACCGGTGCAGCCGACGTCAGCGCAGGCACCTACGACATCGTCTTGCGCTGCGGGGATGCGAGCGGCAGTACGGGCACCACATACGAGGCTGACGACATCACGGTCACGGCGTTCGCGGTCGCGCGCTGACCCTCGTCGGCGGCGGTGAGTAGCGGCTTTTCGCCAACGGCCTACGACTATGTCGGGACGGGACCAGATCCCTTTCCGACGGTCCGGCGGGACTACTCCGCGTCGTCAGACCACGGCGGGTCGTCGTCGGCGCCACCCGCTGGCATCGCGGCGGGCGCGGCACCGGCACCACCGGCCATCAGGCGCGGGATGTCGCCCTCGTTGATCAGCACCTGGCGGGGCTTGGAGCCCTCGTAGCCGGAGATCGCGCCGCGGCGCTCGAGCATGTCGATCAGGCGGCCGGCGCGCGTGTAGCCGACGCGCAGGCGCCGCTGCAGCAGCGAGACGGAGGCCGTGTCGTGGTTGCACACCACGCGCAGGGCGTCCTCGAGCAGCGGGTCGGAGTCGGGGTCGGTGTCATCGTCCGCGTCTCCCCCACCACCCGGGGTGGCGACGGTCTGCGGCATGTCGAGGAAGCCCTCTTCGAACTCGGGCTCGGCCTGGTTGCGGCACTGCTCGACGACGAGGCCGACCTCGTCCTCGCCGACGAAGGCGCCTTGGATGCGCTGGATGCGGCTCGTGCCGATCGGGCGGTAGAGCATGTCGCCCTGGCCGAGCAGGCTCTCGGCGCCCGGCGTGTCGAGGATGACGCGCGAGTCCGTCATCGACGAGACGGCGAACGCGATGCGGCTCGGCACGTTGGCCTTGATCATGCCGGTGATGACGTCGACGGACGGGCGCTGCGTGGCGAGCACGAGGTGGATGCCGACGGCGCGCGACTTCTGCGCGAGGCGGATGATGCAGTCCTCGACCTCGGCCGGTGCGACCATCATCAGGTCGGCGAGCTCGTCGATCACGACGAGGACGTACGGCAGCGTGTCCTCGGGTCGTCCACCTTCGATGCGCGCCTTGTTGAACTCGACGATGTTGCGGCTGCGGGCGGCGCCGAGCTTCTCGTAGCGGCGCTCCATCTCGCCGACCACGTTCATCAGGGCGGCGGCCGCGCTCTTCATGTTCGTCACGACGGGCGTGAGCAGGTGCGGGATCGCCTCGTAGTGGTTCAGCTCGACCCGCTTGGGGTCGATCAGGATCATCTTGACCTCGTCCGGCGTGGCGTTCAGCAGGATCGAGACGAGCATCGCGTTGAGGGAGCCGGACTTGCCGGAGCCGGTGGTGCCGGCGATCAGGACGTGCGGCATCTTGGCGAGGTCGGCGTGCACGTGGTTGCCGCTGATGTCCTTGCCGAGCCAGACGGTGAGCGGGCTGCAGCCGGCGGGGAACGAGCCCTGGATGTCGCCGAGCGTCACGAGGTTCGGCGTCGTGTTCGGCACCTCGACGCCGACGGCCTGCTTGCCGGGGATCGGGGCGAGGATGCGGATGTCGGTCGTGGCGAGCGCGTAGGCGAGGTCGTCCTTGAGGGCCGACACCTTGCCGACCTTCGTGCCGGGGGCGAGCTGGATCTCGTAGCGCGTGACGCGCGGCCCCGAGACGGTGCCGATCACGCGGCTCTTGACGCCGAAGCTCTCGAGCGCCTCGACGAGCGACTGGCCCATGCGGTCGAGCGTGCTCTGCTCGACCTCGGCGGCCTGCGACCGGCCGAGCACGCTCGGGTCGGGCAGCTTGTAGTCCTGATGCTGGCGGCGCACGGCCGGCAGGGCGAGGTTGATGGTCGGCTCGCCGCTCTCGTCGTCTTCGAAGATGCTCTCGGGCGTGTCTGCCACGGGCTCTTCCCACGACGGCTCGGCGGTCGGCTCTTTGGTGGCGACGGGCACGGGCGTCGGCTCGGCGGGCGGATAGCTCGGCTCGGCCGTGGCCTCGGCCTGCGCCGACTCGTCGCCCCACTGCTCGTGGATCGGATCGGGGTAGACGATCTCCTCGGGCTCGTCGGCAAGGGGCTGCACGTGCGCTTTGCGGGTGCGGCTCGCTTCGCGATGCTCGATCAGGGCCTGCCGCTCGGCCTCGTCCTTGGCGAGGGCGCGGCGCGCGGCCGCGTCGTCGAGCCGGTCGGCGATGGCGTTGTAGATGTCGACGCACGTCTCCCAGAAGGCCTGCCAGAGCACGCTCAGCTTCTGGCCGGCGAGGAGCACCACGCCGCTGACGGCGAGCGCGACGATGACGAGCAGCACGCCCGCGTCGCCTGCTGCCGAGCCGAGCAGCTTGTGCAGGTGGCCGCCGATGAAGCCGCCGGCGTTCTCGGACAGCTTGCCGGTCGTGACGTCGTTGGAGAGCGCGAGCAGCAGGGCGAGCAAGACGAGCGGCGCGCCGGCGAGGCGTCGCCGCATGCCGGAGCTGATGTTCTTCTGCAGCACAAGCGCACCGCAGCCGACGAGGATCACGGGCAGGAAGATGGCGAAGGAGCCGAAGGCGACGCGCGAGCCGTCGGTCAGGCGCGAGCCGACGAACGACCCGTCGATGCCGAACCAGAGCAGCAGCGCCAGGAAGAGTCCGAGCAGCGTGAGCCCGAGCCCGGCGAGGATCCGCGGAACGGGGCTCGGCGGTGCGGGCTTGCGCGGCGCGGTCTTGCGCGCGGCGGGCTTGCGTGCGGCAGGCTTGCGCTTGGGCGCAGCCTTGGCGGCGGGCTTCTTCGGGGCAGGTTTGGACGATCGCGAACGTGTGGCCACGTTTGGGGCTTCTCCCCCCTGCCGGGTTCTCCTTCACCCGTTTTGCGGACACGCTGGGCCCAGTCCCAATTTGTCCAGTAGCGTGGGCGAACCAGCTCCTACTCCGCCGATGCGCCGCCTGCTCCCCCTCCTGACCTTTCTCGCCGTCGCCGTGGCGACCGCTGCTGCTGCGCCCAGCGCGCACGCCTTGAATGGTGATCTGACGTTCGCGTCGTGTCAGGCCAACGTTGCGATCGCCAGCCAGACCTGCACCCTGCAGGCAGGCCTGCTCGACGGCGTCGTGGAGGTGAAGGTGAGCCCCGACGGCCGCAACGCCTATGCGATCGCCACCGCGAGCGACGCACTCGTCGTCTTCGACCGCAACGCGACGACCGGTGCGCTGACGATCAAGAGCGGCGCTGCCGGGTGCTTCGCGAATGCGGCGCTCGGCGCGTGCACCGTGCTCGCTGGCACGCTTGACGGACCGCAGGCGCTGGCGATCAGCCCCGACGGCGGGAGCGTGTACGTCGCCAGCAGTACATCCGCAGCTCTCGTCGGGTTTGCACGCGACGCGACCACGGGCGCGCTGACGGCGATCACCGGTGCCGCCGGCTGCGCCGCGAACGCAGCGCTGGGATCCTGCACCATCGTCGCCAATCAGCTGGCCAACGTGGGAGCCGTGACCGTCAGCCCCGACAATCGCCACGTCTATGCGGTCAGCCAGATCTCGAACGTCGACACGAGCGG
>JBILWG010000163.1:0-4598 GCA_044369995.1 Gaiellales bacterium | reverse complement strand
GCGGGGAATCAGTCGGCTCATGCGTCGGGGGGGAACATCTTCGGGACTCGCGTGGATGGTGCTGCGCCGTGTTGGCGTGGCACTGGCGCTCGCCATCGCGGTCTCGTTCCTCGTCTATGGAGCTACCACCGTGCTCCCGGGTGACGTCGCGGCTGCCGTGCTCGGGCGCAATGCGACGCCCGAGGCGGTCGCCGCGCTTCGGGTGCAACTCGGACTGAATGATCCCTTCCTCACGCGCTACGCCGAATGGCTCGGATCCCTCGCGCACGGTGACTTCGGCTCTTCACTCGCGGGCACGCGGATGCCGGTGTGGGATCTCATCGCCACGCCGCTTCGCAACACCGCGATTCTGGCCGCGGTGACGCTGGTGGTGCTGGTGCCGCTCTCGGTGGTGATCGGCATCGCCTCGGGACTGTGGCAGGGGCGCACCTTCGACCGGGCGGCGACGGGCGTTTCGCTCACGCTCACCGCCGTCCCCGAGTTTGTCGTCGGTGCGCTCCTCGTCCTCGCGTTCGCGGTCTATCTGCCGGTGCTCCCAGCCGTGTCGCTCATTGGTGCCGACGCGAATCCTCTGGCCGTGCCCGAGTTCCTTGCGCTCCCGATCGCGACGCTCGTCATCGCGGGAGCCGCCTATCTGATTCGCATCGTCCGTATCAGCACGATCGAGACAATGGCCACCGACTACGTCGAGGCGGCACGGCTGATCGGCGTGCCCGAGCGGCAAGTCGTAGTGCGCTACGTGGTCCGCAACAGCCTCGCACCGACGATCCAGGCGATCGCCGCTACGGCGCAATGGCTGCTTGGCGGCATCTTCGTCATCGAGGTGCTGTTCGCATTCCCCGGCATCGGCAACGCACTTGTGACCTCGGTGCAAGTGCGCGACGTGCCGGTCATCCAGGCGATCGCGATGCTCCTCGCACTTGCGTTCATCCTCATCAATCTCGTCGCCGACATCGTCACGATCCTCGTCGACCCACGCCTGAGGACTGCCGCATGAGCTCCACGCCGGTCGATGTTCAGCGCCGCCCCGTGGTCGCGTGGCGCGGTGCCTTTCTCGTCTGGATCATCATCGGCGCGTTCATGACCGCCGTCGCGTTGCTCGGTGCGCTTGTTGCGCCATACGACCCCGCTGCGCTTACAGGTCTCTCCTTCAGTCCGCCATCCGCTGACCACCTGTTCGGTACGGATTCTCTCGGGCGCGACGTGCTGAGTCGCGTCCTGGCAGGCGGACGTACCGCGGTCCTCCTGGCGGTCACATCGATCCTGGTTGCGGAGGCGATCGGGTGCACCATCGGATTGGTCGCCGGCTACCGTCGGGGGTTCGTCGACTCCGTGCTCATGCGGGCAAACGATGTGTTGCTTGCGTTCCCGGCGCTTCTCCTCGTGCTCGTGTTGGCCGCAGGGCTCGGACCCGGCGTCACCGTTCTCGTGGTTGGCGTTGCGGTTGTCAACATCCCCGGCATCGCACGACTTACGCGCGCATCGACACTCGGCGTGGTGACGGCCGGGTACGTCGAGTCTGCGGTGACCCGAGGGGAGAGCACCGCAGCAATTCTGCGGCGGGAGATCCTGCCGAATATCGGTCCGACGATTGTCGCCGATGCCGGCGTGCGTTTCGCCGGAGCGTTTCTGATCATCGCGGGCCTCAACTTCATCGGGATCGGGGTCCAGCCGCCGGCTGCGGATTGGGCGACGATGATCGCGGAGAACCGCTCGTACATCACGTTGCAGCCGTGGACCGTGGTCGCGCCCACGGCGTGTATCGCGCTGTTCGCGATCAGCGTGAACATCGTCGGTGAGGCGTTTGCCCGCCGCCGGTCGCGAGGAGCTGCATGACGAAGAAGTGCATCATCGATCCCGGCAAATCGCTGGGAAGAGAGACAGGGGGACGGCGTGAGTCGCATCGGTAGCGGGGTCTCGGACATTGCGCGGGACGGATTCGCGGCGGAAGACCTTCGTCTGCTGACAGTGGCCTTGGCTGCGGACGCACTCGACGCGCTTGGGTACAGGTCCCAGGTCCTGACGTCGGCCGTCGCGCCGATTCAGCCCGGTTTTCGGCTTGTCGGATGGGCGCGGACCGTCGACGTCGTTGCGACCGATGTGATGCCGGCCGAGCCGTACAAGGGGGAGATGGCTGCAATCGCCGCACTTCGGCCCGGTGACGTGCCGGTGTACCACGTCCACGAGCACGTCAATGCGGCGCTGTTTGGCGAGCTCTTCAGTCTGGCGGCTGCGGCGCAGGGTGCGGTCGGCGCCGTCCTCGACGGCGCGGTGCGCGACGTGCGACAGTTGCGCGAGCTCGGCTATCCGGTCTTTGCGATGGGTGTCAGCCCCTACGACACGAAGGGGCGCGCGGAGGTAGTTGCCCATGATGTTCGAGTCGAGTGCGGTGGCGTTCCCGTGGACTCGGGCGATCTGATCGTCGGTGACGACGACGGAGTCGTTGTGATACCGAGAGGGCTGGTCGGCGCAGTGCTGTCCGAGGTCGTGGAGAAGGTGCACGGCGAGCACGGCGCGAAGGGAGATCTCCTTGGCGGAGCGTCAGTCCATGAGGTGTGGGAGAAGTGGCGCGTCTTCTGAGGCGGCCATCCGCAGGGGTGACATCGCCGGTACCTGACACAGGATGGGTTCTGTGATGGCCTCGAATTCGACCGATCGCTTCCTCGTGACGGGTGGTCTGGGGTGTATCGGTGCCTGGGTCGCGCATGAGCTGCTGGCGGAGGGCGCCTGTGTCCAGATATGCGATGTGGGTGGCAGTCGTCATCGCATCGAGCAACTCGTCGCGCCCGACGCGGAGGGCCTTTCCTCGTCCGCGCTCGACATCACGGACTCGGCTGCCGTCGCACGATGTTTTGACATCTTCAGACCGACGCATGTTTTCCATCTGGCGGCGCTGCAGGTGCCGTTCTGCAAGGCGGATCCGGTTCTCGGTGCGAGCGTGAACGTGGTGGGGACCGTGGTGCTGATGGAGGCGATGGCCGAGCGGTTGCCGGATCGAACGTTTGTCTAAGCGAACCTGACTGGCGCGAACCTGGGCGGTCGCACCACACAGCAGTGCGGCGACGGTCTCATCACCTACGGCAGCTGCGACGTGACCGATTCGAGCCTTGGCGGGAGCTGATCACGGCCCGTACCGGCGCTGCTGCCCCTGGACCAACCGCCGCAGCGGCGGACGAGCAGGGCAGGACGTCTCTCGGAATCAGTACGGGCGCACGGCTCCCTGATAGTCGCTGCGATCCGCCATCGAGGAGATCTTCACGACATCGCCGGTCTGCGGCGCGTGAATGTACTGTCCGCCGCCGATGTACATCCCCATGTGGCCGAGGTCGGACCGGTAGAACACGAGATCGCCCGGCAGAAGCTGGTCCGCCGGCACGCGAGCACCCTCGTTCCACTGCGAGCCCGTGAAGTGCGTCAGGCTGACGCCGACGTTCCCATACGCGTACTGCGTCAATCCCGAGCAGTCGAAGCCGCTCGGCGAGGCACCGCCCCAGACGTACGGGACACCGAGATACTGCATGGCGACGGCCACGGCCTGCGCGCCGATTGATCCGTCAGTCGGTGGTAGGTCGATCGTGGTCGCCGCATCCACGACCGGCTCACCGTCAGCGGTCTCGGTGACCCCGACGGAGCCGCCAATTGCGAGCTCCGACTCGCCGGTTGCCTCGGCACGCGCCTCCTCCTGCGCGGCCAGCGCCGCGATCGCTCGCTGGCGGAGCCGCTCCTGTCGCACCTGCTCCTCCGCGATGAGGGCGGCGATCTCGTCTTCGAGTCCGGCCACGAGTGACTGCTGCTGGGCAATGCCCGCCTCGATGGTGCGCCGCTGGGCGGCACGCGTGGCACGCAGCTCCACCGCCCTGGCCTCGGCCGCCTCGAGCGCACGCTGCCGGCGGGCAAGCGACGTGCGATCCTTGCGCAGGCCGTCGACGAGATCGGCGGCCTGATATTGCGACCGGGCGAACAGATCCGCCACGGCCAAGACCTCAGAGAGCGACGTCTGTGCCAGCACCGACGTGAGAAAATCCGGCGAGCCGACGCGGTAAGCCTGATCGAGCTTCGTACCCAGCTCGGTCTCCGTCACCTTCAGGTTCCCCTTCGTGACGGCGATTTGCCGTTTGTTGAAGGCGATGTCGGCCTCGACCTCCGCGAGCTGGGCGACCGCCTGGTTGTAGCCCTCGATTGCAGGCGTGAGCTCCTCACCGAGACGAGCCATCTCCGCGCGAGCCGCCTCCGCCTGCGCGCGTCGTTCAGCGACGCCCGAAGGAGCGGCCGTGGCCACGGATGCGCAGGTGGCGAAGATCGCCGCGACAGCGACGAGGACGATGATGTGGGTTCGGCTGATCAAGGGCGTACAGGTGTTCAAGGGGATACCTCCGTGTCGACGGTGCTCGACGCACAGCAGTGCGTCGAGTCGGGGACTCCGGAACTCTCAGACTTGAATACGGCACAGCGCCAGCAGGCAGGGGCTCGCTGGTGCCACAATCCGCCGCGGTCGAGCCTGCGCCGCCCAGGACGTGCTGGCGGTGAGGATCCCGCGTTTCGCGAGCAGGGACAGTACCTGCGGCATCGCCATCACGCCGATCAGAAACAGGACGGCT
>JBILWG010000162.1:0-4619 GCA_044369995.1 Gaiellales bacterium | reverse complement strand
GACTCGCGAAGCCGTTCGCCGACGGTGCACTCACCGGTCTCTCGGACGAGGACCCCGCCGGCCGTCTGGCCGCGGCCCGCGAGCTCGCGCTCGGGCTGATCCTCGAGCAGGACGGTGCAGCATGAGGATCGTGCGGATCGAGGCGATCGCGTACGGCGCGATCGGCGGGCGCATCGTCGAGCCGGAGTCGGGCCTCACCGTCATCCACGGGCCCAACGAGTCGGGCAAGAGCTCGACCATGCAGCTGATCCGCGGCGTGCTGTTCGGCTTTCCGGCGCTGCGTGGCGAGGGGCCGCGACGCGAGCCCAAGGGCGGCGGCCAGCGCTCCGGCCGCGTCGACATCGTCGGCGAGGATGGCCGGCGCTTCCGCATCGAGCGCACGCACGGCTCGGGCGTGGTGATCACCGACGACCAGGGCGAGACCGTCGGCGAGGCGGCCTTCACGCGCGCACTCGGCATCGCCAGCGCCGATCTCTTCGATCGCGTGCAGACATTCGACTCGCGCGACCTCTCCTGGATGGGCCTCCTCGACGATCCGTCCGTCCGTGCCGGCGTGCTCGCCTCGGCCGTGCTCGGCGGCGGCGCGGGTGCCGAACCCACGCTGGCCGCGTTGCAGAAGCGCGCCGACGCGCTCTACAAGCGCCAGGGCGAGAACCAGCCCTATGCGCACGCGCTCAAGGCCGTCACCTCCGCACGGCGCGCGTTGCGCGAGGCCGAGAAGGAGGCGGGGGCGACCGAGCGCTCCGCCGACGCGCTCGCCCAGTGCGAGGCCGACGTCGCGGCTGCCGAGGCGCAGCACGTCGAGGCGACGCGCGAGCTGCAGCGCCTCCACCGCCTCGTCGAGCTGCACGAGGCGCTCCTGCGCCTCGCCGCCGCGCAGGCGGAGCGGCCCGAAGATGGAGCAGTCGAGGAACCGGCAGCAGACGTCGTCAGCGCGCATCGCACCCTGCTCGCCGACCTGCCGGTCGCGATCGAGTCGCGCCGCCGTGCCGACCAGCACCGCGTCGAGGCCGCCGGCCAGCGCGAGCGCGCCACGAGTGCGCGTCAGCACCTCGGCCTCGCTGCGTCCGCAGCGGTGCCTGGACTCGCCGACGAATCCGCGTTGCGGGCCGCTGCCGACGCTGTCCGCGAGGCCGAGCGCGAGGCGACGCGCCTCGGCGATGCCGCCCGCACCGCGGCTGAGCAGGCACCGGCACCGACCGAGCCGGTACCGCCTCGTGCGCGCCGGGGGCTGGGCGGCGTGATCGTCCTCGTCAGCCTGCTGGCCATCGGCGTCGGCTGGGCGGCGGGCATCCCCGCCACAATCCTCGGCGGTATTCTCGGTGTCGTCGTCGGCGCCGCGGTGCTCGGTGGCTTCGTCGCGGCCACCCGTGCTGACCGCCCCGGCCTGCATGGCGCGCTCGGCGATGAGCCGCGTCGCGCGGCCGAGCAGGCGCAGGCAGCAGCCGAGCAGGCGCGCAGCGCCTGGCGCACCGCGTTGGCCGGCGTTGGCATCGGCGCCGACCTGCGCAGCGACCAGCTCGACGACGTGCTCAGCACGCTCGGCGCGATCCGCACCGCCGACGAGGCCGCCGCGCGCGCGACCACGCTCGCGCAGGGCGAGGACGCCACGGCCGACGAGATCCGCGACCGCGCTCGCGTCCTGCTCGGCAGTGACGACACCACCGACCTCGAGACGCTGCGCACCGCCGCCGATCGTGCGCTGCACGCTCTCGACCAGCAGCGCGAGGCCGCGGCTGCCCACCGCACCGACGTGCAGGCCTGGCAGCACCGGATCGACCTCGCGCAGACGATGATCGACGACCTGATGCGCGGCGACGAGACGCTGCTCGATGAGGCGCGCGTGCTCGAGCTGGCGGACGCCGAGGCCCGACGCACGATCCTCGACGAGCAGGCCGCAACCGCCGGTGACGCGCACGACGCGGCGCTCGAGGCGCTCGGCGGCACGCGTGCGCTGATCGAGAACGCCGAGGATTCCTCCGACCTCGCCAGCCTCGCCCAGGCCGCTGCCGACGCGGAGGCCGAGCTGCGTGCCGTCGCCGACACCTGGCTCACGCTCCAGCTCGCGCATACGATCGTCGAGCGGGCCCGAGATCGCTTCGTCGAAGAGCACCAGCCCGGCGTCTTCGAGCGAGCGGCGACGCAGATCACCACGGCCACGGGTGGCTCGTGGACGGCGCTGCGAATGCCCGACGGCGAGAAGGCGGGCGCGCGCAGCGAGATCATCGGCAAGGACGGGTCGCGCACGCCGTTCGTCGAGCTGTCCGAGGGAACCGCGGGACTGGTCTACCTCTGTCTGCGCGCCGGCCTGGTCGACGAGCTGCACGACGATGGCGGCCCCGAGCTGCCGGTGCTGATGGACGACGTCCTCACGCATCTCGATCCGGAGCGCCGCGCGGGCGCGGCAGCGGTGATCGCCGATCTCGCCACCCGCCATCAGGTCCTGTACTTCACCTGCCATCCCGAACAGGTGCAGGCGCTGCGCGACGCGGCTCCCGGTCTCACCGAGATCGAGCTCGAGCGCCTCGTCTGATCGCGAGCTTTGCAAAGGGGCCAGGCCCCTTTGCAAAGCTGATCACCACTCGAGGGTCGAGCCGGGCTCGAGCAGGCGCGCCTCGGTCTCCGGGGCGATACGGGTGCAGTGCTCGATAAACGCGTCGGCCGGCTCGTGCGGCGGCTCGCCACGGCCGATCGGCCAGAGCGTCCCCCAGTGGATCGGAATCGCAACTCTGGCCTGCAGGCGTCGGGCCGCCTCGGCGGCGCGCTCGGGATCCATGTGCCCGGGGCCGAGGCCCGGCCCCCAGCCGAAGATCGGGAGCATGGCGTAGTCGACGGGGCCGATCAGCTCCATCTCGTCGAACAGGTCGGTGTCGCCCGCCACGTAGACGCGCTTCGAGCCTTCGAACAGGTAGCCCACCGGCGTCGCGGTCGGGCCGAGTGGGTGGTCGCGCTTGGCGTCATGATCGGCCGGCGTGGCCGTGGCGCGGAGCGCTCCGATCTGGATGCGCTCGCCCTCGTCGATCTCGACCACGTGGGTGAAGCGCTTGCGACGCAGCGTCCCGGCGGCGCCCGCCGGCACGATGATCGGCAGGTCCTTGCCGAGCGACTCGAGCGACGGCGGATCGAGATGGTCGTGGTGCTGATGCGTGATCAGCACGGCATCGAGCGAGCGCAGCGCGTGCTTCGGCACGGGGTGGAAGCGCTTCAGGTGCAGGATGCGAGGACGCAGCACCGGATCGACGATGACGCGCGTGCCGCCCATCGCGACCACGACCGTCCCATGCCCGACCCACGTGATGTGGTCGCGTCCGGCGTGCGCGCCCTGACTCACGTGGCCGCTGTCTGCTCCGCCAGCCGCTGGAGATGCTGCTCGCGTGCCGGTCCGTGCCCGAGCTCCTCGAGCCAGCCGACCAGCACACGGTGGAGGTGCTCGGCACTGACCACCGGCTCATCCGGCCAGGGAAACTCACTGGGAAACAGGATGAAGGGGTGCATCTGCTCGCCGCCGAGACCGCCGTGCGATCCGACGAGCTCCTCGAAGGCGCCGATCTCCTGCGTCTGCTCGTCGAAGGACGCGTTGACCATGATGTCCGCGACGTGGGGGAAGCCGCTCGTGCGCAGCACATGGCGCGCCGCGTTCGGCCCGAACGGCAGCAGCGGATCCGTGCCCTCGATGCGTCCCGACTCGAGGTGATGCACACCGCTTGCGCCGATCGCGAGCGGCCCATCCTGCTCGGAGAGCACGAGGATGAAGCCAATCCCGCGATGCTTGACGAGGCGGGGAATCAGGTGCGGGTAGCGCTCGTTGATCTGCTCCAGTGTGCGCCGCCCCGGTTCGGCGTCGAGGAAGATCAGCCCGAGGCTGCCCGAGGCGAGCACCTTGATCAGTTCGCGTACCTCCGCCAGCCCCTCGCCGTCGGCCAGCTCGTGGCCTGGGCCCATCACGATCGCATCGCCGCTCGAGTGACCGTGCGTGACGCGCTCCAGCACCGAGCCCTTGCGCAGGATGAGCTCCGACACGCCGGCGCTGAGCTGTCCCCACGCCTCATCCGACCCGAAGGGATTCTCCATGACCGCCGCCTCGCACGCCTCGTGCACGAGCTGCTCCAGGGAGATGCCGTAGCGCGCGAGGAACGTCATGCCCTGGCTCTGGCCGTGGTCGGAGAGAACGACGACGTGATACGGCCGATTCGCCGTCTCGGCGGCGTGGGCGATGCGTCCGAAGGCGCGGTCGATGCCGCGCAACACGTCGAGCGTGTCGTAGCGCTCGATGCCGGAGTGATGCGCGACCTCGTCGTAGCCGACGAACGTCGAGTAGACGACAGGCCGTCCGGCGTATGCGTCCGCGATCACCGTCTGCACGGCGATGTCGCGCAGGATCACCACCGTCACCGCGCGCAGCAGCGAGTACCGAATGCCTCGGTGCACACGCGGCACCACGTCACGGCGAATCTGCTGCGCCGCCGCGTAGAGCTCGCGGCCGATGTCGAGCAGGCCGAGCAGGAAGGTGCGGAAGACGGAGTACGGGTTGGCGAAGTACGCGTAGTAGTCCTTGCCGCGCGTGGGGCGGGCGTGCAGAGCGGAGATGGTGAATGTCGTGTGCTCCGCGTCGCCGGTGA
>JBILWG010000161.1:0-4634 GCA_044369995.1 Gaiellales bacterium | reverse complement strand
TCGAATTCCAGGGCGAGCCATGGCCGCCGCTGACGGAGGTCACGGAAGCGATGGCGCGCTCGCGTGCGCACCTCAACGCGTTGGGCCTCGGATGATCGGAGTCGCGATCCTCGGCGCGGGCTTCATGGCCCGCACGCATGCGGCCGCCTGGGCACAGCATCCGGACCGTGCTGCGGTTCGCGTCGTCGCCTCACGCACGCTCGAGTCGGCCGCCAAGGTCGCTTCGCTCTGTGGGGCCGACGTGACGGACGATCTGCACGGCGCACTCGCGCGGGGCGATGTGGATGTCGTGGACATCTGCCTTCCGACGCCGCTGCACCGGCCGTTTGCCGAGGCGGCGTTCGCCGCTGGTCGCGACGTGCTGCTGGAGAAGCCGATCGCTCTCACGGTCGAGGATGCCGAGGCGATCATCTCCGCGCGCGACGTCAGCGGTCGTCGGCTCCTGCTCGGCTTCGTGCTGCGGTTCTGGCCGGAGTACGAGGAACTCGCGCGGGTGGTGGCAGCCGGCAGCATCGGCACCCCCCTCGCCGTCAGCACGCTCCGGCTCTCAGCTCCGCCCGACTGGAACGAGTGGATGTTCGACTCGGCCCGATCGGGCGGGGTGGCGGTCGATTTCCTGATCCACGACATCGACCAGGTCAATGCGCTGCTCGGGCGTCCACTGTCCGTCCACGCCCGGGCGGTCACTGCGGGTCCGTTCGACGCGCCCCAGCACATGCTCGCCACGATCACCTGCGAGGGTGGCATCGCCACCGTGGAGGGCGGGCTGATGTTGCCGGCCTCCTATCCGTTCACGAGTTGCATGCGCATCCTCGGCACCGAGGGCGTCATCGAGTACCCCTTCTCCGCGCCACCGAGCGATGACGGGGGCAACATCGGCAGCATCGATCCCGCCGCGAATGCGCTCACGCTGTATCCCGCCGACGGACCCAGCCAGCGGATCGACGTGGCCGCCGCTGATCCGTGGGGCGGCGAGATCGAGTACCTGATTCGGTGCATCGAAGACGACGAGAGACCCTCGCGCGCGACCGGCGAGGATGCGCTGCTGGCGTTGCGCGTCGCGCTCGCCGCGAACGCCTCGCTGGCGACAGGACAGGTCGAGCGCATCGGCTGAGGTGCTGCTCTTGATTTTTCGGTGCGCGGTGGTTTACAGTCGTGGCGGAGAGTTCGGCGAGGAGGAATATCGTGAAGACAGGGCTCGTTTGGGATGAGCGCTACATGTGGTGGGACACCCGCGCGGGTGCCGCCTTCATGCCCGCTGGCGGATGGCTCGAGCCGGGTGAGCATGCAGAGAACCCCTCCACCAAGCGGCGCTTCAAGAACCTGATCGACGTCAGCGGGATGGCCGATCACCTCGTTCCGATCAAGCCGCGGATGGCGACGATCGAGGAGGTTGAGCGCTACCACACCAAGGACTACGTCGCACGGATGAAGGAGCTGAGCGACTCGGGCGGTGGAGATGCCGGCGAGTTGACGCCGTTCTCCGGTGGTGGTTTTGAGATCGCGCTGTTGGCCGTCGGTGGCACGCTCACCGCGATCGAGATGGTCGTCGGTGGCGAGCTCGAGACGGCCTACGCGCTCGTGCGTCCGCCTGGACACCATGCGCAGAAGGACCTCGGTCGCGGGTTCTGCATGTTCTCGAACGCCGCCCTCGGTGCACTGCATGCGCGGCACGCTCTCGGGCTGGAGCGGGTCGCCGTCGTCGACTGGGACGTGCATCACGGCAACGGCACGCAGTGGGCGTTCTACGACGATCCCTCCGTCCTGGCGATCTCGCTGCACCAGGATCGTTACTTCCCGCTGGACTCCGGCATGGTCGAGGAGACGGGTGAAGGTGCGGGCGTCGGCACCAACATCAATGTGCCGCTGCCGTCTGGGTCGGGTGTTGCCGCGTACGTGAGCGCGTTCGAGCGGGTCGTCGTTCCGGCGCTGAATCGCTTCCAGCCGGATCTGATCATCGTCGCCTCGGGCCTCGATGCCAGCGCGCTGGATCCGCTCGCGCGGCAGCAGATGCACTCCGACGGGTATCGGACGCTGACGCGGTTCCTGATGGACACCGCGAGTGCCAACAACGCACATCTCGTCTTCACACACGAGGGCGGCTACTCCGCGGCATACGTGCCGTTCTGCGGATTGGCCGTGCTTGAGGAGTTGACCGGGCACCGCACGCCGGTCGACGATCCGTACCTGCCGGTCTTCGTAGGTATCGGTGGTCAGGATCTGCAGCCGCATCAGGCGGCGCTGATCGATCAGTCGGCGGCGCTTGTGGAGAACGTGCCGACGCGTTAGTACACCGCTTCCGTTGTGAAGCACGAACTGGGAGAGAGACATGATCGAAGACGAAGACGGCGCAACCCTTCCGGAGGAGAGCGCAAGCGAGAGGATCCGGCGCCGCACGTTCCTCAAGGGGGGCGCGCTCGCCGGTGCCACGCTGATGGCAGGTGGCGTGCTCGCCGCCTGTGGTGCGACGGACGAGGGCAGCGGTGGCGGAGGCGATTCGGGCAGTGCTGACGGTGGCGGCAGCGCCAAGGGCGACTACGTCATCGGCTGCCTGTATCCGCTGACCGGCGTCAACGCTGCCGACGGCGAGCAGATGACCAATGGCTCTGACCTCGCCGTTCAGGAGATCAACGCGGCGGGTGGCGTTGGTGGACGCATGATCAAGCGCGAGGTGCTGGACACGGACATCGCCAGCCCCGAGCAGATCCAGCAGAACTACCAGAAGCTGATCGACATGGGCTGCGACGCTGTGATCAACGGCTACCTGCTCGCGTGGGATGCAGCCATGGACATCGCGGCGCAGTACGGCGCGCCGTTCCTGAACGCATCGACCTCGCAGGCGCAGGTCGACATGATCGCGTCGGATCCGAAGTACAACTGCGTGTTCCACGTGGATCCGCCGGAGACCTGGTACGGCAAGGGCTTCCCGAAGTTCCTCAACGACCTTGAGGCGACGGGTGAGTGGAAGCCGCGCAACAGGAAGATCTACATCGTCGAGGGCAACGTCCCGTACTCGCAGGTGATCTCCAAGGTGACGCAGGAAGTCGCTCCGGAGTACGGCTGGGAGATCGCCGGTGTTGAGCCGATGGGCGCTGGAGCCATGGCCGACTGGGGACCGATCCTCGCCAAGGTCAAGGCTGCCGATGCTGCGGTCGTCATGAACACGCACTACATCCCGTCGGAGTTGGCGACCTTCACGACCGGCTTCGCGGCCGATCCCACGGACTCGCTGCTCTACGTGCAGTACGGCGCCTCGGTGCCGGAGTACCTCGAGCTCGCCGGCGATGCCGCCAACGGTGTCATCTGGGCCACGGTCACCGGTGTGTACGGCGATGAGATCGGCAAGACCTTCGCCGCGAACTACGAGGCCGCGTTCAGCAAGCCCGCCGGATACTCCAACTCGGGCACCGGCTACGACGAGGTCTACATGCTCGCGAACGTCTGGGCCATGCTCGGCGATTCGAAGGACTTCGCGAAGGTCAACGATGCGCTGCGCAAGATCATCTGGCGCGGTGTCAACGGTGGCTACTACATGAGGGAGAACTTCGGCCTGTCGTTCCCTGCCGAGACGCCCGACATGAGCCTCTCGCAGGCGCACCTGTTCTTCCAGATCCAAAACGGCAAGAACGGCACGATCATCTCGCCGTCGCCCTTCACCAACGGTGAGTACGCGCCAGCACCGTGGCAGAAGAGCTAGGTTCGTTCAGGCCCCGACATGCTTAGCGGTCACGAAATCCGAAAGACATACGGGGCCTTCGTCGCCCTCGGCGGAGTTTCCATCTCCGTCGAGGGCGGCAAGATCCTTGGTGTGGCAGGACCGAACGGCGCCGGCAAGACGACGCTGTTCGACGTGCTCACCGGTCGCGTCAGGCCCGACTCGGGATCCGTCACGCTGGACAGCGTTGACGTCACCCGGCAGGGAGCATTCCAGCGGGCCCGGCGAGGCCTGGCTCGGACATTCCAAGCGCCCCTGGTGCCCACCTCGCTGACGGTGGGAGAGACGCTTCAGGTGGCGCGCACCGCGTTCGCGCCTCGCGTGGACAAGGCGGATGAGGCAGCGCTTCGTTCGCTCACCAACTTCACCGCGCCTGACGGCAAGGTCACGGGAGCGCTCGACACCCTCGATCGCCGCAAGCTGCTGCTCTGCTCCGTCCTCCTGCACAAGCCCAAGGTGCTTCTGCTCGACGAGCCGTGCTCAGGTCTGCTCTCCGACGAGATCAAGGAGATCGAGGACATCATTCGTCGCCTCGTCGACGACAGCGGGATGGCGGTCTGCGTGGTCGAGCATCGCCTCGAGATCCTCGAGGCGCTCGCTGAGCAGGTCCTCGTGCTCGATGCCGGCGAGCAGATCGCGATTGGTTCGCCCAGCGAGGTGTTCAACGATCCAAAGGTCCGTGCGGCCTACTTCGAGGCACCGGGAGCGGCGGCATGACAGCGGTACTGGAGATCTCCAAGCTGGAGGCGGGCTACGGCCCCTTGCGCGTGCTGCACGGCATTGATCTGTCGGTAGCCCAAGGGGAGCGCGTCGGCATCCTCGGGCTCAACGGTCATGGCAAGACCACGATGCTGCGCTCCATCGTCGATCTGGTCGACTGGCGGCAGGGGGACATCCTGTTCGAGGGCGACTCGATCAT
>JBILWG010000160.1:0-4661 GCA_044369995.1 Gaiellales bacterium | reverse complement strand
CCGTCGCCGGCGACGATGTCCTGCGGGTTCGGCGTCGGGCTGCTGCTCGACTGATCCGCGGGCGCCTCGGTCGGCTCGAGGCGCGCAATCGTGGCGCCCTTCAGGTAGCGCGCGACGTCCTCCGACGCCGCGAGGCCGGCGAACAGCGGCGCGCTACCGGGCTGCGGCGTGACGCGGAACGTCACGGAGGCGTCGGTGATCTGCGTCGGCAGGTCGCTCGCGTCGAGGCTGAACTCGGGGGAGACGACGGCGACTGCCCGCGGCGGCGCGTCGATGCCGTTGAGCGGGATGTCGAGGCCGGTGCCGTCGCCGAGGTAGCCGACGATACCGATGCCGAAGGCGAGGAAGGGGAACGCGACGAGCACGGCGAGCCCTCCGACGATGATGCCGACGATCTTCACGCGGTCACTCTACTGCGAGCGGCAGTGCGATAGTCGATGCCCCAGACGGATGCCCGGGGACGCACAAGATACATTTGTCGCGTTGAGTGGCGAGAAGGAGGATCTCGTGTCGACGGAGGAGCACAACCGGACGGTTCTGACGGACGCGATCGCCGAGCACCTCGCGCTGCGTCAGCGCAACGCGGAGCTCGAGCAGGCCATGCCCCTGCGCGATTATCTTCCGAAGGACTACCTGCGGTTCGAGGAGCCCACCAATCAAGGTGGCGCGGTTCCGATTCGCCAGTGGTTCGATCTCGACGAGGGCGATGCCCTCGACTGGGCTGCGTAGCAGCCATCGGGCTCGGCGCCCAGAGCGCACCGGCTGGAGGGCGTACTTCGCTGCCTGCACTACTGTGCGGTCATGGCCTCCACCGACTTCACCAGCCTCCTCGCCGACCAGGTCGGCAACGAGTTCTCCGCCTCGCAGCAGTACATCGCCGTTGCCGCGTGGTTCGAGCAGCAGACCCTGCCGGAGCTCGCAGCCTTCTTCTATCGCCAGGCGGTGGAGGAGCGCAATCACGCGATGATGCTGCTCAAGTTCCAGATGGATACCGACCGCGCTGCGTCGCTGCCGGGTGTTGCGCAGCCGAAGTCCGACTTCGCGAGCGCGGTCGAGCCGGTCGAGCTGGCGCTGGCACAGGAGAAGCGCGTCACGGAGCAGATCACCGCGCTGGCGAATGCCGCGCGCGCCGAGAGCGACTACCAGGCCGAGCAGTTCATGCAGTGGTTCCTCAAGGAGCAGGTCGAGGAGGTCTCCTCCATGAACGATCTGCTGAAGATCATCCAGCACGCCGGCTCCAACGTGCTGCTCGTCGAGGACTACCTCACGCGCGAGGCGGCCAAGGCCACGGGCGGCGTCGACCCGACGGCCCCGCCGGCCGCGGGTGGCGCTCTCTGAGGCACCCGCGCGAGCGCTAGTAGTGGGCGTCGGGCTCCGGCTCCGAGCCGGCGGGCTCCACGTGCACGACCACGTCGGCGGAGGGCAGACGCTCCTCGAGCGACGTCTCGATCTGGTCGGTGATCAGGTGGGCAGCGGCCACGGTCATCTGCGGATCGACGACGACGTGCACGTCGACGTGACGGACCGCACCTGAGCGGCGCGCGCGGAGACGGTGGTAGCTGATCACCCCGGCCGGCTTGGAGGCCTCGAGCGTGTCGCGGATCGTGTCGAGGTCGTCCTGCGACACCGTCTCGTCGATCAGCACCCGCATGCCGTTCAGCACGAGACGTCCACCGGTGGCGGCCACCCAGGCGGAGATGGCGATGCCGAAGATCGCATCGACCTCGACCCAGCCGGTCAGGGCGATGACGAGGAGCGCGGTCGCGGTGCCGACGCTCGACCAGACGTCGGCCGCGATGTGCGCCGAATCGGCTTCGAGGGCGGCGGAGTGGGAGTCCTTCGCGACGCGCGAGACGCGGCGTGCCACGAAGAACGAGGCGCCGGCGGAGAGCGCCATGACGACGATGCCGAGCGTGGAGTTCTCGACGGGCTCGCCGAACGAGCGCGCAGACTGCAGCACGACGAACCCGGCGACCACGATCAGGATCAGGCCCTCGATCACGGCCGACACGTGCTCGAGCTTCTGGTGGCCGAACGGGTGCTTCGGATCCGGCGGGCGGTCGGCGGCGCGCACGGCCGCGAGGGCGATCAGCGCCGCGAGGAGGTCGGAGAACGAGTGTGCCGTCTCGGCGAGTACGGCCGACGAGCCCGTCACGAACGCGACGCCGCCCTTGATGATCACGCTCGTGCCGGTCAGGGCGACGCTGAGCAGCGCGGCGTTCCGCTTCGATCGGGGGGCGTCGGAGGCGAGTCGGGCCGTCACTCCTGCACGCTAGCGAACGTCGATCCGCATCCGCGGTCGAGGCGCACCTAGCAGTGGAGTGGCGGGCTCTCCCGCAAGCGGGAAGCCCCTTGAGAGCGGAGACGGAGGGATTCGAAAGCCGCCCCCATGGCAGGCAGGGGTGGTGGTCGTTGGTGGGCGGCGCCCACGACGCTGCTGCTCGAGGCGGGCGCAGCCCGGCTCGATGTCCCGGCGTGCGCTTGCGCATCGAATTTCGTGCAGCACGCGTCGTGCACCCTCGATGCGATCGAGGATTCGATCGTTCGGTGGGAGTGGCGGGCTCTCCGCAGGCGGGAAGCCCCTTGGGAGCGGAGACGGAGGGATTCGAACCCTCGATTGAGGTTTACCCCCAATACCCACTTAGCAGGCGGGCGCCTTCAGCCGCTCGGCCACGTCTCCAGACAGGCAACAGGCTACCAGCGCAGCGAAACAGGTACTCCGCATGTGACGGAGGGATTCGAAGGCCGGTGAAGTCGAGGTGTCAGTTGTCATCCACAGTTCCCGATTGGCGGCTAGGCTTTTCCTTGACCGCCTGGTTAGGCGGCCTGAAATTCGATGGGGAGGCGCAGATGAGCGACTACGCAGTGATCAACCCGGCAACCGGGGAGCACGTCAAGGACTATCCGACGATTACCGATGCCGAGCTGGCCGACGCGGTCGCGCTCGCGCAGAAGACGCATGACGAGTGGTCGCGTTCGACGACCGTCAAGGAGCGTGCCGAGATGGTGCGCAAGGTCGGCGATCTGCACGTTGAGCGCCGCGAGGAGCTGGCCGACATCATCGTGCGCGAGATGGGCAAGCCGCGCGAGCAGGCCCTCGGCGAGATTGACTTCTGCCAGGCCATCTACGAGTACTACGCCGATAATGCCGAGAAGTTCATGGCCGACGAGTCCGTCGAGCTCTCGTGGGGCGAGGGTTCCGCGGTCGTGAAGCGTCGCTCGATCGGCGTCGTGCTCGGGATCATGCCGTGGAACTTCCCGTACTACCAGGTGGCGCGCTTTGGCGGCCCGAACCTGATCATCGGCAACACGGTGCTGCTGAAGCACGCGCCGCAGTGCCCCGAGTCGGCTGCCGCGATGCAGCAGATGTACCTCGACGCCGGCTTCCCGGCGGGCGCGTACGTGAACATCTACGCGACGAACAGCCAGATCGAGACGCTGATCGGCGATCCGCGCGTCCAGGGCGTGTCGGTCACCGGCTCGGAGCGCGCTGGCGCCGCCGTCGCCGAGATCGCGGGCCGCAACCTCAAGAAGGTCGTGCTCGAGCTTGGCGGCTCGGATCCGTTCATCCTGCTGTCGACGGATGACCTCGACTCCGTCGTCGAGTCGGCTGTCGCCGCGCGCGTCGACAACGCCGGCCAGGCCTGCAATGCGGCGAAGCGCTTCGTCGTCGCGCAGGATCTGCACGACGACTTCCTCGGCAAGTTCACGGAGGCCCTCGCGGCCGTCGAGACGGGCGACCCGATGTCGGCCGATTGCGCGATGGGTCCGCTGTCGTCGACCCTCGCGGCCGATCGTCTCGAGGATCAGCTCAAGCGCGCGGTTGCGGCCGGCGCCACGCTGGTCGGCGGCGAGCGCTCGGGCAACTACTTCTCGGCGGGTGTGCTGACGGGCGTGACGTCCGACAACCCGGCGTTCCACGAGGAGCTGTTCGGTCCGATCGCGATCGTCTTCAGCGTCGCCGACGAGAACGAGGCCGTCAGCCTCGCCAACGACACGCCGTACGGCCTCGGCTCGTACCTCTTCACGACCGACGCTGCCCAGGCGGAGCGCGTCGCCGACCAGATCGAGGCCGGCATGGTCTTCGTCAACGTCGTCGGTGCCGACGCGCCGGAGCTGCCGTTCGGCGGCGTCAAGCGCTCTGGCTTCGGCCGCGAGCTCGGCCGCTTCGGCGCCGAGGAGTTCGTCAACCGCAAGATGATCCGCATCGGCTGATGCGAGTGCTGGGCAGGGTGCGTGGCGCCCTGCCCAGCGCCTGCATCAAACGAGGTCGAGCACCACAAGCAATCGCCGATCGACCTGACGCAGCGTCTCGGCGTCGACTGCGCCCCACGGCTCAAGCAGTCGGTGGCGTGAGACGGCGCGGATCTGCTCGGTCATTGCATACGACGCGCGCCGCGTGCCGCCGTCAGGCGGTGTGACCGGCACGTGGAGCGGTAGACCGGGGCGGTACGTGGTCGTCAGTGGAACGATCACGGCGAGGTCGCTCGGGCCCGTACCGAGTTCCGTCGCACTGACGACGAGCACGGGACGCCCGCCCGCCTGCTCGCGGCCGCGACCCTCGTCGAGGTCCGCAAGCCAGACGTCACCGCGACTGGCATCGGGTGCGCTCATGCTGTGGCTTCCTCGTCCAGTCCGTCGGCCAGCGTACGGGCGAACCG
>JBILWG010000038.1:0-13608 GCA_044369995.1 Gaiellales bacterium | reverse complement strand
CACGATCCCGGACTTCGTCAAGCTGGCGGAGGCGTACGGCTGTCTCGCGCTGAGCGCGGAGACCGAGGCCGAGGTCGATGCGGTGGTGGCCGAGGCCATCGCCGCTCGCCGGCCGACCGTGATCGACTTCCGCATCGATCACGAGGAGAAGGTCTATCCGATGGTGCCAGCCGGCGCCGCCTCGCACGAGATGATCGATGAGGTCTGGGAAAACGAGTGGGTCGAGGAGGGCGTCTGATGGCCATGCCGGGACATCACACACTGAGCGTGCTGGTCGAGAACAAGCCGGGCGTGCTGTCGCGCGTTTCGGGCCTGTTCTCGCGGCGCGGCTTCAACATCGATAGCCTCGCGGTGGGGCCGACGGAGCGCGCCGACCGCTCCGTGATCACCATCCGCGTCGACTGCACCCGCCACTCGGTGGAGCAGGTTGTCAAGCAGCTCGACAAGCTGATCGATGTGATCGACGTTCTCAAGGTGCATCCGGACATGGCGATCGAGCGGGAGCTCCTGCTGATCAAGGTGAAGGCCGACGCCACCCATCGGCTGGAGATCATGCGCATGGCCGAGGTCTTCAACGCCCGCGTCGTAGATGCCGGCACCGACGCGCTCCTGCTGGAGTGCGTGGAGCATCCGGATCGCCTTGCGGCGCTCGAGGAACTGCTGGCGCCGTACACGATCGTCGAGGCCGTGCGCACCGGCCGCGTCGCCATGACGCGGGCCTCGATCGCCCAGGATGAGGACCGCGCGCACCTGCGCATCCTCGGGTAAACGCGCCACCGATCGCGAACCGCACGTACATTTCAGCCCTGGCGTACTCCGCCACCACCAGACACGAGAAGGAAGACACCGCATGGCCACCCTCTACTACGAGTCCGACGGCGATTTCGGCGCCCTCAAGGGCAAGAAGATCGTTGTCGTCGGCTATGGCTCGCAGGGCCATGCGCACGCGCTCAACCTGCGCGATTCCGGTGCCGATGTCACCGTCGCCGTCCGCCCCAACTCGGAGGGCTGGAAGCGCGCCGAGGGCCATGGCTGGACGCCGCAGGCCCCTGTCGACGCCGTCAAGGACGCTGACATCGTCGCCATCATGGTGCCCGATCAGACGCAGGGCGCGCTCTGGCACGACTCCCTGAAGGACGCCGTCAAGCCCGGCGCCACGATCCTCTTCACCCACGGCTTCTCCGTGCACTTCGGCATCATCGAGCCGCCCAAGGGCAGCAACGTGATCATGTGCGCCCCGAAGGGTCCCGGCCACCTCGTGCGCCGCGTCTACACCGAGGGCGGCGGCGTTCCGGCGCTGATCGCCGTCGCGCAGGACGAGGCTGGCTCCGCACGCGACATCGCGATGGCGTGGGCCATCGGTATCGGCTCGGCGCGTGCCGGCGTGATCGAGACCACCTTCCGCGAGGAGACCGAGAGCGACCTCTTCGGCGAGCAGGCGGTGCTCTGCGGCGGCGCGACTGCGCTGATCCAGGCGGGCTTCGAGACGCTGACCGAGGCCGGCTATGCCCCGGAGATCGCCTACTTCGAGGTGCTCCACGAGCTCAAGCTGATCGTCGATCTGCTCTACGAGGGCGGCATGGACGGCATGCGCTACTCGATTTCCGACACGGCCGAGTACGGCGATCTGACGCGCGGTCCGCGCGTGATCGGGCCGGAGAGCAAGGCCGCGATGAAGGAGATCCTCAAGGAGATCCAGACGGGCCAGTTCGCCCGCGAGTTCATCGAGGAGAACCAGACCGGTCGCGTGACGATGCGCATGCTCCGTATGCGCGCCGCCGAGAGCGAGCTGGAGCAGGTCGGCGCCGAGCTCCGCTCGATGATGCCGTTCGTCAACCAGGCTCGTCTCAAGGCCGAGCAGGCCTAGTCGTCGCAGCGTCGTTCCGGGGCAGCCGCACGGCGCTGCTCCGGAGCGGCACTGCGCGCTTCCCGCGATGCCGCAGGCCGCGCGGGCACCGGCCACGTTCTGGCCGCGCATCCGCTGGCTGGAAGGCGGCTAGGACGCCGTGACGGCGCGCCACGCGGCGGGCGCGTCGAGCGAGCCGAGGCGCTGCTGCAGCGCGGTGACCACGTCGGCGGCGAGATCGGCCGCCTCGGCGCGTCCCTCGTCGGTCAGCACGGTCAGCCCGGTGCGGTCGCGTCGCGCGATCAGACCGCGGACCTGCAGCGCGAGCGCGAGCTGCTTGGCCTGGCTGGAGGACGCCGCGATGCGCGTGGCGATGTGCGCCGTGCTGACCGCATCGTCCTCGTCGAGCAGGATCAAGAGCAGGTAGGCCTCCATCGGGCGCAGACGCCGCGTGCGCGCCACGTCGAGCAGCGCCCGATCGGCAACGCGCACCGACTCGAGAAATCCTGGAAGCGCCTTGTGTGCCATATCGGAGCTGCTCATTGCCGGCCTTTCTTGTCTTGAGTGCAATCGACTTGGCGTCGTATTGCGATATGTCTAATCGTACAGATTGTGTCGGAATCACTCAGCGGTGCACATGTGTGCAGCGACCGGAGGGAAATCTAGCGCTGCGGTCGGGCGTATACAGCGCATGCACCAACCTGCGCCGGCTCAGCGCGGCAGCGTGATCATCGTCGCCGTGAACGCATGAACATGGTTCGCGCCGGCGACCGGACCCAGCTCGCCCTGGCAGAAGCCTCCGACGAGCGGGACGTCGAGCAGTTCGCCGATGACGTTCGCATCGTGATGCGGCGCTTCGAACATGCTGCGGCCACGCCCGTTACAGGCGAAGATCAGCGCCGCTCCGGCCTCGCCACCGGCGTTCTGCAGCACCCGTCGCAGATCCTGATCCGCGCCATCGCCGTCCCGCACGTGAAAGCGGAACGTCTGCCCCACCCGCGGCTCGGCCGCGACGGCCAGCCCGCCGGAGTCGGCTACCACCCCCAGCAGTCCGCGGACGAGGAAGTCGCCGACGTCGTAGTCCGGCCGATTCTCGTCGATCACGATGCCGGCCATCAGGCCGCTGCGCGCGAGCTGCAGATCATCAGGCGACAGCGCTCCCAGTACCGCGTGCAGCTGCTCCGCCGCGGGCTTCCCGGCCAGCTCGAGAATCACGTTGCCCTCGGCGGCGGTCACCACCAGGTCGCTGCCGATCGGACGTGCTCCCTGTGAGACATGCGCCTTGAGGCCCGGCAGATCGAAGCGGATGGCCACGGCGCCTGTCGTCTGCACACCCGCGGGATGCAGGAGACGCGCGCCACCCGGGCCGTAGCCGCCGGTGAAGCCGCCCACGACGCTGATGCCCAGTCGATCCGCACGGTCGAGCAGACGCTCGGCGTTGATCGTGTACGGATCTGCGAAGACGACGATGGTCTCCGCATCCGCTGGCAGGTCCTCAGGGCCCTCGAGGACCTGCACCGTCGCAGCGTCCGCCGGCAGCACCGCGCCCAGCAGGCTGACCGCCGGTTGCCGCTCCGTCTCCTCCCGCACGCCGATCACCCCGCCGGGAATCACCGCACCGGCCACGGCGGCCGTCGGGAAGCGCCGTTGCACGGCACGACGCACCGCATCCGCGTGGTCCCGGAAATGGTCGGACGCCGCCACGATCACCAGCGTCGCCTGCTGATCCCCGAGCTCCAGCTGCACGTGGTCGGCCGCGACGTCGACGGCAGTGTCCGGATCGGCGTGGTGGGCGAGATGCGAGGCGTAGCGCGACATCTCGCAAAGCATGACGGCTCGCCGCCTCACCCGGAGCCGGACGGCACTAGGCTTCGCATCTCACCTCCGATCGAAAGGCGCACCTGTGGCGACCAAGGCCAACATGGAGACGAGCATGGGCACGATCGTGCTCGAGCTCTTCCCCGATGACGCTCCCAAGACCGTCGAGAACTTCGTGAAGCTCTCCAACGACGGCTACTACGATGGACTCACGTTCCATCGCGTCATTCCCGACTTCATGATCCAGGGCGGCTGCCCGCAGGGCACCGGCACTGGCGGCCCGGGCTACACGTTCGAGGACGAGCAGAACAGCCACAACGTCGACCGGGGCAAGCTCGCCATGGCCAACGCCGGTCCGAACACGAATGGCTCGCAGTTCTTCATCGTCACGGCCGAGGATTGCGGCTGGCTGAAGGGCAAGCACACCGTCTTCGGCAACGTCATCGAGGGCATGGACGTGATCGACGCGATCTCCGCCGTCGACCGCGACGGCCGCGACATGCCGGCCGAGCCGATCACCATGACGGTCACGATCGTCGAGGACTAGTCCTCGCGGACTCACGGGTCGCCTCGGGCCACGTGCCCGGGGCGACGCCGCGGTTCTACCAGCCGGCGACGCCAAGCACGTCGCGCGCGATCTGCTCCGGCGTCTGATCGTCGAACTCCACGACGGCGTCGGGGCGAAGATCCCGTTCGATCACGTCGAACGCGTCGAGCATCGCGAGATGCTCCGCCAGCTCGACACCGGTGTCGCGCCGGCGAATACGCTCGCGCAGCACGCCGGTATCCCCGACCAGCTCGACCACGCACGTCTCGCAGCCCCGCAGCGCGTTGCGCACGCACTGCACCTCGGCCGCATCGTGCAGGGCCCGTGCCACGGCGATGTGGTGGATCCCCACGGCACGGTAGTTCGCCCAGACGTCGGCGAGGTTCCGCACGAGCAGCTCATGGTGCGAGACGCCGCTGCACGCCGGCGGTGTGGCCCACGCCAGCCAGTCGAGGTCGACGATCGCGTTCGGCAGGTCGCGCGCAGCGAGCATCGCCTCGAGCTCGTGCAGCGTCGTTGTCTTGCCGGAGCCGACCGGGCCGATCAGGAGGATCGCGTGCGCCATGGCGTGAGCCTACCGCCACGCAGAGCCGCTTTCGCGACATTCGGTACAATCCCGAACGCAGATCAGGGGGCCGCCGGGTCTCCTCGGAGACCGGGAGGAACGTCCGGACACCACAGAGCAGCGTGCCAGGTAACGCCTGGGCGGGGAAACCCGACGGCAGAGCGCCACAGAAAACAGACCGCCCGATCTCGATCGGGTAAGGGTGAAACGGTGCGGTAAGAGCGCACCAGCGGCGTCGGCAACGGCGTCGGCTCGGCAAGCCCCACGCGGTGCAACGCCAAACAGGGACGATGAGGCTGCTCGCCGAGTCCCGGGTAGGCGGCTCGAGCGGCCTGGTGACAGGTCGCCTAGATAGATGACCCCCCTCGACAGAATCCGGCGTATCGATCTGCTTCCTCGACGCCCCCGCCCCACGGCGGGGGCGTCGGCCTTGCTCGCGAGGACAACACACCCGCGCGCATGCGCGTTCCCGCCTGGACAGGCGGCTCGCCTGCCTCGCGGTCGTCCGTCACCACCCGCCCACGCGATAGCCTTCGCACATGCTCGCCTCCATCTCCATCGTCACGTACCCGCGCTCCGAGCTGCGCTGGGGGCTTGGCCGCATGGGCATGGATCGTCCGGATTTGGCCAAGACGCCTGGACTCGCCTTCAAGCGCCTCGTCGGCACCGCGCAGGGCACATCGTTTGCCTGGAAGCCGGACCTGCTCCGCTGGGGTCTCGTCGCGGCCTGGGACTCCGAAGCGCACCTCGACGCGTTTCTCGCGGACTCCCCGATCGTCCAGCGCTGGCATGAGCACGCGGCGGAGGTCTGGACGATGCGTATGGTGCCCGTGAAGTCGGCCGGCCAGTGGGGTGGCTCGAACCCGTTTCCGGCCCAGCCCGCACCGCGCGCCGACGGTCCGTACGCCGTGATCACGCGCGCGACGTTGCGACTTCGGCGCACGCGGGCGTTCTACTCGGCGGTCCCGCCGATCGACCTCGATCTGGAGCGCAATCCCGGACTGCTCGCCAGCGTTGGCTTCGGCGAGTCGCCGCTGGGACGTCAGGGGACGCTGTCGCTCTGGCAATCGGAGCAGGCCATGAAGGAGTTCGCGTACGGCACGGCTGCGCACCGCGAGGCGATCCGCCGCCGGACGCGGGAAGATTGGTACGCCGAAGAGCTGTTCGCCCGCTTCCAGCCCACGGCCAGCGAGGGCACGCTGGGCGGCGTCGATCCTCTCGCACCCCTCCTCGCCGCGCGCCCATGATCGTCCTGTGGGTGATCGCAGCGCTGCAGGCGGTCGCCGCAGCGATCGTGCTGGTTCGGCTCGGACGGGGCAGAGACCGCGGGGCACCATTGGCGGCGGGAGCAGCGGCCGCGCCGGGCGCCCTCACCATTCTGGTGCCGGCGCGCGATGAGGCAGAGCGGATCGGGCCGCTGCTGGAGGCGCTGCTGCAGACGGGACCCGTCGTTCGAGAGATCATCGTCGTCGATGACCGCTCGACCGACGCCACTGCCGATCTCGTGGAGCGCTTCCGTGCACACGAGCCGCGCCTGCGTCTCGTCCGCGGCGTCGAGCACCCGCCGGGCTGGGTCGGCAAGCAGCATGCGCTGCAGCAAGGCCTGGCGCTCGCCACGACGCCCTGGACGCTGTGTCTCGACGCCGACGCACGACCCGATCCCGCGCTGCCGGACGCGCTGCTGCAGGCAGCCGCCGAGCGTGCGTACGACGCGCTGACCGCCGGACCGCGATTTGCGGTCGACACCGTCGGCGAGACGATCCTCCACCCCTCGCTGCTCGCCACGCTCGTCTACCGCTTCGGGCCGCCGACGATCGCGCCGGTCGCCTCGCAGCGCACGGTTGCCAACGGCCAGTGCCTCTTGGTGCCGACCGAACGCTTCCGCGCGGCCGGTGGCTGGTCTGGCGTCGCGGGCAACATGACGGAGGACGTCGCGCTGGCACGCCAGCTCGTCGGCGATGGCTGGCGCCTGGGCCTCGTCGATGCCGCACCCCTGCTCGTCGTCGACATGCACGCCTCGGCGCGCGAGGCCTGGCGCGAGTGGGGACGCTCGCTCGCCCTGCCGGGCGTCGCCTCCGGTCGTGAGCAGGCCATCGACCTCGTCACGCTCACCCTCACCCTGGCGCTGCCGCTGCCGATGCTGGTCGCCGCGGCCCTGACCGGGAGCCTGCTGCTGGCCGTGCCGTCCCTGATCCTCGTCGCGGTGCGCCTGCTCTTCCATGTCGCCCTGCGCCCGACCTACGACCAGCCGGGACCGGCGTACTGGCTGGCGCCTCTCGCCGACCCCCTCGCCGTGGTGCGCCTGGCCTGGTCGGCCCTGCGGCCGAACCGCACGTGGCGTGGTCGCACCTACGCCCGCTCGGGCTGACCTCAGCCGAAGCGCTTCTTCTCGATCCCCGCGCGCTTGAGAGCTCGATCGGCAATCGCAGAGCGCACGCCCACCAGGGACAGGAGCGCCACGACGGCGAAGAGCTCTGGGCCGGCGCCATAGATGAGCCAGACCGCGAACGGTGCGGAGATCAGTGCAGCCTGCGCACCGCGGGCGAAGTCCCAGCGCCAACGCACGAGCAGGAGCGCGATCCCGGCGGGAATGCAGGCGAGCGGCACCAGCACGATCGCGCCACCGACAAGGCAGAGCACGCTGCGGCCGCCGCGGAAGCCCATCGTGACCGGGAACATATGTCCCACGACGGCCGCGGCCCACCCGATCACACCACCCCAGACTCCGGCGAGCGCGAGACCAACACCTGCGGCAGCCGCTGCCTTCGCGGCATCGAGCAGCAGAATCGGCACCGAGGAGCGCACGCCGATGCTGCCTCGCGCGTTCCAGTAGCCGGGGTTGCGATCGCCCGTGGTGCGGAGATCGGCGACGCCGTGGCGGCGCGCGACGAGATTGGCCACGGGGATGCAGCCCAGCAGATACCCGACGCCCGCGGCGATCACGAAAAGCAGCGTCATGCAGGCCGCTGCGCGAGCTCGTCGATGATCGCTCCCGCCACGACGAGTCGGTCGATCGCGCCGTACGCCCCCGGTCCCCACGGCCAGCGCGTCAGACCCTCGACCAGCGACCAGATCGCAGCACGAGCCTCGTCGGAGCGTGGGTCGCGGGCGACGAGCGCGTGGACCCGCTCGGCCTGCTCCAGCGTGGCCACCGGCTCGCGGCCGTGCACGCAGCGGTGACGAACCAGGATCACCACGCGCGCCACCAGGGTCTCGGCGAACCGCTCGAGGTCCGCGACGGTATCGCCACTCAGCTCCCAGTAGAGATCACGCTGCGCCCGGGTCAGCAGGAGGTCATCGGTCGTCAGCACGGATGGAGAATACCGACCGGCCTCAACCGACCGGAGGCGGGTTTCCGTCGTTCAGCGAAACGGGAAGCCCGCTGGCCCGCGTGCGACCAGCGCACCGCGGGCGGAGACGAAACGGAAGTCCGGATGCGACGCCACGCGAAACGCCGTGCTGATGGTCCCGGATCCGTCGATGTACACGTTGACCGGGGCGTTCTTGAAGTAGCGCGCGACGAAGGCTGCGGTGTCGCTGCGCCCACCGCGGGACACGGCCACGACCCGCACTCCAGGATGCGTCGACGCAAACTGCGCGACCTCAGGCGCCTCGGCCTGGCACTGCGTTCAGAACGGGTGGAGGAACATGACGGCCGTCGGCTTGCCCTTCAGCTTCGAGGGCGCGATCGTGCCGTTGACGATCTGCGCGGCGTTCGCCGGCGCGGCAGCCAGGGCCAGCATGGCGGCGGCTGCGCAGATCATGAGCAATCGACGGGGCGACATGCACCCATTCCAGCACATGTCGCCCGCGTGTGTCAGACCGGCGGGCGAGCGGTCTCGTCCTCGAGGACGGAGCCGCACGCACGGCAGGCGTGCGCGTGCGCGCCGCCCCGCAACTCCACCCGAAAGGTTTCGCCCTCGCAGACCACGCAGACGCCGTCGACAGCGCCGTGCGCATGGGGCGCCCAGGCGTCGAGCAGGTCCTGCAGGGTGCCGGTCATGGGGATGGTTGCGTGCATTGCAGCGGTAAGCATTGCTCAGATCCTCCGGAAGACGCCGACGACGATGCCCATGACGACGACGTGGTCGGGGAAGAACGGCTCGAGCTGGTCGTTCTCGGGGTCGAGGCGCACCCGCCCGTCGATCCGGCGGAGCCGCTTGACCGTCGCCTCGTCACCATCGATGAGACAGGCTGCGATCTCGCCATCGGCGCAGTCGTCCTGCCGCCGGATCACGACCGTGTCGCCATCGAGAATGCCCGCGTTGATCATCGAGTCGCCGCGTACCTTGAGCAGGAAGTTCTCGCCGCTGCCCGTGATCTGCTCGGGGACGGCGATGTGCTCGGTCACGTTCTCCTCGGCCAGAATCGGCGCGCCAGCCGCGATGCTGCCGACCATCGGCAGCAGCCGGACGCCAGGCATCTCGTCCAGCTCGACACGCTGCGCCTGTGCCGCGCGCGCATCCCGCCGCTCCGTCAGGTCGATGGCGCGGGGCTTGGTGGCGTCGCGGGTCAGCGCGCCGCTCTCCTCCAGTGCCTTGAGATGCGCGTGCACCGTCGAGGGCGAGTTGAGACCAACGGCCTCGCCGATCTCGCGCACGGTGGGTGGGTACCCCTTCTGCTCCATGTACTCCTGGACCACATCCAGGATCTCCTGCTGTCGCTTCGTGAGCGCCACGATCCACCTCCGATCGAACGGGTGTTCGGTCGAACTCTGCCACATCGAACACGCGTTCGCAAGTCGAACCTGTTCGCCCTGCCGTGCACCACATGCCAGCGCGGCCTCTGCCCCGGTTCGTCTAGGATCCCGAACGCACGCGCTGGTGGCGGAATTGGTAGACGCGCAAGGTTGAGGGCCTTGTGCCCGCAAGGGCGTGGAGGTTCAAGTCCTCTCCAGCGCATCGTGCAAACGGCCCCCGGTTCCCCGGGGGCCGTTTTCGTGCGTCAGGCGATCCTGCTTGGACGCGATTGTCGGGGCGCCCACCCGGTTGGGTGCTAGCTGGCGCTGGTCGAGCTCCCGCTCTGCGCGGTGGCCGCACCGGCCGCCGGCGGACCGGCATGGCGGTACTCATCCATCAGCGCGTCGAGTTGAGCACGCGTGATGCCGAGCGACGCGGCCAGGCCGTTCTTGTTGGCATCCGTGGGCTTGGTGCCCGGAGCCGGGCGGTTGGCCTCGAAGGCCGCCTTGACGGCGGTCTCGCTCAGGCCGAGCTCCTTGGCGATCTGCGCGATCGGCGCCTTCGGGCCGCGCTGCGGCGCGTGCTCCTTCATGATCGCGTCGAGCTTGGCGGCCGTGGTGCCGAGCGCCGCCGCGACGGCTTCGCGCTGCGCCGCCGTAGGGCGCTGCCCCTCCGCCGGGCGGTTGGCCTTGAACGCGGCCTTGACCGTCGCGACGTCCACGCCGAGCTCCTTGGCGATGGCGGCGAACGGCGGGTGGTGGTGCGGGCGGTTGGCGCTTGCCGCGGCAGTCGTCGACGACGAGCCCGACGTGGCCGAATGCGCCAGCGAGGCGGCGGGCAGCGCGAGGGCGGCGACCGCGGCGGTGAGGGCGATGAGCTTGCGATTCATGATGTTCTCTCTCAGGTCGGTGGTGCGGGACGATCCCGCAGACCGGACGATGCACGGTCGGCCTGAGAGGATCCTGAGGACCTGAGAGCGGGCTGAGAAACCGTCAGCCGGTCTGCCACCGCACCGCATCGCACCGCTACCCGACGGAGATCGCCAGGCGCGGAGGCGGCGTCGCTAGCCGCGCTGCTTCTTGGCGTGGAAGACCTGATCGAGCTCGTCGGCCGGGAACCCCTCGGCCGCCACACCCTCCGTCGCATAGCGGTAGACCACGACGGTGAACACGGCACGGAGCACGGCGCCGACGGTGATCGCCCCGATCAGGATGATCACGCCGACGACGAGGGGTACGCCGGCCGCCCAGGAGGAGCCGCTGCCCGCGACGAAGCCCAGCACCGCGATCCCGACGCCGACGAGCGCGACGAGCGCCGGGATCAGCGTGACCGTGGCCCCGCCGACGATCGACTCGCCCCAGCGAGCCCGGACCACCGACAGCGACTTCTTCAGCGCGGCAATCGGCCCGATGCCCTCCAGTGCGAGGATCGGCAGGACGAAGAAGCTGGCGATGCTCCATGCGGCACCACCGATCATCTGGATCAGTGCCCCGCCGATGCCGCCCGCCCGATCGCTGAGCAATTGGAGCACGAGGCCGACCGTGGCCGCCAGCAGACCCCACTGCACGATCACGCCCTTGCGCGACCACGCGACGCCGATGCCGGTGCCGAGCGTGGGATCCTTGCCGTCGAGCACCTGCGAGGCGTTGGCCGCGGCCGCCACGCCGAAGAACGACGCGCCGATGTTCATCCCGAACAGGCCGATCGCGAGCAGGACCCAGCCGAGAATGGTGTTCTCGCCGAACGCGACGAAGCCGATCAGCCCGAGCGGCAGCATCACCAGCAGGCCGTAGCCGATGCCGAACGCTGCGGACAGCACCGGGAAGGCGAGCAGGCTCTTCTCCTTGCGCACGATGCGCCAGGAGGCGCCAGCCAACTTGAACCCGAGGCGGATCCGACCCATGCGCACGAGTGTAGCGCGGCGCACCTCCGTACTCCACCCCGGCGAGTCTGCGTCAGATCCGCAGCGCCGCCGCGTCATCACCGTCGGATGGGTCGTCACCCATCGTGACTCTCAGGAGGATGACCATGTCCAAGGTTCGCAAGCACATGCGCGGAGCGGTGATCGGCGCCGCCGCGCTGGCGTCGCTGGTGGGCGCTGCCGGTGCCCAGGCCTTCGAGGGCGACTGGGCGATCAGCGGCGAGTTCGCACGCACCACGAACCCGAGCTTCTACGGGGGCTTCAATCCGAACGATGTGGATTCCGTGGCCGCGACGTTCGACAACCGCGCCAAGACCGTGGCGCTGCAGCTCGAGTTCTTCCAGGCACCCGAGCGCGGCGGCATCTACGTCTCGTTCGGCCGCGGCCAGGCCGACGGCACCTGCGCCACCGGCACGATGGACATCGCGATCGCGTCGCGCGACATCGTGGGCCCCACGACCAACGAGTACGCGTATACGAGTGACCGCTGGACGTCACCCGCCGGCGCCGGCTGGACCTACATGGGTCGCGACTACTACCACGGCCGCTATCGCTACCAGTGGTCGCGTATCGTCTCCGGCCTCGACACGGCCAACCATGAGCGCGTCGGATCGCTCACCCTCGAAGGCGTGGATGGCGCGCTGACGTCGGTCAGCCGCGTGGCGAACACGGCCACCGAGATGAACTGGGCGTTCAGCTGGCCGCTGCTCAGCAACATCCAGGCCGACTGCCTCGAGATCGAGGTGCCCGGGCGGCGCACGCCGTACGTGATCGCCCCGCCGGCCACCCCCGCCCCCGCGCCCGTGCCGGCACCCACACCCGTGCCGGCACCCACGACGCCCGACCCGGACACGCTGAGCGCCGATGAGGTCACGCTGGACGACATCACGACGACCGCGACCCGCAAGGGCGCGCGCGTCGTGCTGCGCATGAGCGGCTCCGCCGAGCAGGTGCAGATCCGCATCCGCAGGACGTCGAAGACCGTGGACTTCCGAGGCACGGTGGCGCTCCGCAACGCACCGGCCGATGCCCGCTTCGTGCAGGTGCGGTTCTCCGACGGTACGGAGTGGTCGAGCTGGGATCGCATCGCGATCCGCTAATGCATCATCGCGCCGCGTCCGACGTGCCCTGCGCCGTCGGACGCGGCCGCGCGTGCGAGCCCCATCGGCACGGCGTAAGCATCATCATCGCGGCGACGACTTCCCGCCATGATTCGCATCCTGCGCCGTCGTCCGTTCCGTCCATCCCTCGTCGCGCTCTGCGCCGCATCTCTGCTGGGGGTGACCGCGGTCCCCGCACTCGGCTACGACGGCGATTGGACGCTGAGCGGCAGCTTCGAGCGGACCACCGCGCCGAGCTTCGCCGACGGCTTCAATCCCGATGACATCGATCGCATCGACCTCGCGTTCGACAACCGCGCAAAGCGCCTGTCCCTCTCCCTCTCGACCTTCGAGGCACCGTCCGGGGGAGCGATCGACGTCACGCTCGGCACCGGCCTGCCAGATGGCACGTGCGCCCTGGGCGCCGTGCACATCTCGATCACCACGGGCGAGGTGCTCCGCGAACGCATCGTCGACGAACGTGTCTCGGAGTGGGTGCCGCCGCAGGAGCGCCGCACCTGGTCGAACACGTGGCCCGGCACCGGCTGGGCCTACGCCGGCTACGACTCCTGGTCGCGCATGCACCGCTGGATCAAGGCAGGCACCTGGATCACCCGGACGGTGCAGCGCACGATCGTGGAGCCCGACCCGCTCCGCGTCACGCGCACCGCGACGCTCGAGCGCGATGGCGTCGGCGGGACGCTGCTCGATGTCGCCACGGTGGACGCCGGGTCCCTCACGACCCGCTGGAGCTTCGCCGCGCCAGAGCTCGACCGCACCGCAGCGGACTGTCTGGAGGTGACGGTGCCGAACCGGCGCGTGCCCTTCGTGATCGCCCCGCCGCAGCCCGCCCCGGCACCGGACGCACTGGCGCCGGCACCGCCGGTGGATCCCACGGCGGATCCGGACGCCATCGACCTCGAGCTCGTCGAGGTAACCGCCGTGCGGCGCGGCACCACAATCGAGCTGCGCCTCCTGGGGGGCGATGCGGAGGCAATCGGCGTGCGTGCCCGCCGCGGATCGCGCACGTTGCCGTTTCGCCGACGCGTCGTGCTGCGCAACCAGCCGTCGACCGTCCGCGCGGTCTCGGTGCGTCTCTCCGACGGAGCCGAGTGGGCGCCCTGGGAGCGGA
>JBILWG010000159.1:0-4679 GCA_044369995.1 Gaiellales bacterium | reverse complement strand
GATCGGCGGGCCCAGCCCTGTCTGGGCGCTAGCGCAGTTGCGTACCGAGCCACTGCGAGTAGAGCTCGCGGCCCGGCTCATGCAGGTGGTTCGGATCGGCGTTGCCGCCATCGTACAGCTGCGTGAGGATCTTCTGCGGTGGAAACAGCAGCGGCTCGCCGAACGTGGCTTCGAAGCGCTTGAGATACGCCAGCCACGGACCCAGGTTGCACAAGGTGCATTTCGCGCCCTGCATTCGCCTGCACCCTGCAGTTTCGTTGACTAGGCAACCGATTCGAATTCGGCTACCTCGATGTTCCTCGCGGATACCCCAAGGGCCTGCCGGAGCATCGGGCCTCTCATTCGGGCCAATCATGCCACGACGGCTTGAAGCAGGTTGATGTCTGCGACCCAATCCTCAAGGCGGTTCCGATCGTGATCGCTTGGGGGGTATTGCAGTGCGGTCGTGTGGTGCCGCCACGCGGCATCGCGTCGCCGTCCCGCGATGCCGGTTTCGCGCCACCGGCGTCGTGATCGCGCACAATGCGCTCATGTCGCCCCGCACCAAACACCCGTACGACGCTCGCCGGCTCCGGGCGCGATTGGGTCTCGCCGCCTTCACCTGCACGATCGCGCTCGCCACGCTCGGCTGCGGCGCAGCCGAAGACACGGCGGCGCCCCCGTCGCCGAAGGTCTCGACCGGAGCCACCACGGACGCCGCGACCACGGCGTCGGTCGCGACAGCTCCCGATCTGCAGGGCGTGGCGATGGACGTGCGTCGGGACCCCGGTTGAGGCTGTTGCACCACGTGGGTCGTGTACCTACGCAACCACGGGGCAGGCGTGACGGTCGCCGATGATCCCGATCGTGCTGCGTACCGGTCGGCTCGCGGAATCGGCGACGACCTCGCCTCGTGCCATACGGCCGAGGTCGATGGGTACCTGATCGAGGGCCATGTACCGGTGCAGGCGATCCAGCGCCTGCTGGCTGATCGTCCTGACGCGATCGGACTGGCCCTGCCCGGCATGCCGGCCGACTCGCCCGGCATGGGTGGGAATGCGTCGACCTGGGCGAGCCAGCCCGTGCTGCTGATCGGCGCTGATGGGAGCCGGACGGACTGGGACTACTGACGAGGCGATGCCGCTGGTGCGGAGGCCGTCGTCAGTGCGGGGCGGGCATGAGGACGACCCCGTCCTCGTCCGCGTAGGCGATGTCACCGGCCCGGCAGGGCACGCCGCGGAAGACGAGGTCGTCTCCCGCCGTCCCCTGCCCCACCCGCGCGGGGCGCTGCGGGCAGGTGGTGATCGCCATCACACCGAGCGGCAGTGCCGCGAGACCGGCCGAATCGCGCACGCAGCCGTCGACGATGATGCCCGCCCAGCCATTGGCCACGGCCTCGCCGCCAACGACGTCGCCGACCAGCGCCGTGACGAGGCTGCCTCCCCCATCCACGATCAGCACGCGACCATCGCCGGGCGTGTTGACGAGCTCCTTGACGCGGGAGTTGTCCTCCCGACAGCTGACCGTCATGATCGGGCCGCTGAAGCGCGTGACCCCGCCGAAGTGCCGCAGACCGGGCACGGGCACGCGGATCGCGTCGGGGTGGTCATCGCAGAGGTCGCAGGTGTTCCAGTCGGTCATGTGGACACTATGCCTGTGGTCGACCGCAGATGCGTCGCGGCCTCGTCGACGGTGACGTGGGCCGCGTCGAGCAGCCGTGGCAGGCGCGCAGTCCCCTCCGTGGGTGTGGTCGATGCCGGCGGGATCACGCCCGTGTCGTGAGCCACCGTGAGTCGGTCGGCAAGGTCCCGACAGCGCGCGCCACTCGTGGCGTCGACGCCTGCGCGGTCGGCCTCCGCAAGTTGCAGGTCCACCGCCACGCCGATGGCGAGGGCGTCGTTGAGGTCGTCCAGGACGCGCTTGGCCCCGTTGGCGTGGACACGATGCGGCGGTCGCTCGAGCTGCGCGGCGATGACGGTCGCCGTGGCGCGGACCCGTGCGGCGAAGACGGAGTCGCGCAGCTGCAGGCGCTCATCCCCGTCTCTGCGCGCCGGGCCGTGCAGGGCAACGAGATAGGCACCGAGCGCCGAGGCGAACGCCGCCAGCTCGGCTGCGATCAGCCGCGTCGTCCTGGTCGGCCAGATCCGCATCGCGAGGGTGCAGATGACACCCGCGCTGACCGCGCAGATGATCTGCGGTCCGAGGGTGGTGCTGAGCGGCTTGTCATCGATCAGGAGCAGCGCGACCACGACGCTCGTGATGCCGACGGTGGCGAGCGCGTAGTTGGGCGCCACGAAGACCAGAAACAGGAGAGCCGCGACGCTGGCGCAGATGATGCCGACGATGATCCCGTTGCCGAGGGTGAGCACGATACCGGCCATGATCAGCGACCCCACCACCACGCCCGTCACGCGCGATACGAGCCGCGGTACCGTCGAGGCGTAGTCGGGCTTCATGATCCACGCGACCGTCATCGGGAGCCAGTAGTCGTGAGGCAGATCCACGACGTACGTGATCGCCGTGGCGATCACCATGCAGGCCGCCAGACGAAGACCGTGGCGCACGTACAGGCGATCCGCGTCGGGACGCCGCCAGAGACGGAAGATCGGTTCGCCACGCACGACCCACTCCGGGCTGACGCTGCAACGTCGACCCAGCGGGAAGTCCGCGGAAACCGCGGCGGCTGCGGTATCGAGGGCGGCGCGAACCTCGTCGAGCGCCGCGTGCATGTCGGCCGGTAGGTCGGTGCGCGCCTGGGCGATTCCCGCGCGCGCGCGCTCCACCGCGCGAGGCACGCGTCGCCGGCGCGGCTCCAACTCGATCGCCGCCGCGATGGCGAGGAGCACGTGTGCGAGGTCATCGTCGAGCCGCGCGATCGCCGCCGCGGATGCGCCCGTTCGCTCCGACTGCAACCCGAAGGTGACGAGGCGCACCTGCACGAGCGCCGCCAGGAGGTCGCCGTACCAGCGCCCCGTCTCGTCGTAGGCACGCGTCTCGCCGACGCGATCACGAGCAGCTCGCAGCTTGGCAAACGGCGTCTCCGACCGATGCCACGTCGGATCGTCACGCAGTGCCAATGCGAGGCTGCGATAGGCAATCGCGACGTCGGTCCGCACGCCCCCCATGCGGAGCAGAACGAGCGGCAACAGGATCACGACGACCGCGATCATGCCCCCGAGGAAGACCAACGCGGTGGTGCGGAACGAGTCTTCCACGGGCACGGGCGCGCCGCTGTAGATCGCGAACATGGCGAGCGCCAGCATGCCGGCGAGCGCGGCCCGCGGCCCGGCGATACCCACATAGCCGCAGATGAAGGCGACGACGGCAAGGACCACCGGGTGGACGATGCTGCGCTCCGAGACGAGCATGCCGAACTCGGTGGCCGCCGTCATGCCGAGCGTCGCGAGCACGATGCCCCGGAGCCGAAACGTGAAGACACCGTGCGGATCGCCGAGCGCGGCGAAGACGATGCCGAACCCGAGCGGCACCACGTCGTTCTCGTCGCCGAGGTACACGGCGACGCTGAGGGCGATCATCAGGACGAGTGCGATGCGCACGGGCACGAGCCAGCGCGTGGCCGCCCGGTCGGTGGCGAGCGCGGTGCTGAGGGTGGGCCTACCACGGTTCCGACGCATGCCGGAAGCCTATCCACTGCACGGAGCTCCGTCCGACGGCGTCGGAATCCTGTGCCTGTGGAGCTGCTCGACGTCGATGGAGTGCAGGTTGCCGTGCGCCGCTCCGCGCGCGCCCGACGCGTGCGTCTCGTGGCCAAGGCCGGCCGCGGCGTGGAGCTCGTCCTCCCTGCGCGCGGAGGTGAGGACACTGGTCGACGGCTGATCCACACGCACCGCGCGTGGATCGTCGCGCAGAGCGCACGTCTCGAGGAGCGCCGGCTCGGTCTCGAGCAGAGCGGCGTCGTCTGGCGCCACGGCACCGCACTGCCGCTGACGATCCGCCACGCCGATCGCGCCCGCGTGATGAGCACCGACGACAGCGTCACCGTCGTGGCACCCGACGCCGAGAGCGCGGAGCGCATGGTCGAACGCTGGTACCGCGAGCAGACGCGGCGCGTCGCCGCCGCGCTGATCGCCGACCTGCCCGAGCCGCATCCCGCGAACCTCCGCATCGCCGACGGCACGTCGCGCTGGGGCTCGTGCAGCCGCACCGGCACCGTCTCGATCTCCTGGCGGCTGATGCTCGCACCGTTCGACGTGCTCGACTACGTCGTGGCGCACGAGCTGTGCCACCTGCGCCACCTCGACCACAGCGCGCGCTTCTGGGCCGAGGTCGAGGCGCTGCGCCCAGACTGGCGCGAGGCGCACCAGTGGCTCCGCCAACACGGCACGGAGCTGCACGCGTACGACCCCGCGTGCGCGCTGCCGCCCTTGCGCATCGCCGCGTAGTCCCGCGCTACCTTGCGTCCATGACGAATCGCGCGCACCGCATCGCCGTCGTCGGAGCGGGCCCGGCCGGCTTCTACGCCACGGGCCACCTGCTCGACGCCGAGCCCGAGATCGAGGTCGATCTGTACGATCGCCTGCCGACTCCGTGGGGTCTCGTCCGCCACGGCGTCGCACCTGACCATCCGAAGATCAAGGCCGTCTCGCGCGTGTTCGAGAAGATCGCGGACAAGCCCGGCTTCCGCCTGTTCGGCAACGTCGAGATCGGTCGGGATATCTCGCACGCGCAGCTGATGGAGC
>JBILWG010000158.1:0-4690 GCA_044369995.1 Gaiellales bacterium | reverse complement strand
TCGTGTCCCGTCCGATGATCCAGTCGATGTCGAAGGGGTAGACGTAGCGGAACGGCATCTGCGCGTAGAGCGGGATGTACACCGCGGGCGAGAACCAGTAGCTACCGAGGTCGACCAGGCCGACCTGGTTGAAGGCGATGTACGGCGCGGGAGGATCGATGCTCCACGCCGGCTGTCCGTACGTGCCGATCTCGTTCCAGCAGCGAACCAGCCGGCTCGACCTGACGCCGTTGCAGGTCATCGAGCGCGTCGACGGCGCCGCGCGCAGCATCGACGTCGCGCCCGCGTTGGTGGCCTTCGCGGTCGGCGCGTCGGGCTGCGTGATCCGAGCCGGCATGTCGATGAACATCTCGACGTTCTCCATCGTCGTCGGCTCGAGCTCGTGCGTGTGCTCGACCTGCGCCGCGGTCTCGTCGACCTGGTCGACCTTCTTCTCCAGCACGCCCCAGACGCGGGGGCTCGTGATGATCTCGGCGTCGAAGCGCAGCGTCGAGCCCTCGTTCGACCCGTTACGCAGCCGCACGACCACCTCCTCGGCCGCGCCATGGGCCACGCGGAGCACGGCGCGCGGCGGATTGGTCACGAACTGCCCCGTCTCATCGCCGTATCTCGTCCAGTACGCCATCAGCTGCGGCAGCCCGAGACTGGTCGAGTACTCGGTCGCGGTCAACTCGAAGATCCCGATCGAGTTGGGCCTGACGCCCTGCAGCTCGAGGCGGTACATGCCGGGCTCGTCCGCTGCCGGCGTGAAGGACGCCGACGCCGCTTGCAGGTCGAAGATGAAGTCGGCGGGCTTATCCGACGGCGCCGCCTGCGCCGTCGCAGCGCCGGCCAGCAGAACCATTGCTGCGATCAGGGCCGCGAGGTACGCGCCGAAACCCTGATGGTCGCGCGGAGAATCCTTCGCCGAGGTATGCATGCAGCGACGCTAACCCACGCCGACGCGCCCCACAAGCCGACACCCCACACAGCGGGGCTACCCCCGCCGTGTCATCCACAACACACCCCCCGCAACTCGTTTCTGTCACGATTGCGCAACCTCGCTACAGCCCCCCAGCGAACCTATTCGGAGGAGATCGCGCCATGCGGCATCGTGCACGGAGGACCATCAGCATCATCGTCGCGACCGGCGCTCTGTTGGTCGCAGCGAGCACCGCGCACGCGGCCTGGACCGTGCCGACCGCCGACCCCGGCGCGCCGCCCGCTTTCGTGCAAGAGGTCATCGACTCCGGCATGCTCGACCCGACGCCGGCCGAATGGTCGCCGCAGGGCACCGTGATCGCGCAGAGCGGCTTCGATCCGCAGGTCGACGGTTTCAACTTCATGAACTACACGGATAGCGGAGAGTCGACCCCGAACCTCGCCAACACGATCTTCTTCGACGTCCCCTTCGAGGATCCGGTCAACTTGACGGCGGACGACATGCGCGCCATGTTCGGCAACGAGGCGTGCACGAACCGCACCGGCCCGTGCATCCCGACGCTCGCCGCCGAGGCGACGCGCGAGGCCTTCAACGGCGCGATGGATGGCGGCCACTGCTTCGGCATCGCAGGTACCGCCTCGCAGGTGTTCAACGGCACGCTTGGCCTGCCGTTCATCGGCAGCGCCTTCCGGGCGCCGTACCGCACGCCCTGGTCCTCGACGATGACGCGGACGATCGCACGCAACTTCGCGTGGCAGCTCGTCAACGACAGCAGCTCGTACGCCCTCTCGCCGACGCAAGCCGTACGCGCGCTGCAGGCGGGCCTCAAGCCCGGCGCCGCGCCGTTCGTGCTCACGGTCTGGGAGACCCCGCCCGCGCAGGGCGGGCACGCGATCACCCCAATCGCGCTCTACGACCGCGGCAACGGCCTCTACGACATCGAGGTGTGGGACAACAACTACCCGGGGCGCACCCGCGCCGTGCACATCGATACGACGGCCGACGGCGGTAAGGGCACCATGGAGTACCTGATGTTCACGAGCCCCGGCCAGGCGCCGACGATGGCGAGCGGCGACGTCGGGCTGATCCCGGCCGACAAGCTCCTCGGGCGGCAGCCCTGTCCCTTCTGCGACAGCGCCACCGGGACGACCGTAACGATCGACGCCGTCGAGATCGGCGACGGCGGCAGCGTGACCGCGACGCTCGAGGGGCTCGATGGCAAGGCGATCGCCGACCTCACCGAGTTCGACGCGATCGATCCGCCCGGTGACGATATGCAGACCTTCCCGGTCTGGACCGTCCCCGCCAACGTGCCCTTCCGCATCCTGCTCTCAACGAAGAACACGAACGTCACCGTCACGACCGCCGTGACAGCGCATGCCGGTGATGGCACGTGGATCGCCTCGAACCTCGCGATCCGTCCGAGGTCGCGCGACATCGTGACGATCAACCCCAGTCAGGAATCGATCGTCTTCTCCTCCACCAAGGGGACGGACCCGACGCTCGCCGTGATCGACACCGCCAGCGCCAACACCATGTACCAGATCGAGATGCGCGGTATCCGCCTCAGCGCGAACCGTGCGGCGCGGCTCAATCTCGACTTCGCCAACAACGCGGCGATCCTGACCACGAACCAGCGCAAGTCCAACCGCGTCAACGTGGCCGCCACACTCGAGACCGCGACCACCGAGGGCACGCTGTACGCGTGGTCGTATGCGCCGCCGCAGGGCTACGCGCTGGTCGTGGACTTCGCGCAGTGGACGGCTGCCGCACCGACCGCCCTCGACGGCTGGCTGGCGGATCCGGACGGCGAGCGCAGCGAACTGACCTGGCGCACGAAGGTGGCCTCGCCGAATAGCGCCGTCGGCAAGGGCTACTTCTAAGGGTGAATTTGCATGCACGTAGTGAGGACGCGTGCCTCGCGCCGCCACCTCGTCGGCGCGAGGCACGCTCAACGAGGAGCACCCGATGAATGCAGCCGTAAGCGCGAGCGCGCTGTCTGGCTCGGCATCCGCGCGACGGGCGCGCGCTGCGCTCACCTGACACGCCTCGCCGGGCTGGCTCAGGACCACCCACACGGCATCGACGCTCAGGCACCGGCCGCACGGACCGAGACCGATGTCAGGCGAGCACGAGGATCTGGTCGTCCTCGGCGAACGTGACGGTCTTGCTTTTCGGCGGGTTGAGGACGACGCCACCACCGAGCGCACCGTTGGCGTTCTCCCCACCGTCGCAACGGTACCCCACGCAAACGTGGCCCCGCCGTCGTGCGGCAGCGACGACATCGGCATAGGACTGCTCCGCTCCGGTGGCGACGTAGCGTGACGCCGGTACGAGCACAAGCTCGACACCCTCGGCATCAAAGAGGTCGGCAAAGACGCCACGAAGTTCCGCGTTCTCCGACAGCTGCGCGAGCATGAGGCTCGTCAGGCGCTCACTCACGACGAAGTCGTCGGGATTCGCGATGCGCGCCAGCTCGACATCGCGCGCGTCGAGAAGCTCGGCCACGAGGCGCACGCCGTGGTTGGGGCTGGAGACATCCTCTGTCACCTGCCGGATCTGAAGGAGCGTGAGCAGCGTCCGCGCGTCGCTTGCGGCAATGTCCTCGCCGCGATAGCAGAGGATGATGATCTGGTCGTAGCGGCCACGCCCGAGCTCCGCCGCAAGCAGATTGCCGTCGACCGTATCCATTTCGATGAACTCAAGTTCGAGGGAACCTGACCCCGCCACCCTCGACGCGCCGTCGGTTCGCGCCGGATCGAGCAGGACGCGCACGGTCGATCCCGCCGATACGTACCGCTCAAGCTCGTTCAGGATCCGCGGCCCCATCGCATTCCAGCCCACGACGAGCGTGTGCTCGACCTTCAGTTCGAGTGGTGGCTCAGATGCCGACGCGGCCGCCTGCCCCGCGATGACCTCACCATCGAGCTTCACGGTGTCGTCATCCGCAGAGATCGCGATCACCTGATCACCCTCGGCGAAGACGCGCATCATTGACGGACTCAGCGTGATCGTGCCGTCCGCGGCGCGGACGCCGATCACCGAGGACGATTCGTAGAGCGTCAGGCAGTCGCCGAACGTGTGTCCGATCAATCGCGGCTCTGCTTGGAAGTAGATCTCGTCGCCATCGAAGTCGAGGAGATCCTGGAACACGTAGCTGAGGCCCGCCTGCCGGCAGACCTGCGCCGTGATGCGCGAGATGACGTCGTTGGAGACGACGACGCCGAGCCTCCCGCGCGCGGCGCGCTCAAGTGCTGCCGCCGAGTCGGATTCGAGAAACTCGGCCGTCACCTTCAGCTTCTCAAAGTCTCGATCAAAGCCCATCAGCGCGAGGACGGTCTTGACGGTCTGCGGATCGCCCGCATCCTGATCGGCCAGGATGAGCACCGACTTGGCCGCCAGTGGGCGCACCAACTCCAGGTCTGCCGGATCTGACGGATCACCGGACCGGCAGACCACACGAGTGCGCCGTGGGCCACTGGCCCGCGCCTTCACTTCATCTTCCATATCGACCTTGTCGTGCGGAGCCAGAATCACCACGCTTGGGTGACGCTGATTCTCGTTCGCGACCTCGATCTCGTTGAGGATCTGATGGATCTTGGGCGACCAGCCGAGAATCAGCGTGTGGCCGTCCTCGACAACCAGCGACCGGCCCTTGCGCAACTCGTCGACGGTGCGGTCGATACCGCTTGAGATGAGACCGATCAGCGTCGACACGATGAAGATGCCGATGATCGTGATGCCAAGGGCAATAAAGCGGAACCGCCA
>JBILWG010000037.1:0-13697 GCA_044369995.1 Gaiellales bacterium | reverse complement strand
CGTCGCCGCGTGCCGCACCTCATTCCGCTGCGCCTCGCTCGTTCGTGGCACAGGCACGCCGGGTGGCGGAATACCGGTCCTGGCGCAGTCGGGAGCCGCAGACCACCGCGTGCCCGGTGGCCGGCTCGAAGCGATTGCGCCCGTCGGCCCGCGGCACGGTGCTCACCTACCGGGACTGCAGCTGCTCGCCGAGCCACCTCGAGTAGATCTCGCGACCCGGCTCGTGCAGATGGTTCGGATCGGAGTAGCCGCCGTCGTACAGCTGGGCCAACACGTCCTTCGGCGGGAACAGGAGCGGTACGCCGAAGGTGCGCTGGAACTTCGCCAGATACGCGGACGACGGCTCGGGATCACCGAGGCGCGGCATCAGCGTGAAGTAGATCGCCAGGTCGTGGGCCTTCGCCCAGCGCACGAGCTCGAGCATCGTCTCGCGCTGGGCATCGTTGTTGATCCGCCCGATCGGCCACGCCCCGTCAGGACGATCCGCCCACGTGCCGCCCTTCGGCGTCACCTTCTTGAGCCACGTCGCGTTCGCCTCCTCCTTGAGCGGGCGATCCTTGCCCGTGCAGCCATCGGAGACACCGACTGGACGCTCGTCGACGGGGATCACCACGTTCTTGTCGGCCTTGCCGGAGAGCGCGCGATCGAGTGCGTAGTCGACGCGCTGCTGGAGCAGCTCGAGCAGATCACGCGAGCGCAGATAGGCGGGCTCGCGCGGCTTCTGCGCCGGATCGTCGCGGAACTCCTCGATCGGCACCAGCGCGGCGTGGTCCACGTAGTAGTCGTAGTAGCGCTGTGACGTCGCCACGACATCGCCTTCGCGCGAGTACTCGATGACGATCGCCCGCTCGATGCCCCGCTCCGCCTCGACGTCCTTGATCTCCTGGAACATCTGCTGCGTCCCGCGCCAGCTGCGCGCGAGGTTGAGCACCACGAACGGCGGCTCCTTCCCGTTGCTGTACGCCGTCGAGACCGTCTGCGGCGACACGCCCCACTTCGTCCGCGACGTGCCGACCACGACGACATCCACCGGTCCCTTGTAGTTGTAGATCTGGCGGTAGACGCACTTCAGCGAGGCGTAGCGCACCCGCGGCTGGTCGGACCACGCAACGAGCGCGAACACGCCGAGGATGGTCGCGGCGAGCAGCACGGCGGCGCCGAGCTGGATCAGGTGGCGTTGGCGGAGCGACATGGGATCAGAAGTTGGCGTACACCGGCGTCAGCGACTCGAGCGGGTAGTTGAGGAGGAGCAATGCCCAGGCGAGGATGCCCAGCACGATGTAGACGAGCAGTTGGTGGTCGCGGACCCAGTCTGCCACCAGCGTGGCGACGGCCGCCCAGCGCGCTTCCATCAGACGAGCCTCCTCATGCGACGTGGATTCCCACAAACGACAGGACGTACCGCGCCAGCACACGGTTCGACGGCTGGTTCGCGATGGTGGACATGATGCTGACGAAGGTGAGCGTGATCACAATGCCGCCGACGCGACGCACGGCGTGCGGCATCGGCAGCGGCGGGCGCTTCTGCGCGCGGTACCACGCCGTCAGCGCCAGCGCCGAGCCATGCCCGATACCCCAGAAGAGGTAGCCGAGGCTGGCCTTGTGCCACAGACCGATCAGCGTGAACGTGACGATCAGCGACAACGCGGTCTTGCCGGTACGCCGCAGCATCGGCTTGAACATGTACGCCGTGATGAACTTCGACAGCGAGAGGTGCCAGCGCTGCCAGAAGTTCTGGATCGAATGCGCGATCAGGGGGAACTTGAAGTTCTCGGTGAGATCGAGGTTGAACATCCAGCCCGCGCCGATCGCGATGTCGGTGAAGCCGGAGAAGTTGATGTACAGGTACGCGAAGGAGATGAAGGCGAACAGCAGCGCCTGCACCGGTCCGTCCCAGCCCCGCTCGTACATGGCGCCCATCGGCGCGCCGAGCAGCTCGTTCGACAGCGTCGTCTGGATCCAGCCGCCGATGATGAATGCCTTGACGGCTCCCATCCCGATGCGCCCGATGCCCATCACCCAGCGGCGGATATCCGGATCGCGGGACAGCGCGACGTGGTCGAACTTCTGCGAGCCGTCGATCGGGCCCGCCGGAAAGGCCGGGTAGAAGAGCGTCGTCGTGAGCACCTCGCGGAACGGCAGAGCGTCGAGCTTGAGGCCCTGCTTGATCGAGACGTAGAGCTTGAACGTGTAGAACGACATGCCGAGCGTGCCGAGCGTCGTGAACAGCACGCTGCGCGGCGACCCGCTGGGGAACGGGATCAGCTGATCGAGCGGCGTGATCGCGTTGAGCACGAGCGGCAGCACGATCAGCCACGGCAGCCAGCCGAAGCGGGGATGACGCCGCGTGACGCCGTAGAGCAGCCAGGCCAGGAGCGCCGTGGCCACCGCGATGAAGAGCGTGGCGGGGTTGTAGATCCAGATGAAAACGCCCGACGTGACGAGCAGGACCGCCCGGCGTCCCTCGACCCAGCCGGCGGGCAGCAGCCAGTAGACGAGGCTCGCGGCGAACGTCGCGAGCACAAGCACCTGGAAGCTGGCGAGCACGGCGGAGCGGCCTCAGCAGACGCCGGAGGCGTCGGGGGTCAGGAGGTCGCCTGCACGACGATGTCGACGATGGCGCCGACGCGGAAGTCGTCGTACGTCTCGTCGATCGCGTCGAGTTTCGTGTTGAGGTCGTTCTCGAGCTCGAAGAGGAACGTCATCGAGTCGAGCGAGTCGAGCAACCCGTCCTCGACCAGGTTCGTCTCCTCGGTGAGATCGCCGTCGACGGAGCCGACCGTCGCGGTCAATGCCTTGGTAATGGCTGCCAGTGCCTCGTCGCGTGTCATGCCTGTCCTCTCAGGGTGGTGACGGATTCTCTCATGCGCGCATCATGCAGGAGAAGCAGATCTGAAACGGCGGCGGTGCGCCAGCGCCCTCGGTCTCGAGCACGCTGAGCGTCTGCAGGCGCCCCTCGACCATGCGCTCGATCTTCGGCGTCAGCTGGAACGTGCCGGACCCGGGGTACGTGGCGGCGAGCGGCAGCTTGGCGCCCATCAGCGCGGTGAACCAGATGTCGACGACGTCCGTCCCGCGCGCGGCGTGCGCGGCCTTGACGAACTCGATGACGGCGACGAGGTACGACTCGAAGGTGCCCTCGATGCTGAAGGCGCAGCTGGCGGTGCCGGTGGTGTCGGCGACGAGGTCGTTGGTGACCTTGGGCACGTCGTCGATGCGGTGCGCGGTGGGGCCGTCGATCTCGAGAAAGCGCACCGTCCGCCGCCCATCGCCCCAGGCGTACTGGGCGCGGCCGATCTCGCTGCCGTCGGCGACGTCGTCCTCTGCCAGCGCAACGCGAACGCCGCGTTCGGTGATTTGGGTGAACTTCGCCGACAGCAGGAGTACCGGCTCGCCCGCCTCGGCCACCACGAGCTCACCTGTGCGCGCGAGGATCTGGGAGCCCTGGATGTAGTCGCGTGTCCCGCGCAGTCCGACGTCGAGCGTGTGCACCGTCATACCCGACAAGCCTAGGCGCTCGGGCGGATTCGGGCGGACGCGGAGGCGAGCCCGCGCGCGAGTTCGAGAAAGGCCTGTGCGGGCGGTGACAGCGGCGTGTCGCCGCGATAGACGGCCGCCACCGGGCGGCGCATCTGCGGCGTGTTGAGCAGGTGCAGCTCGACGAGCGATCCGTCGTCGAGTGAGAACGAGATGGCCGTCCGCGGCAGCAGCGCGACGCCCAGACCCTCCGCGACCATCTGGGCAGCCGCCTCGGTGTTGTCCATCTCGAGGAAGGCGCGAGGCTGCAGGCGCGCGCGCTGGAAGAGCGTCAGCGCGATGTCCGCGAACGAGGAGCGTCGGTCGAACAGCACGAAGCGCTCGTCTGCCACCTGCTCGATCGTGACCGACCCCCGCTGCGCCAAGCGGTGGTCGCGCGCGCAGACGAGCACCAGCTCGTCCTCGAACACGCGCTCTGTCACCAGCTCGGGATGGGACAGCTCGCGGATCAGCCCGATCTGCACCTCGTCGCGCACCACCATGTCGAGCACCTCGTCGGAATGGCCGCCGCGAACCGACAGGTCGATCAGCGAGGAGTCGGCCGCGAGCTGGCGCAGCAGCCCGGGCAGCAGGTACGTGGAGATCGCCGGGGGTGCGCCGATCGTGAGCGCACCGTCACCCGCCGCCGTCAGATCCGAGACCAGGCGCGAGCCCTCGACGAACGTCTCCAGCGTTCGCTCGGCGTACGGCAGGAAGGCGCGCCCGGCGGCGGTCAGCCGCATGCCCCGGCGTGAGCGCAGGAAGAGCGGGCCGCCGACCTCGCGCTCGAGGCGCTGCAGGCGCGCCGTCAGCGCCGGCTGCGTCAGAAACAGCTCAGCCGCGACGGGTCCGAGATTGCCGACGCGGGCCACGCGCACGAACGCCTCAAGTTGCCCGGAATCCATATCGATCAATTATATCTATCGAAATAACCTGAGATTTCGATTCGACCTTATGAATGGCGACGCGTACAGTCCCCAATCACATTCCGGACACGCGTCCGTTACCGGAGGTTCACCCCCCTTGAGCACTTCCCCCACTCGCGCCCAGCAGATCGCGGATCTCGAGCAGGCCTGGAGCACCGACCCGCGCTGGCAGAACATCGAGCGCGTCTACACGGCCGAAGAGGTCGTCTCGCTGCGCGGCTCGATCGTGCAGAAGCACACGCTCGCCGAGCGTGGCGCCGCGAAGCTGTGGGACCTCGTCAACAACGAGCATCACGTCCACGCCCTCGGCGCCCTGACCGGCGGCCAGGCCGTGCAGATGGTCAAGGCCGGCCTGAAGGCGATCTACCTGTCCGGCTGGCAGGTCGCCGCCGACGGCAATCTCGCCGCCGACGTCTACCCCGACCAGTCGCTGTACCCGGCCAACTCCGTGCCGGCGATGGTACGCCGCCTCAACAACGCACTGACGCGCGCCGACCAGATCACGTGGTCCGAGGGCGACGAGTCGATCGACTGGTACGCACCGATCGTCGCCGACGCCGAGGCCGGCTTCGGCGGCTCGCTCAACGTGTACGAGCTGATGAAGGGCATGATCGAGGCCGGCGCCTCGGGCGTGCACTTCGAGGACCAGCTCGCCTCGGAGAAGAAGTGCGGCCACCTCGGTGGCAAGGTGCTGATCCCCACCAGCCAGTTCGTCCGCACGCTGTCGGCCGCCCGCCTTGCCGCGGACGTCGCCGACGTGCCCACGCTGATCGTGGCCCGCACCGACGCGCTGGCGGCAACGCTGATGACCTCCGACGTGGACGAGCGTGATCGCGAGTTCTGCACCGGCGAGCGCACGCCGGAGGGCTACTTCTACGTGACCGGCGGCATCGACTCCGCGATCGCCCGTGGCCTGGCCTACGCGCCGTACGCCGACCTGATCTGGTGCGAGACCGGCACGCCGGACATCGACGAGGCGCGCAAGTTCGCCGAGTCGATCCATGCGCAGTTCCCGGGCAAGCTCCTCGCCTACAACTGCTCGCCGTCGTTCAACTGGAAGCGCGCGCTCTCCGACGAGGAGATCGCCGCGTTCCAGCACGAGCTCGGCGAGCTGGGCTACAAGTTCCAGTTCATCACCCTGGCCGGCTTCCACGCGCTCAACGCGTCGATGTTCGAGCTCGCCAAGGGCTATGCCGAGAGCGGTATGACCGCCTACGTCGCCCTCCAGGAGAGCGAGTTCGGCATGGAGGACCAGGGCTACACCGCGACGCGCCACCAGCGCGAAGTCGGTGCGGGCTACTTCGATCTCATCTCCACCATCGCTTCGGCTGGAGCCAGCTCCACGTTGGCCCTCAAGGGGTCCACCGAGGAAGAGCAGTTCCACTAAGCCGATCACCCCGGCGGGGAGCGCGACGGCCACTCGGTCGTCACGCTCCCCGCCGTCCCCATCTCCGGCTCCGTCCCCGCCCGCTAGGCTGCAGCCCATGCGCGTGATGATCATGGCGGCCGGTCTCGGTACGCGACTGCGGCCGCTGACGGAGCATCTGCCGAAGCCCGTCGCGCCCGTCGGCAACCGTCCGTGTGTCGACTACCTGCTGCGCCGCATCGCCGGCGCGGGCTGCACCGGCGCGATCATGAACCTGCACTACCACCCGCAGACGATCATCGACACGATCGGCGACGGGTCGGCCTACGGCATCGCCGTCGAGTACTCGATCGAGGAGGAGCTGCTCGGGACGGCCGGGGGCACCCGCAAGTGCCAGGCGTTCCTGACGGCCGACGACGACGTCTTCCTCGTGACGAGCGGCGACGGCCTGCACACCATCGACCTCGCCGCGCTCGCCGCCGCACACCGCGCCTCGGGCGCGCTGGCCACCATCACCGTGAAGCGCGTCGAGGACATCACCGGCTTCGGGGTCGTCGTCACCGACGACGACGGCCGCATCACCTCGTTCCAGGAGAAGCCCGCACCGGAGGATGCGCTCAGCGATCTGGTCAACGTGGGCGTCTACTGCTTCAACGCCGCGATCTTCGAGGAGATCCCGGCCGAGGGCCAGAGCGACTTCGGCTCGGAGATCCTCCCCCGCCTCGTCGCCGAGGGCGCCGATGTCCGCGCCTGGGTGACCGACGCGTTCTGGAGCGACATCGGCTCGCTCGACGAGCTGCTCGCGACCAATCTGGCGATCGCCAGCGGCGCCGTCGACGTGGATCCGGCGGGCGACCTGATCATGGACAGCGACTGCGGCCTGCCGAACGTCTCGCCCGACTCCGTCATCGCCGGTCCTGTGCTGATCGGCGAGGGTGCCGAGGTGCATTCCGGCGCGACGATCATCGGACCGGCCGTGATCGGCCCCCGGGCCGTGATCGAGCAGGGTGCCGTCGTCGAGCACGCGCTCGTGCTGCCCGAGGCCGAGATCCACGCCGACTCACCCGCCACCGGCATCCTCGGCGACGTCGAGAACCTCGACGCCGTCTGGCAGCGCTGACGCCTAGGCCAGCGCGCCGGACAGCGCGCGGATCCCGCGCATCGTCTCGTTCCACTGCTCCATCGGATACGCGATCGGGTACGTCGAGAAGCGCGCGACGACCACGTTGGTCGCGTGATCGACGAAGCAGTGCTGCCCGTAGATGCCGGAGCCGGTGTAGCTCGTGCCGCGCTCGATCACCCAGAAGGCGTTTCGGTACATGCTCCAGCCGGCGCGCTCGGCGTTGGTCATCGTCGGGCTCTCCGCGTAATTGCGCACCGCCTCATCGTCGCCGTCTCGCGTGTCGGCCACCCACGCGGCGGGGATCACGCCCTGCCCGTCGCGCTGGTAGGCGAGGCCGAACCGCGCGAGGTCCCGCGTCGAGCACGACAGCCCGCCGTCGACCACCGCGTCGCCGACGACGTCGAGCATCATGTCCGCCTCGTGCTCCATCCCGAGGGGCACCCACAGCTGTTCCGTCAGGGCATCGACGAAGCGCCGACCGGTGACGTTCTCGACGATGCGCGCCACGATGTTCGTGAGCACCGAGCGGTAGTCGAAGTTCGTGCCGTGCTCGCGCGTCTTCGGATACGTGTGGAAGTGCCCGTACATGCCGAGCGGCTCTGCAGCACCAAGCCGGCGGTAGCTGGCCTGGCGCTCGTAGTCGATCAGCGGGTTCGAGTCGTTGGGGTTCGCGTAGAGGGCGTAATCCTCGACGAACTCGGTCCCGGCCGTCATGTCGATGAGGTGGCGCACGTTGGCGCCGTCGAGGCTCGAGCCCGCGAACTCGGGCGCAAGCTCGGTGACCAGCTGATCCATCGCGACCAGACCCTTGCCGACCTGGATGCCGAGCATCGCGCCGACGAAGGACTTCGTGACGCTCATGCAGAGGTGCGGCGTGCGCGGCGTCATGCCGTTGCGGTACCGCTCGTAGACGATCACGCCGTCCTTGAGCACGACGAGGCTCTCGCCGTTGGATCGCTCGAACTGCTCGTCGACGGTGATCACCGAGCCGTCGGCAGCCGCGAACTCGACGCCGCCGAGCTCGCGCAGGTCGGTGGGAAGCTCGCTGATCACACCCGAGTCGTTGGCGATCCGCGCTGAGGGCGCGAACTCGCGCACCCGCTGGAAGGCCCGGGTCGGAAACGGATCGTCGAGCCAGTTGTCGGTCGTCGTCGAACGGAAGCGGTCCATGCCGAGCAGACTAGCCGCCGCGCTTGCTGTGCGCGCGTCAGCCGACCTGCCGCAGCGTCACGATCGCGGGAGGCACGGCGGGCGTCGCCGGCGGACCGGACTGCGCCGGCAGGGCGAGGACCAACGCGGTGCCGTCAGACGAGTAGATCATCAGCCGCACGCATTGGCCGGCGGTGAGGCCGAAGAAGAAGTTCCACGCCGCCACGGTGCGCTGATTCGCCGTGAGCGCGAGTTCGGTGTCACTCCAGTCGACGTTGGCATAGGCGCCGCCGTCGGTGCCGATCTGCGGCCAGACGTCAACGAAATCGGTACCGGACCCGGACTTGGTGACCTGCAGCGAGAACTGGTAGTTGTACACGCCGGCAGCGGCAACGCACACGGCATCGCCGGCAGCGCTGAGCGACGCCCCTTCGTTCCACGGGTCGGCGACCGTCAGGGCGATCGGAGCGGGATTGCTGTTTCCGCCGGTGTTGTTGAGCGTCTGCGTGAGCGTGCTCGAGAACGATGCGAAGGCGCGATTGGCGAGTGGGCCGGCTGGTCCCTGCGGGCCGGTCGGGCCGGCCGGACCGATGGGACCTTGCACGCCGGTATCGCCGACCGGTCCCTGCGGCCCCGTCTTGCCCTGCACGCCCTGCGGCCCACGGGCACCGAGAAGGTCGTTCCACGTCGACCAGCCGATGTCCCACTTCTGGATGGCACCGTTGCGGATCTTCCGACTCGTGATCGTCTCGTTCCGGATCTTGCCGGCCGTGATCGCTCCCGCCTTGATCTTGAGCGGTCAGACAGCGCCGTTCTGCAACTGCTCGGTCCCGACGCTGTCGGGCGGCAGCTGCGAGACGGCGTAACTCGTGCCGCCGAGCGCAACGACCAGTGCCAGCGTGGAGACCATAGTCGCCGGATGGAGAAGGCTCCTCATGACGGTGAGAGGATCGTGACGCGGCGCGGCGTCACCGGCGCAGCAGATCGCCGCCAACTGCCTGCGGGGCATCCGCAGAGAGGGAATGCACGCGATATGCAGTACCGTTATAGAAGCTATGAGTACTCCTTACCGCACCGTCGACCCGTACCTCGTCACCAACGTGATCGACTCGCGTGGTCCGCGCACGAACCAGGCGATCGTCGGCGTGGGTGCGCTGGTCGCCTTCCTGCTGCAGCAGGAGTGGATCGTCGTGCTGCTCGCACTGCAGCTGATCGCGGGACTGACGCTCGGTCGCCGCTTCTGCCTGCCGTGCCGCCTCTGGTTCGACGTCCTTCAGCCGCGCCTCGGCGAGGGGCGCATCGAGGACGCGCGACTGCCGCGCTTCGCCAACGTGATCGGCGCCGTCTTCCTGACCGTCTCCGCCATCCTGCTCTACGCCGGCTTCGCCACGGTTGGCTGGGCGCTGGCGCTGATCGTCGCCGCGCTCGCGCTGCTCGCCGCCACGACCGGGCTCTGCGTCGGCTGCGAGATGTACATGCTGCTCGCTCGTCTGCGGGGCATCACCGTGGATCGCCACCCGGCGGTCTGATGGATCGCCTGCTGATCGTCGCCGCGCTGCTCGCGCTGATCGGTGCCGCCGTCGCCTATCGGCGCCTGCGCGGCGCGCCCAAGACGGCGCTGCCGGCGCGCGTGGACCCGCACCAGCTCGGCCTCGACGCGAGCCACGGCGCCACCGCGGTCGTGGCGTTCTCGGGTCCGCTCTGCCACGCCTGCCAGCAGTGGAGCGGCGAGCTCGACGCCGCGGGGATCCCGTATCGCAAGATCGACGTGCTCCACGAGGCGGGCCTTGCCCGCGCCTACGGCATCACGCATACGCCCGTCATCCTCGTCGTCGATCGCGCCGACGGGCGAGTGCTGGCCGGGTACGACGATGCGCCGGCCGCCGTGAGCGTGCGCCGCGTCCGCGAGCTCGTCGCCGGCTGACGCCGCCCAGCGGCGCCGCACACGTGTCCGACGGGCTCCGTACCCTCCGCACGTGATTGGACGAGACGCGCATTCGCCAGCCCAGGACGACCTGGCTCGGGTCTTCGTCGACCTCGAGCGCCTGCTCGACCGCATTCGCCGTGGCGAGTTGATGGCCACCGATATCGAGGAGGCGCATCTGCGCCGCGCCCTCGAGGCCCTACGGGACCTGCGCCACCTGCAGCCGCGCGCCGCGTAGCGTCACGGCCGACGCTCGTCGGCGGGCGTCTCGCCCCAGCGCTCCCAGGCCGAGCCGAAGGCGCTGAGCAGCGCCATGTGAAGGTCGTCGGGCTTGGCGGTGATCAGGCGCTTTGCCCAGCGGCGGCGCTCACGCGCACGATCGGCGAAACGCCCGTCGCCGATCGACTCGGCCTCCGACTCGCCCGCCGTCGCGCGCGCCTCGATCGCGCGGCGGATGCGACCTGCGTCCGCCGGAGACTTCTCCAGACGCCGCAGATCGATCAGGCAGTCGGGGCACGGCCGCACCTCGGCGTCGTCGACGAGCGGGCCGGCACAGGCACCACAGGTCGGGCACGAGAAGGCCGCGAGGCGGATGCGATCCGACTTGATGGCCGGGCCCTGCTCGGCGACCCGCACCCACGAGGAATGGTCGCGCACGTCCATCTCCGTCTCGACCACCGTCAGCAGCTCGCCGTCGAACGGCCAGACCCGCACGCGATCGCCGGCCCGCAGACCCGTGATCGGATCGACCGGTGCCACCGTCTCCGCCTCGCGCTCCGGCCACGCCTCCGGCTCCGACTCGTCGAGACGCACCTGCTGCGGACCGCTGCCGAGCGGCGGCCAATCGCGCTCCTGCGCGATCCACCACTCCAGCACCTCACGCGCCTCGTTGAGCGCCCGCGTCAGCTTCGCCGCCGCCGCCTCGCGCGCCGCATCGCCGAGATGGCGATCAGGATGCGTCTGCGCCACGCGCCGCCGCCACGCCACCAGCACGCCCTTCGCATCCGTCGGCGGCACCACGCCCAGCAGCCAGAGCGCGCGTCGGCACTCCGCGACGGTGTACGACTGCCTACGGCTCATCGCCGCAGGGTATCCGAGCGCTGCGAGCTACTGGCCGGAGTAGAACGGGCTGGTGACACTGTCGCGCCGCTCGACGAGCGCCTGTGCCGCAGCAGGATCACGGCCGTTGACCGCCACGCGCACGGCCTTCAGCATCGCCTCGCGATTGGCTTTGCGGATCGCCGTCTCGTCGGTTGCCCCCGGATTGACCCACACGGCGACGAACACGATGTAGTCGTCGGTGGCCTCCAGCAGGCCCTCGGCGACGGCATCGAGCACCCCCTGGCCGAGCCCCAGCTGCGCGGCACCCCACGTGATCGTCTGATGCTCGTCCGTCAGCGCAGTCGCCTTGTTCATCATCACGAGCGGCGGCCAGATCGGCTCGTACTGCGTCGGATGCTCGCCCACACAGGCAAGCACCGGGGTGTGGCCCGGTCGCGGCGTGGTGAACGCCGTCATCAGCGCCGCTGCCGTCGGCCCGCCACGACGGGCGATGACGACGTTGACGTGGCTGCCCTTCAGCTGCTCCGGCCCACCCCAGCCCTCACCGATCGCACCATCGATATCGCGTGCCACATCGCCCTCCTGATCGTGATGGGCGCAGCCTATCCCAGCGCCACCCCATGGTCAGCCGGCTCACCACCGGGCTGCCGACGATCGGCGATCGCGCCGGTAGGATTGGTGCCAGTGGATGACGAGCTGCCACCCCGACCGCGCCCTGCGCGGAGCAATCGACCTGCGCCGCGAGCGCAGCCTGCGCGGCGCCGCTACGACGACGACGGCAACCTCGAGTTCGAGTTCGAGTTCGACGCGCCGCCACGCCCACGCCCCCGCAGTCGCAAGCGCCGCCCCAAGCAGCAGTCGGCGATTCGCCCGCTCCACGTGCTGCTGTTGGCCGTGCTCGTCGTCGGTCTGATCGCCTTCACGGCCAAGGTCATGGCCGGTGGCGACGAGAACGCGAATGCGAGCGGCGCGGCGCAGACCATCTCGGCCTCGGCCGCCGGCCAGCAGGCCACCACGGCGGCGACCACGACGGCCGCCAAGGCCGGCGGCGGCAGCAGCGCCAAGGCCACCGTCACCGTCCCGCTCGTTCAGGCGCGTCCCGCCCCGACGTATCAGGCAGGCGCCAAGGCGGCGGCGAACCAGCCGGGACTCGCCGCGGCCTCGTACGTCGCCCTCGACGTGGACCGCAACGAGATCATCCTCGCCTACGGCGACAAGGATCAGCGCCCCATCGCCTCACTCACCAAGATGATGACGGGGCTCCTCACCGCCGAGGCCGGCAACCTCTGGAAGCCCGTCACCGTCTCTGCCACGGCCGCCGGGGTCGAGCCGAACAAGGACGGCCTGATCATCGGCAACCGCTACCCGCGCGGTGTCCTCCTCTACTCCTCCATGCTCGGCTCGAACAACGACGCCGCCGCCGCGCTCGGCGAGGATCTCGGCAAAGGCAACTACGCCCGGTACTACAAGATGATGAACCGGCGCGCCAAGGAGCTCGGCATGACGAGCACCCAGTACGCGAGCTCGTCGGGCCTGAACGACGCCACGAACTTCTCGACGGCGCGGGATCAGGCGATCATGCTCGCTCGCGCCATGGAGAACCCCACCTTCGCCAAGTCCGTCGGCACCTGGCGTCATACCGTGCGCTGGAATGACACGGGCGGCAAGCGCACGTACGAGAACCACAACAAGATGCTGCAGACCTACCGTGGCACGATCGGCGGCAAGACCGGCTTCACCACGCTCGCGGGCGGCTGCCTCGCAGTGGTCGTGAGACGCGGCGGCCACACCATCGTCGGCGTGATCCTCAAGACGAACGACATCTGGGGCGACATGCCCAAGCTGATCGACGCCGCGTTCAAGCGCTCGCCGGCCTGATCGCCACCTGCGGCTAGCGCCGCCTCGATGGTCAGTGATCGCCGAACTTGAGGCGCGTCATCGCGAGGGCGGCAACGGCCAGCGCCACCGTGATCGCCACGCCGAGCCACTGGTGCGGCACGGTGTCGACGCCCTTGAAGATGATGATGCCGGCAAGGCAGACGAGGAGCGTGACCGCGAGGATGTACATCGCGGCATGGGAGATCTTCTGATCCATACCCGGCAACGTAGCAGCAGCGGCTGCCGTCCGGTACCCGCCTCGAATCAGTCGCCCGCCACGAGTTCTGACAGCGGCGGGCAGACGCAGACGAGGTTGCGATCGCCGTACGGCTGGTCGATGCGACGCACCGGCGGCCAGTACTTCTCCGGCCCCATCGTCGGCATCGGATAGACGGCCTCGTCGCGCGTGTACGGATGCTCCCAGTCGCCCGTCAGCATGTGCGCCGTGTGCGGGGCATTGACGAGCGGATTGTCATCGGCCGGCCAGTCGCCTGCCGCCACGCGTTCGATTTCGCCCTTGATCGCGATCATCGCGACGCAGAACCGATCGAGCTCGCCACGGTCCTCGGACTCGGTCGGCTCGATCATCAGCGTGCCCGCCACGGGGAACGACATCGTCGGCGCGTGGAAACCGTAGTCGATCAGGCGCTTGGCCACGTCCTCGACGGTGACGCCCGTGTCCTTGGTGATATCACGCAGGTCGATGATGCACTCGTGCGCGACCAGATCATTCTGCCCGGTGTAGAGCACGGG